>CAMAZK010000057.1 GCA_945863205.1 Akkermansia muciniphila | reverse complement strand
TTTCATAGTGGAGAGTTGCGCGGGTGATTAGCGCATGGAGGCTCAGACCCGTGCAATGACGAATTATTCGTTCAGCGCGATAAAAAATGCCGCTCTCTTTTAGTGAGCGTGGTTTCTATGATTTCCCCTCCAATCTGGAAGGGCGGCTTTCAGAAGGCGATGAACTGTACCGGCAGGCTGTCCCGCACTCTGACCTCCGGCGGGGTGCTTATGAGCTTTTCAAACTGCCGCGCCCATTCCCGGATGGCATGCTTGGCCTGACCGGAGGGAAAGACCTCCTGCGGGAAGAAAATGAAGAGTGTCTTTGCCTCTTCCTTGTCGGCGAACTCAAAGAAGGACTTTTTTGTCTTCGGCTCGATCAGGACGCCTTCAATGGCGATCTGGCCGCGCGCCGGCTTGGCCAGGAAGTCCCCCACCATCGGCAGGGTCAACAGGTCCACCGCCTCGCGCATGGCGAGCCCGGTCAGGGTGTTCGGCTCCCATTCAAAGATCGAGAGCTTCAGGGTCATGGCGTCTTTGGCCGGCTCGTCCACCACCTTGTAGCGTGACTTTTTGTTCTTTTTGAAGGCGCTTGCGAACTTCTCGCGGGCATAACCGGCCAGGACGGCCAGTTTTTCTTTCCGGCGCTCCTCGCTGAACTCGAGCTTCACAAGTTTCTGTTTCATCGGGCGGAGATGTTCCGTCGTCACCGGCGCGATGTAGATGGATTTCACCTTCTCGGCGGCGGTTTTCACGCGCTTGTCTGAAGTCCACCAGTTGCCGAGAAAGGGCGAGCGCTTCCGGTCCTCCTTCAGTTCCCCGGCGTGCGGCAGGAAATCCGTGGGCTGCACATGCACCGCCGCTACCACGCTCTTTGCGGTGCGGCAGGACATCAGCAAGCAGGAGAGCAGCAGGAGAAGGGCGAGGCGGTTGAATCTCATCAATGCAGGAGCGTAGCTTGTGTTCGAGGGGTTGTTGGCCCCAGTATTTCATAAATAACGGCGAAGTCGCCCCGATTTCTGGAACAAACTTGGCTGCCGCGTTTGCGCCTCCAGCAGCGGGGTGTTAGCGTACCCGTCTTGTCTCGTGGCGCCTGCCGCTCCGGGACGCCACCCCGACCGCATTCTCTTTTTCACATGGCCTGGCTTTCCTCCCTCGGCGCCTTCGGCGAGACCCTCCGCTTCATCATCCTCATCGTGGAGGTGATCATGGTTTTTAACCTCATGATCGTCGTCCACGAATGGGGCCACTTCCTCGCCGCGCGCTGGCGCGGACTGAAGGTGGAAAAATTCTACATCTGGTTCGGCAAGCCGCTGTGGCGCAAGACCATCAACGGTGTCGAATACGGCATCGGCAGCATCCCGGCGGGCGGCTTTGTGGCCCTGCCGCAGATGGCTCCCATGGGCGGGATCGAGGGCGAGTCCGACCAAACCGAGCCCCTGCCTGCCATCACGCCTCTGGACAAGATCATCGTCGCCTTTGCCGGTCCGCTGTTCAGTTTCCTGCTGGCCTGCGTCTTTGCCGTCGCCGTCTGGGCCGTCGGCAAGCCGCAAAGCGAGGCGCACACCACCACCATCGTCGGTCACGTGTCCGAGGACAGTCCGGCAATGAAAGCTGGCATCCTTCCCGGTGACAAAGTCGTCAGCGTGGACGGCCAGCCGGTGAAGCGTTTCGAAGGCCTGGTGGACAGCGTGCGCTGGGCCGTCGTCGCCAGCGAGGGGGACACCATCCCCTTTGAAGTCGAGCGTCCGGGGCAGGGCGTGCTGAAATTTGTGCTGGACCCCAAGGCATGGCCGCAACCAGAGACCAAAGCCGAAACCAGGTCATGGTGGAGTGCCATCTTCAGGCGCCCCGATCTGCGGGACATCGGGCTTCAGGGCCAGATGACTCCCATGGTCGGGCAGGTGCATGAAAATAGCCCCGCCGCCGATGCCGGTCTCAAGCCAAACGACCTTGTGGTTCGCATGGACGGCCAGCCCATCCGCAGTCCGGGTGATCTCAGCGATTACATCAAGGCCAACCCCGGGAAAAGCATCCTGCTCGACGTGGAACGCGGCGACCAGGCCCTCCAGCTCACGGTCACGCCGCGGATTCCCGATGAAAGCAACCTCGCCGAGTTCACCGAGGACAAAAAGGCCTACCCGATGATCGGCCTTGCCTGGGACAGCGACGGTAAGCGCACACCCATCACGATCACCCCCTGGGAGCAGATCAGCGACTCCGTGCGCCACATGGGCAATCTCGTCACCAAGCTCTTTTCGCCAAAATCCGACCTCAGCCCCGCCCACATGAGCGGCCCGGTCGGCGTCGGCCGTCTCTATTACAAGCTCTTCCAGCATCCCGACGGCTGGCGTCTGGTCCTGTGGTTCAGCGTCGTCTTCAACATCAACCTCGCCATCCTGAATATGATGCCCTTTCCTGTGCTCGACGGCGGGCACATCACCATGGCCATCATGGAGGCCATCCGCCGCAAGCCGGTTCAGGGACGCCTCCTCGAATACGTGCAAACCGCCTGCGCCCTCATGCTTTTCGGCTTTCTCATTTTCGTCACTTTGAAGGACACCGGCGACTTCTTCGGAGGCGCGGGGGAAAAGGACGGCAAGACCCTGCAAATCAAGTGGCTGCCGAAGGAGCAGCGGGCTGCAGGCGGCGGTGCCTGATCGAAACCGCCCGTCGCCATGCGTGTGCTCATCCTCGTCGAGAACCTCCCCGTTCCCTTCGACCGGCGCGTCTGGCAGGAGGCCTGCGCCCTCCGGGATGCCGGTCACGAAGTCACCGTCATCTGCCCGCAGATGCGCGGCTACACGCAGGCGGAGGAGGTGCTGGAAGGCATTCAAATTTATCGCCACTGGATCAGCGGAGAGGCGGGATCGATCACCGGGTTCATTTCCGAATATGCCTCCGCGCTGTGGGGCGAATTCTGCTGCGCCCTCAAAGCCTGGCGACGCACCGGCTTCGACGTCATTCACCTCTGCAACCCGCCGGACCTCCTCTTCCTCGTCGCTCTGCCGTTCCGGCTCTTCGCCGGCGTAAAAGTTGTCTTCGACGTGCATGATCTCTGGCCGGAGATGTTCGAGGCGAAGTTCGGCCAGCGCGGCCTCATGTACTGGGCCGTCCGCACCGCAGAACGCTGCACCCTGGCCCTCGCCGATGTCGTCATTGCCACCAATCAAAGCGTCCTTCGTGCCGTTAAACAGCGTGGGAAGCTCGCGGAGGACCGCGCCTTCGTCGTCCGCACCGCGCCCAACCGCATGCAGACATCCGGCGAGCCTGATCCCGCGCTTCGTGAAGGAAAAAAGCACCTCGTCGGCTATATCGGCGTCATGGGAAATGCGGATGGCGTCGATTACCTCGTCCGAGCCGCCGGGCACATCGTCCAAACGCGAAATCGCAAGGACGTTCACTTCCTCCTCATGGGTTCCGGCCCCGAGCACGCCGAGCTGCTCGCCCTGCGGGATCGGCTTGGCCTTCAGGACCATGTCAGCATGCCCGGCCGTGTCAGCGACGAGTTCCTTTGCCGCGCCCTTCGCAGCATCGACCTCGGTGTCGCCTGCGATCCCATCAACGCTTACAACGACCACTGCACCATGAACAAGGTGCTCGAATACATGGCCTTCGCGAAACCCATCGTCATGTTCGGCACCGTCGAGGGGCGTTTTTCGGCCGGTGAAGGCGCCGTTTACGTCATGGAAAACAGCGCTGAAAAGCTCGGTGATGCGATCTTGGACCTGCTCGACGACCCCGCCCGCCGCGACCAGCTCGGGACCACTGGTCACATCCGGCTCACGCAAGAGCTCAACTGGGAACGAAGCGTCGAGCAACTGCTCGCCGCCCACGCCACAGCCGCATCTTCCCCGTAGAAACCATGTGGGCGCAGCGTCCCGCTTTTTCGCCCGGCACTGCGGTGCGCATGTGATTCGCGGAGATGACTTGGCCACCGCTATTTTCCAACCGGATAGCCCTGCCACACCCACTCCAGCGCATGCGGAAGGATCTGCGGCTTGGCTTCGCGGATGCCGTGGCCGTTGTTGAGGCAAAAGAGGTATTGGTAGTCGTAGCCTTTCGCCTTCAGAACCTTCGCCATGCGGTGATTAGCCTCGACCCAGTCATGCATGCCGTCGCGCATGACGTTGGGGTTGTAGTTGTCGCGATCCCCCACGGCCATGAAGATGCGCAGCGGCTTCCTCTCGCTCTGCGGAATGAGTTTGTCATGGAAGTCCCAGGCACCACCGGGCGTCTCAGGATTGAAGGGCCACTGCTGGTTCACGAAGGTGCCAGAAGTCGTCAGCACACGCCGATACCACTCCGGGTGATACCAGGCCATGATCAGCGCCGCCGATCCGCCGGAGCTGCTGCCCATCACCGCGCGGCCGTCGGGATTCTTGGTCAGCTTGATGCCGTAGTTCTTCTCCACCAGCGGCAGCACCTCGTGCTCGATGAACTCGGCATACAGACCGGACATCGTGTCATACTCGCGCCCGCGCTCATGCCCCTGCGCATCACCGCCGCCGTTCGCGATCAGAATGCCGATCTGCACGGGGATGCGCTTCTGTGCGATGAGGTTGTCGAGGATGTGGACGAGATTCGCGTCCGACTTCCCTGCCCCCGGGCCGTCGTGCTTAACGATGAACGGCACCTCCGTCCCCGGCACATACTGCGCCGGAATGTAAACCGTGATCGCCCGCTGGTAGTCGATCTCGTGCGTCTCCACGATCAGCGTCTTCGGATTGTTCGGGTCCACCGTGCCGAACTCCTCCCGCGCAATGCCGGGATTGAAGCGCTGGCAGTCCTTCGATTTCATGATGAACTGCTCCACCCGGCCCTGCGGCACGCCTTCGATCACCTTGTTCTCCGGGGCTGCGACATACTCTGGCCCCACCACGAAATCCCCGTTCGCATCCACCGGCGGATTCGCCCCCGGCTTGCCATCCAGCCGGATAAAAGTCGGCGCACCGGGGCCATCGAACGCACGCGTCGGCGGCGTCGGACGATCTGGCTTCTTCTCTTTCGCCTTCGCTTTGTCAGCGCTGAAGGCGGTGGTGGAGACGGCGAGGCTGAGAAGGAGGAGTTTGGGGAGGAGCTTCATGGGGTCTTTGGTTGACGAGTCCGGAGGATGCCAAATCTACTTGGCTTCCTTGGCCTTCTTTGGCGGCGGGGCGATGCGTGGGGTGAGGAAGGAATCCACGAGCGCCTTGTCGGCATCGCATTTCGCGCCACCGGCGGGGATCTCGACGCCGGCGCTCCAGAGGATGCCGTTGATGACGAGTTTGCGCATGCCGTCGAGTTCCCAGGCGTAGTGAGCGTCGAGCCCGCTGAAGTTGAAGGAGCGTCCGCCACTGGCGCGATCAAAGGTCCACGCGACGATGTCTTTGTCGCCGCCATCGGGCGATCCGAGCGCTTCTTTGCCCGACCAGACGAGGGGTGTGATGCCTTTCATCTCCGCGGGGAATTTGAAGCGGTTCAGCCAGCCGTCGTTGATCTTCCAGGGCGTCACTCCGCCCGTGATCGGATGCTCGGGGAACTTGTCATGCACACTGTCCCAGTGACCGCGACTCGAGAACGCGTTGTAGATGCCGCCAGTCCAGTCCGCCGACTGTTTCGCGAATGCTGGTGGGAACTCGACGGCCTGATGAAGGTTCACGAGGCCCGTTTTGCCATCCGCCAGCTTCTGAACCAGCGCCACATGCTCCGGCGTCGCGAGGTAGGCCTGCTTGCCACCGCCATCGGTGTAAAACACGACCGAAGCCGCTCCATCGAAGACGGATTCGTCCGCCGGCCATTCCTTTTCCACCAGCACGACGTCCACGCCGGGCGTCTGCTTCAGCATCGCCTCCATGATCCGGCAGCCGCCGAGGTAGTCATGATGTCCCATTTTATCGACTTCTTTGACCTGTCCGGCGACGAGGACGATTTTAGCGCTCTCGGCCATCACCGAGGAGGCGGCGGAAAAGGCGAAGATGACAATGGAGAGCAGTGTGGTCGGGCTTTGGAGCATAAAGGTGCGTCGGTGAGTGGGAGGCGTGATTAAACGCGAGCAGACGAAGAGAAATGTCGCATGATAAAACATGCCGCACCCCGTCCGCCCATGGTACTGGCCCGCAAAGGGACAACCCGAAAGAACCGAAGCCTTCACCTGGATCGTCGAAGGCGTCATCGCCGCGTCCTGGTGGCCTGATCCCTACGTCTTCGAAATCTACGAGGAACAGAACGTCCGGGCGGTGGTGAACTGCTGCGAGTTCGACAACCGCCAGGACGTCCCGAGCCAGTTCGCCTACCATCACATCAACGTGCCCGACTATGGCGTGCCGACCGACGCCCAAATCGAATGCTTCATCGCGCTGATGGATCAGCACCACGCCGCCCGCGAGGCCGTGGTCGTGCATTGTGTGGCCGGTTGCGGCAGGACCGGGCAATTCATCGTCGCCTGGTGCGCGAAGGCGGGATTCATTCCCGCCGACAAAGATCCGGTGCAGTGGATCCGCGCCCGCCGGAAGTGCTGCTTGGAAACTGGCGAGCAGACGAACTGCGCCAAGCGGTGGATGAGCAAGTATCAGCGGGGCTGAAGGAATGAATCACATCCCATGGGCCGCCAGCGATCCATTTGTCGAGATTCGCCAGTCCTGCCTGCGTGTCGCCACAGTTCGCCTTCGGTCGCGAGACAACGGCTTTGCCCTTCATGCCTTCGACCACGTTACGCTTGTCGCGATGGCGATCAGCAGAGAGAAAAATGATGTGCGAGTCATGGGATGATGACGGGATTGGTTTACTTCTGGTAGTCGGCGCCGATGAGGCTCTTCAAGACGCCGTCCTGCCAGGCGCGAAGCTGGGTTCTCAGTTTCTCGACCGTTTCGGGCTGTTCTTTGGCAAGGTTGGTCGTTTCGGCGGCATCGGCTTTGAGATCGAAGAGTTCGATCTTCGGATCGCCCTTTTTCTGCTCGTGGATCACGAGCTTCATGTCGCCGTCGATGATCGCACGCGGCCCGAGGTAGTCAGAGTCGGTGATGCTGGTGTGCTTGAAGTTGTTGAAGTCTCGCGTGGCCTTGCCTCCCGCTTTCTTGACCAGCGGCGTGGTGCCTTTTTGCAGCTCCGGATCGATGTAGGGCGCGCCCTTGGCCCTGCCGATCCCACATTCCCAGAAGTAGAGCGGATTGGACCGTGCGGTCATCTTGCCGTCGATCAGCGGGGTGAGGTCGATGCCGTCGATCGGACGAGACGGGAGCGGTTGGCCGGTGAGGGCGCAGAGCGTGGGCAGCAGGTCGCTGGTGCTGGCGCGAGCTTTCGTGCTGCGCGGCTGCGGGACGCGTGCGGGCCATTCGATGAGGCCGGGGACGAGAATGCCGCCATCATAGACTTGGCCTTTGACGCCGAGATGCGGGCGCACGAGCGAGCCGTCGGCCGAGGTGCCGTTGTCGCCGCAATAGAAGAGCAGCGTGTTCTCCCGCAGGCCCTGTGTGGCGAGGTATTTGCGCAGCGTGCCGATGGAGCGATCCATGGCGGTGATCTCGGCGTAGCGCTCGCGCAGCACCTCGCCCTGCGGTCGCGTCGTTTGTCCGCCGGTTTCGTTGGAGGTGAGTTTGACCTTCTTGTCCGGGTATTTCGCCGGCAGATCGTCGTAGAGCGCGAGATCGGCGGGCAGGCCGCTGTAAGGTTCGTGCGGCGAACCAAACCACACGACGGTGAAGAAGGGTTTCGCGGCTTTCTTCGCACGCCCGATGAATTGCGTCAGTTCGTCGATCAGGATCTCGGAGCTTTCACCTTTGAAGACTTCCGGCGGGCCACCGTTGCGCGAGAATGACGGATTGAGTTCGAAGAAGTTGTCGTGCGAGAGCCATTCATGAAAGCCCATCTTCCCCGGACTCACCGGCGATGCGACTTTGACCGCGCCGAGGTGCCATTTGCCCAGATGCATGCAGTCGTAGCCGGCCTTGGTCATGATGTGCCCGCAGGTGATCTCCTCCGGTCGGAAGGACCAGCCGGGAGCGAAGGTGCCCATGCGGTTCGGATGGCGACCGGTCATGAAACTCGCGCGTGTGGGCGAGCAGCTCGAATGACCGGCGTAGAAATTTTCCAGCTTCAGACCGGTCGCCGCCATCTCGTCGAGAACCGGCGTTTTCACATGCGGATGCCCGTTGTAGCCGGTTTCCTCCCAGCCGTGGTCATCGCCCATCAGCAGGATGACGTTCGGCTGCGCGGCGATGGCGGACGGCGATGCGGAAAGCAGAAAAATCGCCGCGAATCTGAGGAAATTGGGATGGCTCATGGTGAAGTCGAACGTGCAGCCGACGAGCGATCCTTCCACTTTCCCGGGTGTTTCGAGCGGGCATCGAAGGTCTGGATGGCCTTCCCGGCTCGTGCGCCGGCACGCAAAGGTGCGCCGAGGCGATCAGGATCCCGGCGTGCCTTGCACGGAAAAATCATCGGCGTTCAGGTGGCCCCAGCCGGCGGTCTTATGGTCCACGACTTGGAAGCGCACGCTGCGCCCCTTCCATTTCGAGACGTCCCAGATCACGCGGCGCATGCGCGTGTCGTTTTCGCCGCCGGCGCGGATGAGGACTTCGCTGGTGTCGGCATCGACGAGGGCAATGAAGAGCTTCTCCTTGTCGAAGCCGCCGGAAACGAGGAACGCGGCCTGGTCGCCTTCGAGCTTGAACGCGGGTGACTGAATGACGCCGACCTGGCTGTCGGTCGCGCTTTTGCCATCAGCAAGCACGACGGTGGACAGATGATGAGCGCCTTCACGGGCGAAGGGCTGGTCCTTCGAGCGCGGCAGCGAAGACATGTCGGTGACGACTTGGGCAAAGGTGCCCTCGATGATCCTCCAGCCTTCCATGTCATCGCCTTCAAAGCGGAAGCGCAGATGGCCGACGGGTTTGAAGTCATCGTAGGCGGAGGTGGGCGGTTTCGCGGACGCCTGTTTTTTCGCACCGCTTTCGAGACGACGCTCGCCCGGATCGAAAAAGCGTGCGCCGCTGCCGGTGCGGTCGATGTCGCCGAGTTCAGCGCGGGCTTGTTCGATGCGCTGCATGAGTCGTTCGGCGACATCGGAATGTTTGGCGGCGAGATTCGTCGTTTCGCCGGGATCGGCATCGAGATCGAAGAGTGACGCCTCTTTGACCGCCTCGATCATGCGGCCCCACCAGCCGGTGCCGGGTGGATTCGCGGGCCGCGGCAGCACGAGCTTCCACTGACCGACACGCACGCCGGTGAGTCGGCAGCCGGTGTAGTAGAGGTAGTCCTCGCGCGGGCTGCTGTCCGTCTCGCCGGTCAAAAAGAGCGTGCCGTCGCGGCCATCGAGCGTGCGGTCTTCGGGAAGCTTTGCTGCGGCGATTTGGGCAAAGGTGGGCAGCAGATCCATCGTGCTGAAGATGCCGTCGCTCACGCGTCCGCCCGGGATTTTCCCCGGCCAGCGTGCGACGAACGGCACGCGGCAGCCGCCATCCCAGGCGGACATTTTCCAGCCGCGCAGCGGATCGGCGGTGCCGGAGTGATCGCGCGGAATGAAGGGCTTGCCGCCGGGTTTCATGCCGGGCGTCGTTTCGATCCACGGACCGTTGTCGGAGGTGAAAACGACGAGCGTGTTGTCGTCGAGCCCGAGTTGTTTGAGCTGGTCGAGGATCTGGCCGGTGGACCAGTCGATCTCCTCGATGGCGTCGCCATACAGGCCGTAGGCGGACTTTCCTTTGAAGTTCTCCGACGCACCGAGCGGGATGTGCGGGAGATTGTGCGCGAGGTAGAGGAAGAAGGGCTGCTCTTTGTTCTTCCCGATCCACGCGAGCGCCTCACGCGTGTAGTCGGCGGTGATGTGGTCCCAGCTTTGCACCGCCTTCACGACGACCTCGTGATTGCGCATGATGGGGCTGCGCATGGGCGTGTCCTGCACGCGCACGGTGGCGCCGTTGTACTTCGGCGTGCCGTAAAAGTAGTCGAAGCCCTGCGCGTTCGGCATCGTCGGCGGATCGGTGTTCGCCGGGCCTTCGCCGTTCAATCCGAGATGCCACTTGCCGATCAGAGCGGTCGCGTAGCCCGCCGACTTCAGCACCTCCGCCATCGTGACCTCCTGCGGATGCGGCACCGTGTGCAGGCGCTTCACATTTCCCGGTTCCGCGACACGGATGGGATACGAGCCCGTCATCAAAGCCGCCCGCGACACGCCGCAAACCGGCTGCGCGTAGAAACTCGTCAGCCGGACGCCCTCCGCCGCCATGCGATCGATGTTCGGCGTTTTGATCTTCGTGGAGCCAAAGCAGCCGAGGTCGTTGTAGCCCTGGTCATCGGTGAAAATGAGGATGATGTTCGGCTTTCGCGCATCCGCCGCGCTGACAAGCGAGGCGAGTCCGATCAGGGCGATGAGGATGCGTTTCATGGCGGGATGAAACGAGCGCGGCCCGGCATTTGTGCATGTCCATTCCCCACCAGCAGCTGACCCGCGCCCACATGGGACCTGCGGCGGAGCGCCTTTTGCCTGCCGTAGAGCCGCGATGGATCCGAAACCCGTGCTCGGAGGTTGCGATGCAGAGCGCCAGCGGCACCTTGCGCGACCCCACATGATAGGCGCTGATTATTTTGAACTGAGATCCCGCATCGGCATGGAGCTGCTCGCTCTTGCGGCGGCGCTGCGCGAGGCGGGCGGAGACCCGGAATCTGCGGCCATTGTTGACAATCTGCTCGCCAGTCTGAAGGAGCCCTTCGTCTTTGTCGTCGTCGGCGAGGTGAACGTGGGCAAATCCACCTTCCTCAATGCGCTTTTCGGGCAGGATTTTTCCCGCACCGGCGTCATTCCGACCACGGACAAAATTCTCTTTTTCAAGCACGGGGAGGAACACCAGGTCGTGCCCGTCACGCCCACGCTCGACGAGGTCCACACGCCGGTCGATTTCCTGCGCGATTTCCACATCGTGGACACCCCGGGAACGAACTCGGTCGAAAACGAGCACCAGCTCATCACGGAGCGCTTCGTGCCCATCGCGGACCTAGTGATCTTTGTCTTCTCCGCCATGAATCCGTGGGCGGCCTCCGCCTGGCAGTTCCTGGAAAAGGTCCACCGCGAGTGGATGCGCCACGTCATTTTTGTGCTGCAGCAGAGCGATCTGCGCAGCCCGGAGGAGATCCAGGTCATCACCGATTACATGGGGCAGCTCACGCGGCAGCGATTCGGCAGGGACTTCCCGCTTTTCGCCGTGTCCGGAAAGAAGGCCATCCTCGCCCGCGATGCCGGGATCGACCACGAGCGCATTCTGAAGGACAGCGGCTTCCACGCGCTTCAGGAGCACATTTCCGGCATCGTGGAGCACCACGCCACACGCCTGCAAAAGCTCGCCAGCACCGTCCAGCTCGGACGGCAGCTGCTGGAGCAGGCGGACGCACGCCTGGCCTCCGGAGTGAGCGAGGCGCGGCGCAGGACCGCCGTCATTCGAGAGCTGCGAACCGAGCGCGAAATGCAGGTGGACCGCACCCTGAAAAAAGTCCTGCCGGCCCTCGATGCGACGGAGCGCGACTACCACGAGTCCGTCCTGCGCGTGGCCGGACTGGCCAGCGACGCGCTGACCACGAGGCGGGCCTTTCAGCGCAAGCCAAGCGCGGAGGAGGAAGCCGGCGGCCCACGACCGGAGAGCCTCGACCACCGCCTGTTTCAGGAGCTGCAGCACCGCACCGGCGACCGCTGGCGCCAGGTGAGCCTCGTGCTTGAGGAGGATGTGCATCAGTTCGAGCGCTTTATGGGCGCCCACGGCCGCGGCGTCATCTTCCCGGCTGACGCGTCCATCACCGTGCACGATTACGACGAGGAGGAAAGCGATTTGCGCCGCCGCTTTGGCACCCGCATCGACTCCTCCCTCCGCCGTTTCGTCATCGGCCTGGAGCTCGACGAGCACATCGAACCCGGGATCGAGAGGGCGCGCAAAACCGCCTGCTGGGTACCGCGGCTGATCTTCCCCGTCCTCGCAGCCACCGGGCTGTGCTGGTGGCTCGACGGTCCGGAAGCCGCCGGAATCGCCGCCGGCGCGGGTTTGCTGCTCCTGGGAGTGATCTATCTGGTCACCCAGATGCGCCTCAGCAGCTCGCGGAATGCGATTCTCGACAAGCTGGAGGAATCTTCCGTCACGCTGCGCGAAATGCTCTCCAAACAGGTCTCCGAAGACGTCACGGCGTCGTTTGACAGGTTTCTCGACGTTCTCGACCCCGCACACGCCGAAGCCGCCCAGATGGAAGAGATCCAGGGCCGCCACCTGGAGCGGCTGAAGCACCTGTGGCAGTCCTTTGACGCGCTGGAGCACCAGATCCGCTCCCTGGCGCCCGCCGGAAAATCAGTGTGAGCCCTCCACACGGCATGTCCCCGGTCGAAATCAAAACCGCACTCGTCGCCAAGGCGAAATCCCTCGGCTTCGACGACTGCCGCATCGCACCGGCACGGCCCGCGGCGCATCGCGAGCTGTTCGAGCAGTGGATCGCCGAAGGGAAGCATGGCGACATGGCCTGGATGGCCCGGAACCTCGAACGCCGCAGCGATCCGCGCATCGTACTGCCAGGGGCGCGGAGTGTGATCGTGATGGCGTTGAACTACTTTCAAGGAAGCGGTCCTTCGACACGCTACCGCATCGCCCGCTACGCCTGGAACGACGACTACCACGACCTCATCGAGAAAAAGCTGCGTGAGCTCGACGACTTCCTCATCACCCATGGCGGCACCCAGAGGCGCTATGTGGACACCGGCCCCGTCCTGGAGCGCGACTTCGCCAGCGAGTCCGGCCTGGGCTGGGGCGGAAAGAGCACGATGCAGATCCACCGCAGGCTCGGCACTTGGTTCTTCCTGGCCGACATCCTCACCACCCTCGACCTGCCCGCCGACACCCCCGCCAAGGACATGTGCGGAAAATGCACCCGCTGCATCGACGCCTGCCCCACGCAGGCCATCACCGCGCCCCGGAGCATGGACGCCCGGCGCTGCATCTCCTACCTCACCATCGAGCACAAGGGCGACATCCCGCTGGAGTTCCGCCGCGCCATCGGGGACCGCATCTACGGCTGCGACGCCTGCCTTGACGCCTGCCCGTGGAATCGCCACGCGCAGGAGTCGCGGGAGGCCGCGTTTCAGGCCCGGAAAACGGTCTTTTCCAAGTCCCTCCGCGATTTTCTGGCGCTCACGGATGACGAATTCCGCGCCCTCTTTTCCAAGTCCCCCATCAAGCGCATCAAGCGCCCCGCTTTCCTGCGCAACGTCTGCGTCGCACTGGGCAATGTGGGAACTTCCGACGACCTGCCCGCCCTTGAAATCGCCGCCGCCGACCCCCACCCGCTCATCGCAGACCACGCCGCGTGGGCCATCAGCGAGATCCGGCGACGCCACGGCGGTTGACAGGGGGAGGCCGACCGCCTAGGATCAGCCTGCTTTAGGGCAATGGCGAGGTAGCAAAGTGGTAATGCACTGGTCTGCAAAACCGGTATGCGCGGGTTCAATTCCCGCCCTCGCCTCCACTCCTTCTAAATCAATGGGTTTACGATACGAGGGAGGTTCAATGCCCCTCTTGGTGACAACGGCAGGTAACAAAGTCAGGCCCTCCCTTTCCCTTTGTTTCAAGGCTTGTCAGGGCGGTTATTTCGGCGCTGTGCTGCCAAATTCTGCGAGTATCGGAGTTCCGATTCTTCTGACATCCTACAGTTTTCGCGACTGGTTGCGAGGTCACGTTCATCGATGACGCCTCGCTCGTATGGTTTAATGAGCGCGATTCAGCGGTGACTATGTGTGCTTGGATAAACAATTTCAGGTGATGGCCCCGCGTTTGGATGGCAGGGGACACCCATGTGTTTTTCGCAGTCTGCAATTCCTCTTCCCTCCGCGTTATAAATAAGGGCAGCTCAGGATAGGAGGAACTTTTTTCGAGGCTAGCTTTGGCTCGTGAAAGAACGGTTTTTTCGGCCTTCTCCTGCTTCAGATGGCGGATGGCGGTCTCTATGAGTCAGGCTTTTGGGTGTGTGGGTGAGTCAGGTGTGATTTTCGCCCCCGTTGAGAGGGGGGGGGCTGCTGGTCGAAGATTTGCTCCTCGTTGGCGTCGTCGCTGAGGCCATGGAGCTTTTGCAGCATGAGCACCTTGAACATGAGCTCGGGGTTGAATGGGGGCTTGCCGCCTTTATTCCAGTCGCGCGTTGCGTAGCCGGTGATTTTTTCGAGCTGCGGGCGGAAGCTCTCCCAGGGAATGACGTCACGCAGCTTGAGGATGCCGGTGATTCTGGCGGGGACGGCCTGCTCGTGTTCGAGGGCGGAGAACAATCCGCCGCCCCGTTCGGGGTAGCGATGACGCTTTGTGGCCCCTTTTGTCGCGCATGTTTTTACTCAATGAAAGTCACGCCTGGGGAGATGAGGTTTCCAGAGGTGCCCTCAAAGCAGCGTTGTTTCAGGATCGGCTCGCTTTTCGAGCTCAAGGACTCATCCGCGAGAACCGCTGAGAAGCCTACAAATGCCCAAAAGGCAAAAAACAACCGCTTCATGCCCGCAGCCTCTTTTCGATCACACGCGCGGCTTTCATCACATTGACCGCCACTTTGGGGAAACGCGCCTTTGGCATGCGCCACGCCACCGCCGAGGCCGAAATCACTTCCAGCAGGTGATTCGGCCAATCAAACACCGGCACGGCCACACAATGGATTAACTCGCCCGCCGCGCCCCAGTCCGTTCCGTAATCCAGCGCTCGCATTTCTGCCAGAGGCCTCCTTGGTCGTGACCCTCCGCGCGGCGAAACGCGCCAGCTTCAGCCGCGCACCATCCAGGTCTGCACCAGCCGCGAGGTCAAGTTCTTCGGAGTGCCGATGAACCGACTGATCTCCGACAAACTCATCCCCTCCGGCCTCCCATCCAGCGCCGGAGCCTCAATGTTCGAACCGGCAGCGTTCTTGGAACGCTGCGGTGCCGTCTTTGGAACGTGTTCTATGGGTGTCACGGGCGTTATGCCCGCGCTTCGGCGTCTTCTTGCGGTAAACTTTCGAGCAGACAAAAAGGCCTGATGGGGAGTTCAAAAGGCACTTCGCGGTTCTTCTACAACATTGAAGGCAGCACCACTTAGCGCATCCTCGTTGGCGCTCACATTAGTGATGTGGTGAAGCCTGCGGAGCTGAAGATTATCACTACCCATAGTGCGGAGTGCGTGCGGCCTGATGATGGCAAAGATCCTCCGGCGTGCGGAAGCCGGTGCAGGTGGCACAGGCGTACTCGCAGAGTGCTAGTCAGCGGGTGTGAATGGCTGTTGGAGCTGGATGCGGAAGAACCTGCTCTGCTTGCCGTTGGGAAGGATGGGGAAATGCAGGCCGACCTGCTCGAAGGTGCCGTCTTCGGAGATGATCGAGGGAGAAGTTTCGCTAAGCACCCAGTCGCTCAAATCACTGCTGAACTCGACCTGGTAGGAAAGACCCGCAGTTACGCGATCCTTTCTCCGCCGGAACACTGCGCGCATGGTCTCTCCCGCGCCCGAGCCAGCCACGGCCTCCACGTTGACCTGCCGGGCGTCTATGCCGGATTTCGGGTTGGAGCCAAAGGCAAATTCTTCCAGATTGGTTCTGCCATCTTTGTCTGGATCAGCCGTGCTCGCCGCTTCCGGCACCTCGGCACTGCTTCCAAAAAACTGCTGGAGCCATTGCTGGCGAGGGGTTGCCTGAACAATCTCCAACATGAAGCGTTTGCGGTCCGACACGCTGCCCTCAGCCACGGTAATGAGCTCCACGACCTGTTGCTGATCTGTAACTGCTGCAGTGGAGTCAAAACTCCACTGGAGACTGCCTGACTTACTCTGGAGGACCTGCCCTATCGTTTGTCCGTTGGAAACATTTTGCACGGTGAACGTCGGCTGAGCGCTAGAGCCACCTCCAAACTGCGCGGCTAGCGTTGCCACATCGCCCTGCACCACCCGCACACGCGGCAGTGCGCTGACGACATCTACAGCTGCCAGATTAACGGCGTGTGCCAGACAGACACCAAAAACAAGAATAAGAGTTTTCATTTTGATTGATTCGAAGGTGATTCATTTCGTTACGGTCCAGGAGCCAGACGCACCACCAACGGCTGGCGCACCCCAGAAACCGTGGCGGTGAAGCCCACCATCCAGATGGCCCCGTTGGGGTCCATCCTGACCTGGTAGATGTTGTCGTTGCCCCCGTAATAGCCATCAAACACGGCCTCACCGGCCGTATCACCATCCGTGCCGCCGCCGTTGTTCAAATGACGCGCCACATAGTAGTCAGTTCCTGTAGTGGCGTTCGACGTATAGCCAACCAACACCAGATTGCCCAGCCCATCCAGCGCGATGGAGAAGTTCTCATCATTGGCCGATGTGGTGCCCAGGTTGTTGAACGGACGCTTTGCCCACTCCAGCGTTCCATCCAGACCGCTGTATTTCAAAGTCATTCCATCTTTGACAGATGCCGCACGATAGGAGGTGCCTGTAACCAACACATAGCCCTGGCGGTCCACGATCACATCCCATGCTGAGTCCGACGAGTTGAACGACCCATTGTGGCGCTTCTCCCAGATGGTGCTTCCGGTGCCTGCCTCGTACTTGGCCGTATACATGTCGTAGTTCGTTCCCTGGCTGTAACCGGACACAATCACGTTGTTGGCCCCATCCAGCGCCAATCCACGTATGGCATCAGGTTTGTTGGCGTAATTGTAAACCTTCTGCCAAAGCAGGGTTCCACTTCCAGAATCCAGCTTTACCGTCCATGCGTTAGCACTGTTGCCACCGCCTGAAATCCCCGCTAGGACCACCGTGCCGTCACTGCCAACGGCTACCTTTGCAGGGATGTCCGATAGCGTTGTCGTTCGATTGTTCTCCTTTGCCCAGACGACGGTACCATCGCTCGAATTGAGCTTGGCGGCGAAGAAGTCATCTCCCGTGCCGCTGCCGGCAGCGCGACCGCCCACAATCACATGGCTGGTGCCCTGCAGCGCGAGCGACAACGCCATGTCCGTGCCATTGCCGCTCCCATTGTAGGTGTATTCCCAGGTTGGGTTGCTCGATCCCGGAGTGCCGGTGCCGTCCCCACCATTGCTGTCATACTTCGCCACATAGACATCACGTCCCGTGCTCGTGGTCACATAGCCCGCAACAATGACATTGCCACTTGCATCCACTGCCACCGCAGCCGCCTCATCATCCCCACTTGTAGATCCATTCATGCGGCGAACCCAGGACTGCACCGCCGTGTTTGTTGTGGTATTGTGCGTGTACTTGGTCAGATACAGATCTTTGCCGTTGGCCCCTCTGACATACCCCGCGACATAGCCTGCTGTGGCGTCATTGCCCGTCAGCCCAAGCGCCACCGCCACCGCCTCGCCTTCGGCAAAGCTGCTGCCGTCCGTCACATCCAGAAGACTGCGATCAGTCCAGTTCACATGGAAACCGTCCAAGATGGTGAAGCTGCCCAGCACCTCCCCTGTCACTGTTCGATCCACACTCACCGCAGGATCATAACTGGAATCCCCAATCTGAGAAGCACGCACCACCACCACACCTGCCCCACTCAACTGCAGCACTCCATCCGTAATGGTCGCAGGTCCGCTCAAGACCTCATAAGTCAGCGGAAGCCCGCTGCTGCACACTCCCGCCAGCGGGAAGGATTCCCACTGCCCGTTCACCTGGTGAATCTTCACTGGCAGATTGAAACTGATCGTCTGCGACGACCTGCTCACACTGAAGGTCACTTCCACCGGTGTGGCCGGCAGGTAATCTCCACTCCCTGGCTGACTCGCTCTCAGCGTAATATTCCCGGCGCCACGCAACACAAGACTGTTGCCCGTCACCGTCGCAGGCCCGCTGATCACCGCATATTCAACCTGAAGCCCGCTGTCAACAGTGGCTCCGAGAGTGATTGTCCTTCCGGCGAGCTGCGCGCCAGGATTGGTAAAGCTAATCGTCTGTGCCGCACGGGTCGGATTGCTGTAGGGGCTGTAATTCTGCACAAGGACCTTGGTCACTCCCCCGGCCACTGTCGTGTAGCCAGCCACGAAAACATTGCCAGAGGGATCCACCGCAACCGCCCTCGGCTCGCTGTTTCCATCCGCACTGTCATAGGTCTTTGACCACAGTAGGCTACCAGCCTCCGCGTCATATTTCATCGTCTGAATCCCGTACCTTCCTCCAGCCATTTGCGTGTAGCCGACCACTACCGGACTGCCGAAGTAGTCAGCCCCCAACGCCAGCAACTGGTCCTGACCGCGGACAACACCGTCATACTCGCGGTCCCAGCGCGCACCCTCCACACAGACGCCCTTAAAGCGCATCGTGTAGGCGTTGTACACTCCGCTCCCCGAGTAACTCGTGCCGGTGAGCATCACGTCCTTGCCGAATACAAGCCCCATGTCCCAGACCGCCTCCGAAGAATTGTAAGCAGGATTATCAAAACGTGACTCCCACAGGACCGTCGTCGCCAATGCACTCGTAGGATCCACATCCTTGTTATAGCGCACCATGAACATGTTGTATGTTGTCTCCTGAGTGTAACCGCCTACCACCGGGTTGTCATCACGATCAATGATCAAGCTGGTCACCTCATCCACCTTGCCATTGTCGTATCTGGCATGCCAGACCAAAGCACCATCCGACGCGGCGTACTTCAGTGTAATCCCGTCCATCGTGCTGGCCGAGCGCGAACTCCCTGCTGCATACACATCGCCGGACGTATCCACCGCCACCGCGTTGGCATAATCAACTCCAGCCGCCCCATCATAGGTCTGATGCCAGGCCTTCGCACCATCACTGTTGTACTTCACCACCAGCAGGTCACGCCCGCCGCCGGCATTGGTCACATAGCCACCCACGATCACCTCGTCCGTCTGCCCTACCGTCAAGTTCTTGCGCCCCTTGACCACCCGGTTTGACGTGTCGTAGCTGCCCACACCGTCAGCACCCTTGTCCGTCACTCCGTCAGTTCCCACGAATTTCTGAGACCACAGCAAAGCGCCATCCGCTGCCGCATACTTGAGAACCACAATATCTGTGTTTCCAGAAACATTCGTCTCATGCCCGGCCACCACGATGTTGCCAGCACTGTCAAAAGCCACCGCTGAACCTTCGTCATCCAACCCAGCCGCTCCAACGTGAGTCTTCCCCCACACCTCAGCGCCTGTGGTTGCATTGCGCTTGGTGACATAAAGATCCTTCTTGCCGCCCGAGCCCGTCACATATCCCGTCACCGCCACGAACTGAGCCACCTGGCCAGAGAGCTTTAAGGCTACCGCATTTGCTTGTGAAGAGGCTCCGGTTCCATGCTGAACATTCCAGCCATCAGAAACACTAATAGGAATGGTCAGGTTCACTGCGTTGATTGTCTGGTCAACTGCAGACGCAGGTCGGTATGTCAGGTCTCCAGGCTGTGACGCTCTCACCACCACAGGGCCAGAACCTGTAAAAGTCAGCAGATTACCCACCAGCGTGCCTGGGCCGCTCACCACCGTGTACACGACATTCAGACCACTGGTAGCATTACCATAAAGAGATAAGACCTGGGATTGAGGCGCCTCCAGCGGGGCCACAAAGCACAGAGTCTGCGGGACGATGCCTCCGACATGAATCGTCATCAGATTCGTGCTCGCATCAAGATTCAATCCCCCGTTGGCAGTGCCGCCATCGTCTTCCACCTGAAAT
>CAMAZK010000056.1 GCA_945863205.1 Akkermansia muciniphila | reverse complement strand
CATAGTCAGAGTAAGGCACCAAGCCCTTGAGTGGATTGTCCGCAGGCGATGACGCTGCTTTGAGCCGCACGACCTCTGCTATGAGCGGCGAGAAAGCTGGAAACGAAATGAATACCACGCTCACGAGGAGCCTGGCAGTCGCGAACAGGGAGGGATGAGTTTTCACGGGGTTCGGTGGATCGGCCCGACATACTCCGTGGCGATCACAATGTCATCGAACCAAACACGATTGGTCTTCGGCGGATTGCCGACGTTGTTTTGGCGGTAGGCGTTTTCGGTGACGTAGTGGCTGAGCATGAAGTAGCTGACGGCGAGCTCGGGGACGGTGCGCCAGCGGAAGCCTTCAAAGGTCTGCGGGCCGTTCTTGAGCACGTCGAAGCCTTCCCCGGTCCATTTTCCGGTTTTCGTGCCAGGGCCGATGTGCGTGGTCAGCTTGCCATCGAGCCACAGGGCGAGTTCGCCGTTGCTCTGGCCGATGTCGTTGCACTTCACCATGATCTCGACGCACTGCCATTGGCCGCGTGGCGGGCCGGGCTTGCCTTCGGGCCACAGGCCGTTGCCCCAGAAGTCGCCGTCGGCGCTATGTTTCATGTCGTGCCAGTAGGTGTAAAACATCCAGCCACCGGGCGCGGCGAGCGAGCCATAGCTGCCATTCGGCTCGATGCGGGCGCTGAAGCGTGTGTCGCTCGCAGCGTGCTTGCCGGCGCTGCCTTGCGGCCAGTTCGTGGGCGGGTTGTAGCCGCCGAGGCCGCTGAAGTGGTGGAGGTAGGGGGCGTCCTCGGCGAACTTCACGTAGAAGCGCGAGAAGACGCGAGTCTGGATGGGATCGAGTCGCTTGAAAAGATGCCCGCCGGTGTTCTCGCCGAGCGTGGCGGTGACTTGCAGGCACTTCGATCCCGAACTGGCGTCAGCGTGATCGTTCACGATTTCGAGCACTTGGTCGTCTTTGTTTTCGATTTCATTCCAACGCGGCTTCAAGGCCTCCAACGTGCCTTCTTCGAAGTTTTCGACGAGCAGCACGGCGGGATGTTTTTCGATGCCTGAGTCACCGGGATGAGCTTTCGAGATGCCGAGGCCTTGTGGGAGCGGTTCGAGAGCGAGCGCCAGACCGGAAGTCACCCAAGCTAACAAGAAAGTACGGCACATGCCACGTTTACGTCCGTGCGTCACAAAGCCTTGCTGCCTACTCATGAAGCCGACAACTTCAAACATCAGGGGTGTGTTTTGGGTTCCATGCTTGGCACCGAGGCGCGGATGCTCAAAGCCTGCCGATAGAACACCCAGTTGTCCTCACCAAGGGCGTTGAGCACGAGATTCGGGTTGTGCGGGATGTCGGGTAGCTGGCGGTAGGTGTGGGGGATCTTCAGCGCGTCGAGATGCTGCTTGAAGTCGCGATTGAAGCGGAGCGTCTCATCGCGGTCGCCGATGATCTGGCGGATGACGAGGCCGGAGCGAAGCTTTTCGGCGTTTTGCTCAACGATCAGCCATGGGCTTTGCGAACGATAGAAGGTCATGTCACCGCCATACACCGTGCCGAGCACCTGATCGCGTCCACGTGGGCCGGCGCGAGGCGCTTCATTGAAGTCTGGCTGCAAAGGTCCGGCACCGAGCAGCGACACGGCGGCGAAGAGCTGTGGATGTTTGAAGCCCAATCGGGCAGCGCCATAGCCGCCCATGCTGAAGCCTTCGATGATACGACCTTCACGCTTCGCCAGCGTGCGGAAGCTGCGGTCGATGTGCGGGATGAGCTCCTCGATGAATATCGTCTCCAGCTTCACCGAGCCATCTTTCCAATCACACCACATGCCCATCGGCAGCCCGTTCGGAAAGACCAATATCATCGGCGGGATTTTTCCGGCCTGCATGGCATCGCCATAGCGCTGGGCCACCTGCGCGGCAGAGCGTGGCGAGCTGCCGCCGCTGCCATGCAGCCAGTAGAGCACGGGAAAGCGTTGTTCTTGGGCCGCGTCGTAGCTCTCCGGCGTGAAGACATAGCAGCTCACCGGTTCACCGGCCGCTTTGCTGTCGAAGAGCACACGCTGAAGGCGCGGTGAGTCCGCCTCTGGCAGCACCCAGACGTGTTTTTGCTGGGCGAGCAACGCGGAAGTCCAGAACAAGGCAGCGAGGAGGAAGGTTTTCTTCATGCACAGGTTTGAACTTCGGATGCCGCCAAGAGTAGCGACTTACTTTTTTGGTTTAGCGCTTTCGGTTTGAATGTAGCGATAGTTAAACCGAGCATTCGGCGCGGTGTCGCCTTGGTCGAGGAAGTCGATGGCATCGGAAGTGGCTTGGAAGTTGTCCGTCCATTTGAAATCGAGGCGCAGGGGTTTGTCAGTGCTGAGGCCGATGGTGGCGCGTTCGATAGCGAGGTGGAGTTCTTTCGCTCCGACTTGGAGTGTGGCGGTGCTGATAGGCTCCCACGTTTTGCCGTTCCAACGCTCCACGCTGGCTTTGTCATCGGCGCTGCGCGTTTGATTGATGCGAAGCTCGTAGCCGAGATGGCCGGTCTTGGCGTCTTGATCGGTGTCGATGAGCAAAACCATCCAATCGGCATCCGTGGCAGGTGTCAGCGGCTCGCGAGTGGTGATGTGGAACGCGAGATGCGTGGCATCGTGAGCCACATGCGCGGTATCGAGATCGTTGCGACCAGTTTTGTTCGTGTAGCGGCCTGCGCCGGGCACGCCGTCGTGATCGCGATGCGTCGTGTCGTGCAGGTCATCGAGATAGACAGGCTTCACATCGGTCCATTGAGCGAAGTCGCCGGGGATGGCGATGGTCTTTGCTGGCGATGCGGCGGGCACAGTGCGTGCGCCTTTGTAGCGGCGAATGTTGGCGACCATCTGCCAGTAGGTGTTGTCGCCGTAGCCTCCGCGCATGGGTTCGATGTCGCGATTAAACTCTTCATCGTAGAGATCCACAAAGAACGTCTCGCCCGCAGGCAGCACGCGGCCTTGAAAAGTCATGCTGCCATCGGAGAGGAAACGCTGGGCGACCCACTCATTCCAGCCGGTGATGAAGAGGAACTCGGGTTCATGCGGCAGGGCGTGCTTCCACTGCTCGTCAAAGTAGAGTCCTTCACCGGGGCGACACTCCGCTGGCGGTGGTTGGCGACTGCCGTGATAGCTGCGCCCGATGTTGCTCGTGGCGTGCTGGCTGACACCCACGGGCACGCATTCGGCTTTGCCGGGCGCGTCATGCCAGCCGGGCACTTGAGGGGCAGTATCCAGCCACGGCCACTTGTCCTTGCCATCGCCGAACCAAGGTTGGCCACGCGTCCATGCCCATGAGGTGCGGAGGGTGAAGAAGGCCTTCACTTCCTCGCTGAGTCCATCGGGCGGCGTGAGCAGGAGCGGCTTGCCTTTCCACTGAAACCACAGCTCGCGATGTTTGCCGGGTTTGTAAAAGGTCTCCCACAAATGCTGCACCACCGCGTTGTGCTGCGCATAAGCAAACATGGCGATCTGCGGCACGCGATGCCCCTCGGCCTTCATCTGTTCCAACACCACGCAGAGATCCTCACGCTCCGCGTCATAAGTAAAACCGTTCGTGGCATCAAGCACCAGCATGTCCACGCCAGCATCGGTGAGCATCTGGACGTGCTTGCGGATCACCCACGGATCATCCGGGCGATAGTAGCCAAAGCGCGGCTCGCTCCAGTAATGCGGTGCCTGCACCGGTCCCCATGGCGGCGCAGCAGGATTGGCCTTCAGGATCTTCGCGATGTCATGCACCTCCTTGTTTCCAAACGCCACATGCCAGTTGAAGTAAAAGATGCCCACCGTGCGATTTGCCTTCGCTCCACCGACCTCAGCACTCATTGGCAAAGTCCGACCCAGCGCATCCGTGGCGGCCCAGGTGTCGGGCATCGTGTCACGCGGCCCGGCGGCGTGGAGTGTGCTCAGCAGATGAAGACAGGGAATGAGAATCGAGAAACGCATGGGTGGCAGTCTGGACAAGTTCGAGATTTCAAAACGGAGCGAACTCACGCAGCCGACAGGTTGTTCGCCACCACGACATTGGCTTTATCCGCGTGCTCGACGCGGAGTTTTCCGGTGATGAGGTTCTCGGTGATGATGGCGCTGCGCACGGCTTCGCCGAGGGTGATCTGGGGTTTGTCCTCTTTGAACTCGCAGCCTCTCACCAGCAGCTTGCCGCTGTGGCAGTGGATGGCGGCGCGGTCGTTGTGGCGCGACCAGTGGACGAAGGTGCAGTCGCTGAAGCCAAGTGTGCCGGTGCCTTTGATGCGGGCGATCTGATTGCATGGTCCCCAGAAGCCACAGTTGTTGAAACGCACGCTACCGGTGTGCGACTCGGCCACGTCGATCATGATGGCTTCTCCGGGAAAGGCGACGAACTGACCGTTGGTGATCAAGAGGCCGAAGGGCGCGGTTTCCTCGATCTTCACCGCGATGCCACAGGCGTCGGCGGCGATGCCAAGGAAGCTTCCGTGGCTGGGGCCGCGTGTGGGACCATCGCCATGCGTGATGAAGCGGTAGCCGGTGCCGAAGCCCCAGCAGAAGGTGTTGGTGCAGATCTGCCAGTCGCTGCGGCCATACTCAAAGGCCACGGCCTCGCGCTGCACATACTGCCGGATCGGGGAGTTCGCGTCGGGATTCCAGAATGGCCAGAAGTGGACATTCTCGATGCGGCCCACGTCGAGGTTTTGACTGACGAAGATGCCGCGATGCAACACATCGCCATACACGTTGCGGATGAAATGCCGACCGGTGACTCGATGCCCGAAGTCGATGCCCTGGTAGCTGTTGGCGAGAAAGACATTCTCCACCGCGCAGTTGTCCGCGCCTGCCGCCGCCGAAGCGATGGTCCAAGGATACGCAATGGGCGGGTCCGTGTGTGTTTGACGCGGGTGATGAATGGCGAGGCCGCGCACCGCGCTGTTTCCCATGAGCCGGATGAAGGCTGGTGCGGTGGCATCGCCATGACCATGCGTGGTGAGCAGATTCGATCCCGCTGCCGCGCCCGCCGCACCTGGCGGCCCCTTCCAAGGCTGCGAGATGGGCGCGGTCCAGGTGCCTTGCAAGCAAACTCCATGCGGCACCAGCAGACTGCCTCCGAGCAGATAGCTGCCCGCTGGCACCCAGACCCGACCGCCGCCTGCCGCTTGGGCAGCATCCAGCGCCTTTTGAAAAGCCGCCGTGTCATCGCTCGTGCCATCGCCCTTCGCGCCGAAACTGCGGACGTTGAGATGATCGGGGCCAATGGCCTCCGCCTCAGCCGCCTGCGCGGAGGAAGCGACGGATGCCGCGAGCAAGGCGAGTCCGGCCGTGGTGAAAGCCTCGCGGCGGGTGGTGGGAGGATTCATGGATGTAAACCAACGTCGAACACCGACACGATCTCCTCCACGCTTTGCCACGTTGCCCTTTCTGAAAGCCACACGACAAGGTGGTGCAGCCGTGTCGGCAGCCGCAGGTGAGTCCAGAGGACTCGAGCACATGAACGACGCACTCACCCCAGCCTCTCCACCAGCCGGTAAACCCAGGTCGGTGCAGTTTTGGATGGCGCTCTTGGCTGCGGCTTTCGACGATACGGTGCTTGAATTTGTTTGGATTGGAGTCATTAGTTCAAGCTTTGCTTGAACTATAATGCCGAAACTAATCAATCTCCGACGCTTGGATCTGCCGCAGGGGATGCCTTTGGGCACCGCCGACCTAGGGCGGGCGGGTATCTCGTCGGCGCTGGCTCATGATTATGTGAGCACGGGCTGGTTGGTGCGCCTGGGGCGCGGGGTGTTCATGTTCGCGGGGGATCAATTGCAGCGCGACCCCAGCATTAGATTTCTGGCTCGCGACCTGCCAAAGCTCCATGTGGCCGGAAAGACTGCGCTGGCCTGGCAGGGCTTTGCCCAGAACCTGAGCCAGCGTGAGATGATCTGTCTTCACGGGTTAAAAAAAACTACACTTCCCGAATGGTTCGTGGAACGATTTCCCGCTAGATACCAAGCGAGTCGGATTTTCGACGAAGCTCTGCCGGAAGAGGAGGGGCTCGTCAAACTGCCGGAAGCGCCGGATGGACCGCTGGTGTCCACTCCGGAGCGTGCGCTACTGGAAATGCTGAGTGAGGTGGGCGTGCATCAGGAGGCTGACGAAGCGCGCGGCATCATGGAGTCTCTGCGCAGTCTGCGCATGAAGGAGTTGGGCGAGCTTTTGCGCCACTGCCGAAAGGTGAAGGCGGCTCGGCTTTGTGTGGTCTGGGCGGAGGAACTCGGCCTGCCCTGGGCTGGTGCGGCGCGTGAAGCTGCTGCTGGCAGACTGGGGCAAGGGCGCTGGATACGCCGACTCAAGGATGGCAGCCTGCTCGTCGTCAAATCATGATGAATCCTGAATACGTCCAAACCGTCCGCCTGCTGCTGGCCGTGGTGCCAGAGGTCTTTGATGGCGGGCACTTCGCGCTGAAGGGGGGCACAGCCATCAATCTCTTCCTGCGGGACATGCCGAGACTTTCTGTCGATCTGGACTTGGTGGTTCGCGACCATGCGCTCACGCGCCACGAGGCATTTGAACTGATCGCAAGCCAGATGGATCGTATGAAATCGGCGCTGATGAAGTCAGGCTGCATTTGCGAGATCGGTGCCACGCGTGATGGAAATGAAGTGAAGCTCTTTGTGCAGCGAAATCGTCAGCGGGTGAAGGTGGAGGTGAATCATGTCTTTCGAGGTGCCGTGCTGCCAGTGGAGAACCGAGAGCTTTCACCAAAGGCGCAGGAGCTTTTTCAGACACGTCTTCAGATTCCGGTGCTTCACACGGCTGAACTCTACGGTAGCAAACTGGTGGCCGCGATGGATCGGCAGCACCCACGCGATCTTTTTGATGTGCTCAGTCTGTATGCAGGTGAAGGACTTTCAGCGGAGATGATCGAATGCTTCGTCTGCTACGTCGCGGGGCACAATCGGCCTGTGCATGAGGTGCTTTCTGGCAACCGACTCAACATTGAGCCTGCCTTTGTGAATGAGTTCGCAGGCATGGCCGACAGCGCGGTGGATCTGCTGGACTTGATCGCAGTGCGGGAAAAACTCTTCACCGATTTGCCGCGCCGCCTGAGTGCGCAGCATCGCCAATTCCTGCTCGGACTTGTGAATGCCACCCCTGATTGGAGTCTGATGACCTGTCCGCATTTGGCAGCGCTTCCAGCCATTGCCTGGAAGCTGACCAATCTGCGCAAGCTCAAGAAATCGAACCCCAAGAAGTTCGAAGCTCAGGCAAAGGCGCTGGAAAAGCTCTTCGCAGATGAGTGACCGAAGAGCGCAGTCGCGGACCATAGCCCAGTTGGCATAGACCAGCCGTTTTCACCTCCTCAGCTCAATGCGCCGCACATCGGCGGTGCCATCCGTGGCAGGGAAGCGCAGGCGGAGTTGTTTCATGGCTCCACGGTAGGCGGGGTTGTCTGCGAGCTTCAGGGTGTGGGTGCGCAGTTGCCCGTCGCTCTGCACGGTGAGGGGAATGACGATGGGCGGAGCGCTGGGGAAGGCTTTTTGTTTTCGGGCGGTCTCTTCGATGATGGCGGGACTGGCTACCTCCCAGGCGGGGAAGTCGGTGCGGTCGGCGGGCGCAAAGGGCTGGATCTCCACTTCCACCTGCGTGGTGGGCGTGGTGGAGGTGAAGGCGGCCTCTATCTCCAGAGTCGGAGCGTCGGCGGCCTGCCAGTGCCGCACATCGGAAAGCATCGCGCCGCGTGGTGCGGTCTTGTGGGTGATCTTGAGTCCGTTTTGGATCGGCCAACCGGCATCCGTGGCGTTTTCATAAATCCAGCCGAGGCGCTCGGTGGTGAACTTCCAGACGAGTGGTTGGCGTGGTTGCTTGCTGGCGTGAGCGCGGATCTCCTCCAGTGTGCCGACGACAATGTGGGTGCTGTAGGCGTGATCAATATTGTGATCGAGGATGCGCATGGCTCCGGCGGTGAGATAGCCCGTCTGCCCATCCTGCGGGCCGCCTTTGCCTTTGAGTTCGTTGCCGCCGGCGAAGCCTCCACCAAAGGAGCAGGTGTCGGGCTGAAAGAGGCCGACGCCCCAGCCTTCGTCATTGACCAGCGCAGCCCAATGCTCCGTCGCATGCCATTTGGCCCAGGCAGTGTGGGGCCATCCTTTGATGTCGTCCTTGCCGACGATGCTGGTCAGCGGTGCCTGGGTGTGCGGCGCATCGCCGAGGTAGGTGATGAGGCGATACCAAGGTCCGTTGGTGTAAAGCGCGGGCATCTCCTGGTTGCAGGCGGGATACTGTGTTTTGTCGCTTCGGCGATTGAGGATGCGTCCGCGCATTTCCACCACGTTGTCGCCCAGCAGCCGGTAGGTGGCCTCGAAGTCGCAATCCGCCGGGATGTTCGCATGGGAGAACTGCATGGGAATGCAGCGTACGCGCATGAAGTCCGGCCCGCGCTCAAAGGCGGTGGTCTTTGAAGGCACACGCGCCACACTGCCCGCCTGGACGGGATTCCAGCCCAACCCTGCCCACGTGGGGTCCGGTGTCTCGCCGTTTGGCCCGATGTAGGGCTTCGGCCCGGAGTAAAACGAAAGCTGGATCTGCCGCCCCCAGTCAAAGCTGTTCGCCATGTTGCCGCTCTTGCGCTGCTTGTCCTCCAAGTAAGTGACCGCGCCACCCGCCCCGAGATGGATGCCCAGCTTGAGCCGATCATTCTCCAAATATCGCATCGGCTCAGCCGCGATGGCCGCCGGATCAAGCGGCGGCGGATCGACTGGCTCCGCTGCCTGAAGCGAACCGCAGGCGATGATGAGGGAGAGAATGGATCGTGATGTCATGGAGTGTTGAAGGGGGCAGGCTCACGCCAAAATCTCCCGAATGACATGCCCGTGCACATCGGTGAGCCGTTGGTCACGGCCGCCGTGGCGGAAGGTGAGGCGGGTGTGGTCGAGGCCCATCTGGTGGAGCATGGTGGCGTGGATGTCGTGGATGCTGACGGGATTCACGACGGCGTTGGCTCCGAACTCATCGGTCTCGCCAAAGGCGGTGCCGCCTTTGAAACCGCCGCCGGCCATGAAGATCGTGTAGCCGCTGACGTGGTGGTCGCGTCCGGCGGTGGCGGTGACGGCAGGCGTGTGCGGAGTGCGGCCCATTTCTCCGGCCCAGAGGACGATGGTCTCATCCAGCAGACCGCGCTGATGCAGGTCGATGATGAGCGCGGCCACGGATTGCTCGGTGATGCGGGCGTTTTTCTCGTGGTTGAGCTTCAACTGGCCGTGCTGGTCCCAGGGCGAGTTGTTTCCGTCAAAGCTGGGGCAGGTGATTTCCACAAAGCGCACACCCGCTTCGACGAGTCGGCGGGCGCGAAGGGCCTGCGTGGCGTAGAGACGCTGGTGCTCATCGGTGGAGTCGAGGCCGTAGAGTTTGCTGATGTGCGCAGGCTCGCCGCTGATGTCGGCGATGCCGGGCACGGTGCTCTGCATGAGGAAAGCGGTCTCGTAGTTGGCGATGGCGGCTTCGATGGCTTGAGCGTCGGAGCTTTGCGCGGCGAAGGCGCTGTTTTGCCGGGCGAGCAGAGCGAGTTTGCGACGCTGGATCATGGCTGTGTCGCCAGGGGTGATGTTGTCCACGGGCGTGCCTTTGGCCCGCATGGTGGTGGCCTGATGACTCGCGGGCAGGAAGGAGCTGCCGAAGTTTTCCAGCCCGCCATTGGGCACCCAATCGTTGTTCAGCAGCATGTAGCCGGGCAGGTTTTGATTCTCCGTGCCGAGTCCATAAGACACCCACGCGCCCAAGCTCGGAGCCTGGCCGCCGATGCGTCCGGTGTGCAGCAAAAGGTTCGACTGACCATGCAGCGGAATCTCGCCGACCATGGAGCGCACGACGCAGAGATGGTCCGCCACACCGGCGAGATGCGGAAACAAATCACTCACCCAGAGCCCGCTCTGCCCGCGTTGTTTGAACTCCCACGGACTGCCGAGCCAGACGCGATTTCCTTCGCCCTGGGTGCGGCGATTGAGCCAGCTCGTGCCGATGGGCTGGCCCTGATGCTTCTTGAGCATGGGCTTGTAATCAAAGGTGTCCACATGGCTCGGCCCGCCATCCATGAAGCAAAAGATAACGTTCTTTGCCTTTGCCGCGACATGCGTGGCGGCAGTGGCTTCACGCGAAAACAAGCCATTCAATGCGAGCATGCCGAAGCCAGCAGAGGCCTGCTGAAGAAAGCCGCGCCGGGTGAATGCGGGCGGGATGGAGCCGGGGCAGGTGGAGTGTTTCATAGGCTTAGCGGTAATGGATAAACTCCTGGGTGTTGAAGAGGGCATGGGCGAGCTGGGTCCAGGCGGCTTCGTTGTGCAGAAGATCGGGCGTGGTGGCGAAATCTCGGGTGGCGGTGGTCCATTGCTGCAACTCGGCGGGCTGCGGCGGGCGGGCGAAAGCACGGGCAAACATGGCGCTGATGCGTTCCTCGACGGTGGTGTGAGGTTCTTTGATTAGCTGCGTGGCCCAGTGCTTGGCGAGGGCGCTGACGAGCGGGTCATTGAGCATCATCAGAGATTGGGAAGGCACGTTGGTGACGTTGCGCTTGCCGCTGGGGAGCTTGAGGTCGGGCAGGTCGAAGGCGGTGAGAAAGGATGGCGGGGCCATGATGCTCATGGTGGAGTAAATCGAGCGGCGTCCGTGACCGTCGAGCGGGCCGGAGAAGAGGCGTTTTTTCGGGTCTTCAACGGCTCGGGGAGCATTGATGGGGCGACCGTAGAGCGTGGGGTCGAGCCGGGTGGAGACGGCGAGCAGGCTATCGCGAATGGACTCGGCTTCGAGGCGGCGGGTGGGGTAATAGGAGAGAAGGCGGTTCATCGGATCGCGCTCGCGGGCGGCGGGGGCGATGATGCCGGATTGGCGGAAGGTCTCGCTGAGCACGAGGCGGCGCACGAGCTTCTTGGTGGACCAGCCTTCGCGAATGAACTCGCGGGCCAGCCAGTCGAGCAGCTCGGGGTGCGAGGGCTTGTCGCCGAGACGGCCAAAATCATCCGGCGTGGCGACGAGACCGGTGCCGAAGATCCACTGCCAAACGCGGTTCACATAGACGCGAGCGGTGAGTGGATGCTCGGGATGCAGCAGTGACTCGGCGAGTTCGAGGCGTCCACTGCCGGGGCTTTTGGCTACGTCATTCCGACCTGCGAACATTTGTAAAAAGTCCGGCATCACGGGATCGCTGGGCGTGTCCACATTGCCGCGAAGGTTGAGAGGCAGCCCGACTTTGGCCGTCTCGCGTTCGTCCATGCTATTGACGGTTCGGGGGAAATCGACGCCACTTTCCACGCGGCGATAATCCGTGATGAGTGCGGCGAGCGGGCTGCCGGCATCGGCGGTGTTCGACAGGATTTTTTGCGTCAGCATCCAATCCAGCAGGGCGACATCGCCGGGCTGTGATGTCCCCTCACACCAGCGATGCACGGCGGCGGTGAACCATGCGGAGAGCCGTGCGTTGACCTCCTCCGTGGTGGTCGGCGCGGGGCCTTGGTAAAGCGTGGCGAAGGCATCGAGCGTGTCCTGCGGCGTGCCTCCCGCATCGTGCGTGACGATGCCGGTGAGGCTCAGCCAGCTTCGTTTGTCGTGTCCCATATCGGCGGGCGGCATGGGCACCAGATCCACGCGTGGAGGAAAATTGGGATTCAGCGAGGCGGTGGCAAACTCCACGGTGACGCGTGTCACGCTGTTCCGCAGCGGCGTGTCGCCGTAGCTGCGCCAGGCGAGTTTGGTATCGTTGAAAAAGGCGATGCTTTCGCTTTGAAACGCATTTTCATCCACCGTCAGCGAGCCTCCGAACTCACCGCCCGCCAGTCGCAGGCTGACGACATTGCCCGCCACGCGGCTCTGCGGCGGCATGCGCAAGGCACCGGGCAGCTTGGATGAAAGCGCGTGCGTGTGATAACCTCGTGGGAGCAAGCGGGCGACCACGGCCTCGCCCTCCAAGGCGATGAGTGGTGTGGCGTCTGGCACCCAGCCATGCATGAAGCCATCGCCCTCCGCGACCCAGCCAGCAGGAAGCCGGGGTTCGGAAAAATCGGTGAGCACGGTGTAGGCGGCGTTGGCCGTGAGGCGGGCGGCACGCGTCTCAGCCCACTCTTTGGCGAGGGCGGTCCAGGTGGTCTCGATACCGCCTTCGGCCTGGGTCAGCTTCGCCAACGGATAGACGATGTCCTCCAACTTCGGCGCGGGCGCCTCCTTCACCTCCAGCGGTTTGCGCCAGCTCTCTGGCTGGATGCTGACGGCCTTCCAGCGGGCCGCGAGTTCGTTGCGAATGTTGGCGCGGAGTTCCTTCAGTCTGGCAATGGCCGCGTCGTTTTTGCCGGGTGCATCGACGCTGCGGCTGGTCCAGCGCGGCACCATGAAGACAGCGCCCAGAGCGTAGTAGTCGCGCTGCGAAACGGCTTCAAGCTTGTGGTTATGGCAGCGGGCGCAGGCGACCGTGGTGGCGAGGAAGGCCTTGGAGAAGGCGTCGATCTTGTTGTTCACCATCTCCTGATGCACCCCATTGAAGCCGATGCTGCTGCCGTGCCGATGCTCGCCCAAATGATAAAACATCGGGCCGATGAGGCTCTCATTGATTTGCCCGGCGGCATCGAGCCGCGGCTTGGCGATGAGGTCACCGGCGAGTTGCTCGCGGAGGAGCAGATCGAAGCCGATGTCGTCGTTGAAAGCGCGGATGAGGTAGTCGCGGTATTCGTGAGCACCTTTCGCGGGGGTATCCCACTCGTAGCCATAGGTGTCCGTGTAGCGCACCACATCCATCCAGTGACGGGCGAAGTGCTCACCGAAGTGGGGACTGCTCAGGAGTTCTTCAATATAGGACTCATAGGACGTATGGGACCTATTCATTGATGAAGGCAGCCCCGTGAGCACAAAGCTCAAACGACGACGCAGCACCTCATCCGAGGCCTGCGGTGCCATTGCGAGTCCGGCGGCTTTTTGCGCGGCTTGGATAAAGCCGTCCACGCTGCCGTTGGTGGCCGGGCGCATGGGTTTCAGACTCCACCAGTCGAGCCTCTTTTGAAACTCCGCCGCCCAGTCGTCGGACACTGGCTGTGCGGCAGCGAGGGCATCGCTGCGTGGGTCCACTGCGCCTTGCTGGATCCATTCGACCAGGAGCGCCACTTCCTCCGGCGACAGGGCCTTCTTCGGCGGCATCTGCAAATCCTTGTCGGCATAGCGCACTGCTTTGATGAGCAGGCTCTCATCCGGCTTGCCGGGCACGATGGCTTTGCCGCTGTCACCTCCAGCCTGCCAGGCCGCACGCGAATCGAGCCGCAGCCCGCTTTTTTGTTTTTTCTCGCCGTGGCATTCGATGCAGCGCTCAACGAGCAACGGACGGATTTTTGATTCAAAGAACGCCACCTTCTCCGCCGACTCCACACCCGCCGCAGGAGGTGGTGCCATCACAAACTCCGGCCCGCGAGGCAGCGTGGTAAAGACGATGCTGATCGGCTCCTTCATCTCTGGACCGCCAATCACCCGCAGTGGTGCGCCTGCATTCGGCGCATCCGTTTTCCAAACCGTGACCTTCCCGTGCAAGCTCGCTGCGTAGAGATTTCCATCCGGCCCCAGGGTCAGTCCGACAGGAGTAGCCAGCCCGCCGCCCGCACCTGCCCACTCGACATTCGTTTGGCCATCGAAGCGGTGAATGCGATTCGCCGCCGTGCTCCAATACGCCCGTCCTTCCGCATCAAACACCAAGCCCCACGGTGCCTGCGCGGCGTGCTGCGCCCACGGCTCGCTCATCGTGCCATCCAGCGCCTCCGGCGCACGCCGCAGCATCTGCGCCACATAGTCTGTGATGAAGAGCCGCCCGCCATGCACCGCGATCTGCGTCATGCCGCCGGGCGATGCCAGCGCCACATCTGCCTTCCACTCACCGGTCTTGCCGTCATAGCGCTTCACCTTGCCATCGCCCTGGCTCGCCACCAGCAGATCGCCCTCATGCCACGTCATGCCCGTGGCTCGAAACAACCGCCCGCCATAGCCCTCCGGCACATCCAGCCACGTCTCCATCTTCCCGCCGTTCCGTGGATCAAAACGCAGCACCTGGCCGACACCACCCGGCAGGCCCGTGGAAATGAGCAGACGCCCTTCCGTATCGAAAAGCATGGCATTCGATGGAGGCAACCCGCTGACGACCGTCCCCACATGCGTTCCCGATTCGGAATCATAGCGCTCCACTTTCCCCGAGCCACCCATGAGCACCAGCATGTCCGCAGCCGAAACCACCAACGGCAAGCCAGCCAGCATCAGCGATGCCGCCAGCAGCCGTCGAAACCAAGTGCGCCCAATCTTCATGATGAGAGTCTAGCCAGCCAGCGCAGAAAAGGCTATGGCCCGACCGTCATAAAATGGTAATATCCTCTTATCGTAATGAACCGCCTCCAGACCGCCTTTTTCCATGAAGTAGCCGATACCACGCAGCTCCTGCAAGCGCTGGAGCACCTGCCCGGGGCTCTCTTCATGATCAAAAACCTCGACTCCCGCTACATCTACATGAGCCGGGCGCTCCGAGATGCCATCAACCTTCAGCACGGGCAGGAAGTCATCGGCAAAACCGACTTCGACCTCTTCCCGAAGATCATCGCCGAGAGCTTCCGGCAAAACGACCTGCTCGTCTTCAAACACGGCAAGCCATTGATCAATGAGGTGCATGCCGCCAGCTACCTGACTCATGCCCCGCAGTGGTATTTCTCCAGCAAATACCCGCTGCACAACCGGGCCAGAAAAATCATCGGCCTCATCACCATCAACCGCCGCTACAGCGAAGTCATGGGCCACGATGCCGAGCTCAACCGGCTGCTGCCCGCCCTCGAACATGTCTTTCGCAACTACGCCGACGCCATCACCATCGCCACCCTGGCCAAGCTGTGCAGCCTATCCGAAAGCCAGTTCATGCGCGTCTTCCGGCAGGGCATGAAAATGACCGCGCAAGTCTTCGTCGAGCAGGTTCGCATGTTTCACGCCATCGATGCGATCAAGCACACCGCCCACAGCATCGCCCACATCGCCGTGGAAAATGGCTTCTACGACCACAGCTCCTTCGTGAAACGCTTCAAAAAGTTCACCGGCACCACCCCGCTCACCTACCGCAGAGAACAACAGACGAAGCTCAAAGCTGACCGCGCCATCGCCTTGCCGATGGGTATTGCCGGTGCCTAGCGCCAACTGCCTTCTGAAGCTTCACTTCCCGAACAACCAAAGCGCCAGGATCAGCGTCCATGCGATGTTGAAAACCTGACCGCCGAGGAAAGCGATGGCGGGGCGACCGCCGCCGAGTTTGAAGAGTTCACCGAGGCGAGTTTCCAGGCCGATGCAGACAAAGGCAGCCGCGAACCAGATCTCACGCAGGCCTTTGAGCGGCTTGCTGGCAGCCGCAGCCACGGCTGGATCGACGAAGTAGGAAAACACCACGGAGGCGATGACGAAGCCGACGACGAACTTTGGGAAGCGCTGCCAAATGATCGCGGCGGATGGTTTTTCACGCTTCGCTGTGCCGTCTTTGCCCCCACGCATGGTCCACCAGATGGAAAGCACGAAAGCAGCGACGCCGATGAGCACGTTTTGCGAGAGCTTCACGATCACGCCAACCTTTGTGGCTTCTTTGCCCACCTGCTCGGTAGCCGCCGCCACAGAGCCGCTGGTGTCCAGTGTGCCGCCGATCCAGGCACCGCCAACGGCTTCAGACAGGCCGAGCTTTTGCACCGCGACCGGCATGAGGATCATCATCGGCACGGCGCAGAGCAGAACAATGGAGGTGACATAGGAAAGCTTTTTCCGATCGCCCTGAATGGCACCGCAGGCGGCGATGGCAGCGGACACGCCGCAGATCGAAACAGCGGTCGAGAGCATGACGCCGAACTCGTCATCCACTTTGAGTTTTTTCGCGATGAAGAAGCAGGCATACCAGACCACGGGGATCACCAGAGCGCCTTGAATGAGGCCCGGCAGACCCGCCTTCATCATCTCTTGCAGCAGGATGGTGGCACCGAGGAGTACGATGCCGACCTTGATGAAGAACTCCGTGCGCACCGCCTCGCGCAGCCACTCAGGCACGGGCAGCAGGTGGCTCCAGATCATGCCCAAGCCCAGGGCAAAAACGACATACTCAATGCCCCAGAACTTGATGTCCGCATTGCCAGCGATCCAATGGGATAACCAGCCAAGCACGAACACCACCGTGGCACCTCCAAGGAAGGCGAAGATGCGTTTCCCCAGAGAAGCTGCGAGAGCCAGTGTCGAGATCACGAGAAACACGACCAGCAGTGTGCCGCTGAGAGCGATGTTATCGGCTGCAAAGGCCTTGGCCGTCTCCGCCGTTCCGCTCCAGCCCATGGATGGCATCTTCGGGCTCCAGCCATTCGCCACCGCGATTAAAATCGGCAAGGCTGCCAGCACCGCCAGCCAGTCTTCATTCTGCCACCAGCGTGCGGTGGATGGACCAGGAGATGGATAAGCGGAGTCGGAAGCAGCAGCGTTGGCGGACATGAAGGTTGGGATGAAAAATGACGGGCCGGATCAAACGAGATCAATGACGATTGTTTTGCGCTTCAATTGTCAGGAAAACCTGGCGCTGCCCGCGTTTCCTTGGCGAGCGCACGCGTCTTTTCCTTCCACTTCGCGGTGTCTGTCTCGATGCAACGCAGGATGACCTCGGCATCGAACTTCGTGCCCGCTGGGACGGTCGCGTTGGAGTAGATGTGGTTGTAGAGCTTGTGATAGACCGTCTTGTCCCAGTAGAAGGTCTTCTAGGCCAGGATCTCTTTCACCACCTTGCCGCCTTGAAGGCCGGTGAGGCGGATGCGGCGTCCGCCGCTGACGACGGCTAGGTTTTCGTGATCGAGTCCGAGCTGATGCAGGATCGTGGCGTGCAGATCGCGGAAATGAACCGCGCCATCGACGACTGTGCTGCCGTCCTCGCTGGTGCTGCCATGCACATGCCCGGCCTTCACGCCACCACCAGCCATCCAGAAGGTGAAGGCGCGATGCTGGTGCCCCGTTTGGTCCTTATCCGCTCCCGGAGTGAGGCCCGGGCGTCCGAACTCGCCGCCCCAGACGACGAGCGTGTCATCCAGTAGGCCGCGCTCATCGAGATCATCCAAAAGCGCGGCTATGGGCGCGTCGGTGGTGGCGCAGTTTGCCGTGAGATCGCGGCGATGATCCGTGTGCTGATCCCAACTGCCATGCGTGATTTCGATGAATCTCACGCCCGCTTCGCAGAAGCGCCGTGCCAGCAGACACTGACGACCAAAGTCGCTCGCCTTGCAGGTGCCTGCGGCGAAGTTTTTGCCCACACGATAGCGCTCCAGCGTCGCTTTCGATTCCTGGCTGAGATCGAGCAAGTCAGGCGCCGCCGCCTGCATGCGAAAGCCGAGTTCCATCGTCTGAATCACACCTTCGAGCTGCGGATCATCGCCACGGAGGCTGAGATGATCGCGATTCATCGCCTGGATGAGATCGAGCTGGCGGCGCTTCACGCTCATGGGCAGATGATCGCTGAAAATGTCGCTGATCGTGGCCTTGCTCATGTCCTCGCCATTCACGCCGATGGGCGTGCCGCCGAACACAGAGGGCAGCTGCGCGGCGCTGTATTCAGCGGGCTTCGCGGTGTTGAAGCTGATGAAGCCGGGCAGGTTCATATTCTCCGTGCCCAGGCCATACGCCACCCATGCGCCCATGCTAGGGCAGGGCCGCAGCCGGTCGCCCGTGTGCAGTTGCAGCATCGACTGCGCGTGGATGCTCGTGTCCGCCGTCATACCGTTGAGCACGCAGAGCTTGTCCGCATGACGTGCGATGTTTGGCAGCAGCTCACTCACCCACAGACCGCTCTCCCCACGCCGCTTAAATTCAGCGATGGACCCCGCGTGCGGTTTTTTCCCGACCTGCGGTTTGTAATCAAAGGTGTCCATCTGCGCCGGACCACCGCCCATGTTCAGGAAGATCACGCGCTGCGCCCTTGCTTTAATCCGAGGCGGTCTCGCGACCAAGTCCGCAGCGCCAGCCATGCCGGACATCGCCAAATAACCAAAGCCGCACGAGGCGGTATGCAGCATCTGGCGGCGGGAAAAGGTGGGGGCGGCGTGCATGGAAGGACCGGCAAACTACGGGCGCTGCAGAGGGCTACTTTCTTGACCGGGAAAAGAACGGGGCGCGAAGGGTCTGGAACGTGGCAGGACTCGATGTTGCGGGGCTTGCGCTCGCGAGGGCATTCGTCTTTGGTGCGGTCACATGACTTCGATCTTCGACTGGATGGCCGCGGCTCGTCCGAAAACACTTGGGGCTGCGATCGCGCCTGTGGCGGTGGGGTGTGCGCTGGCGGCGAAGATCACCGGGAAACTCGACTGGACGCTGGCGCTGTGCACGCTGGGGAGCTGCGGTGCGCTGCAAATCGCGACCAATTTCTTCAATGACGCCCTGGATTCGATCAAGGGTGCGGATACGCACGAGCGGATCGGGCCGCGCCGCATCACGGCCAGCGGGGCGGCATCAGCGGGAAGCGTGAAGGGCGCTGCGTGGCTGATGCTGGTGCTGGCGACGCTGCTGGCGGTGCCGCTTTTCGAGGCACGCGGGCTGCCCATTCTTTTCATTGGAATTCCGTCGCTGTATTTTTCGTTCGGTTACACGGGCGGGCCGCTGCCGCTGGCCTACCGGGGGCTGGGGGAGCTGTTTGTGATTCTGTTCTTTGGGCTGATCGCGGTGACGGGCACTGCCTTTGTGCAAACGGGCGAGTGGTATGTGGCGGCGGTGGTCGCCGGGTTTCAGATCGGTTGTCTGAGCACGGTGCTGATCGCGGTCAACAACCTGCGTGATGTGAACGAGGACAGGCAGACGGGGAAGCGAACGCTGGCTGTGCGGCTGGGGGTGGGTTTTGCGAGGGCGGAGATCGTGCTGCTGATCATCGCCGCGCATGCGGCGGGCTTTTACTGGGTGGGGGAGGGGTGGGAGCGGGCTTTCACGCTGCCGCTGGTGACGCTGCCGATCGGCCTTTTCGTGGCGTGGCGGGTGATCGCCGAACCGCCGAGCAGGGGGCACAACCGACTGCTGGCCATGAGCGGCGGGCAACTGCTGATCTTTGCGGCGCTGATGTGTTGGGGAATTCTCAAAGCGAAGGATGCGATGCCGTGAAGCCGCCTGTTTTTGTGCACGAGTACCGGTTGCGCAGCGGCGTGGCTCTGAATGCGGTGTCGCGACGGAGGGAATTTGCCGGGGCTTTGATCCAGGTGGACGGCGGCTATGGCTGCGTGCATCCATGGCCGGAGTTTGGAGACGTGCCGCTCGAAGAGCAACTGCGACTGCTAGGCGAGGGGATCACCACGCCGGTGACGGCCATGGCGCTGCGCTGCGCGGAAATCGATGGAGCGGCACGCCGGGCAGGTGTGAGTTTGTTCGATGGACTGGAGATTCCGAGGAGCCATTATTCCTGGAGTTTTGCCATGGATGAAGAGGGCCAGATGCAGCGTGTGCTGGAAGAGGGCTGGAGGGCGATCAAGGCCAAGGGCGTCGCCAAATGCGAGGAGACGGTGCGCTTTCTTGAGGAATGTGCGAAAGCGGGGGAGGCGCAGGGCGTGAGGCTGCGGGTGGATTTCAACGGTGTGCTCGACCGGGAGACGTTTGAGCGGTTTGTCGAGTCCCTGCCGCCGGAGGTTCTCCGGGCATTGGATTTTGTGGAGGACCCCTTTCCCTATGACGCGGAGGCATGGGAAATCGTGAGACAAAGCCGGAATGTGCGACTGGCGCTCGACAAGGGCTGGAAGGACGGGACGCGCGGCTTCGACGCGGTCGTGGTGAAGCCTGCACGACGAGACTGGCGCGTGGTGGCCCGCACGCATCCCGAAAAACCGCTGGTGCTGACTTCGGCGATGGATCACGCGCTGGGCCAGATGTTTGCGGCTTACGAAGCTGCGGTGGCCCTGGCCGAGGGAAACGCGGTGGACTTGTGCGGCCTGTGCACGGAGCACTTGTTCGAGAAGGACGCATTTTTTGAGAGCGTGCGCTCGTCCGGCGGAGTCTTGGCGCCCGAACGAAGCGGCGGAGGGCTGGGTTTTGGTGATATTCTGGAGGGACTGACGTGGCGAAGACTGTGAGTATCGAGCCGGAGTTCTGGTCCGAT
>CAMAZK010000055.1 GCA_945863205.1 Akkermansia muciniphila | reverse complement strand
GCACCAAAGAAGGCCGTCTGCCTGGCGGTGGACCAGAAATTCCTGCAGGACATCCATCCGCGCGAGCAGGACCCTGCTTTCCACGCGGCTCTCTACGAATTCGTCGCCCGGCTCGTGGTGCGGAAGCTGGAGGCCACCTCCAGGCGTCTAGCCGAGGTGGAAAAGGAACTGCGTGATATGCAGGAAGCTCAAAATCATGCCAAGGCGGCTAAACAAGGCCCCAAGCTGAAACGACCGGTCAAGCGTCCCGCCAAACGCCCCGCAGCCGTGCGCAAACCGGCGGCAAGCCGCAGGTAGCCGGCCTCAGCCGCCCGCGCCGATCGTGATCCGCTTTTCCGGGATCGGTGACTCGATGATGCCGAGCTCGGTTTCCTGCTTCAATCGCAGCTGTCCGCAGGCTGCGGAGATGTCGTGGCCCTTTTCACGACGCAGAGTCGCCGTGACTCCGGCTCTGGTGAGGACGGCGAGGAAGGCGTCCTGCCGCTCCTCGCTGGGGCGGACCCAGGGCAGGCCCTCCACCGTGTTGTAGGGGATCAGATTCACCTTCGCGTTCGCAGCGCGGGCGCGTTTCGCCAGCGCATGGGCCTGCGGGATGCCGTCGTTCAAGTCGGCGATGAGGATGAATTCGAAGGTGAGGAACTGCTTCCGCTTGGCATTCCAGCAGTCGAGCGCCTCAAACAGTTCGTCCAGATTGTACTTCCGGTTCACGGGCATGATCTGCTCGCGCACCTCGTCCGTGGCGCCATGCAGGGAGATGGCCAGACGGATCTGCAGCGGAAATTCGGCCAGTTTTTTGATCTGCGGTGCCAGTCCGCTGGTGCTGACGGTCATGTGCCGCGCTCCGATGCCGACGCCCCAGTCCGCGTTGAGGATTTCGATGGCCTTGGTGAGGTTCGAGTAGTTCGCCAGCGGCTCGCCCATGCCCATGAAGACCAGATTGTCCACCCGCTCCCCCGCGTGCGCTTCCACCAGCACGATCTGCTCCACGATCTCTCCCGCTGTCAGATTTCGCGTGAAACCCGCGAGGCCGCTGGCGCAGAATTTGCAGTCGTAGGCGCAGCCGACCTGGCTGGAGACGCACAGCGTCCTGCGGTCGGACTTTCCGCCGTAAAGCGCGGGATTCGCCGGAATGAGCACCGTCTCGACGTAGCGTCCGTCGTGCAGCTTGAGGAGAAACTTGCGCGTCGTGTCGGCGGAGCCGGTGACCTTCGCGATGCTCATCGAGCGGGTGACAAAACGCGTCGCCAGCGCCTCGCGTGTGGCTTTTGGCAGATTCGTCATCTCGTCGAAACTGGCGGCCCGTTTGGCAAAAACCCATTCCACGAGCTGTTTCGCACGAAAAGCCGGCTGACCCAGTTCCGCGAACACGGCGGCGATTTCCTCGGGTTTCATGCCCAGGAGCGGCTGCGGTGGTGTCGGGGGTGTCATGAGGCTGGAATCGTGTCAGCGCAGTTCATGTCCCAGAATCGCCAGTGTGGCAATGGCGGCGGTCTCGGCACGAAGAATGAGCGGACCGAGCGTGACGGGCGCAAAGCCTGCCGCGAAGGCCCGTGCCTCTTCTTGGGGCGTGAAATCGCCCTCCGGGCCGATCAGGACGGCGACGGAGGCGGCGGGTGTGATTTGTTTGAGCGTGCGCGAGTGCTCGCTGAGTGCAGGAATGAGCTTGAGGTCGGCGGCGACGGCCAAAGCGGCGGTGAACGCGACGGGTGCCTTCAAATCGGGCACAAACGGCGTGTGGCACTGCTTGGCAGACTCGATCATGTGCCGCCGCCATTTGGCGAGCTTCTTCTCCGTCTGCGCGGCATCGAGATGCACGACGCAGCGCTCGGTGATGACGGGCTGGATGCTGGCAGCCCCGAGTTCCACGGCCTTTTCCAGCAGCCACTCGAAGGGCTCCGCTTTGATCAGGGCGGGGAGCAAGTGAATCGCGGTCTGAAACGGCTCGATGCGGGATTCCGAGACGACTTTGGCCTGCACCTCGGCTTTAGAAACATGGGTGATCTCGCAGACGGCCAAACGGCCTGCGCCGTCGAAGATCTCGATCTCATCGCCGGGCTGTTTGCGCATCACGCGACCGCAGTGCTGGGCCTCGTCATCCGTGAGCGTAAGGTGCGGCGAACACCATGCGGCGGCAGGGAGGTGGAAGCGGGGCAGGGACATGGGGAATGACGAATTCAGAATGACGAATGACGAATCAATGTCGAAGGCCGAATGACGAATTCAGGCATTGGGACTTCATTCGTCATTCCTCATTCTGGTTTCGTCATTCCGCGTAGCGGCAGGTTTCTTCATTTGCCCGCCATTAGCGCCTCAATCTCATCCGCCTCGATCGGAATGTGCGCCATGAGGTCGATGTTTTCGTGTTCGCCGATGAAGATGTTGTTTTCGAGACGGACGCCGAGCTTTTCCTCCCGGATGTAGATGCCGGGCTCGACGGTGAAGACCATGCCGGGCTGCGCGGGCTTCCACATGTGGCCGACATCGTGAACGTCGATGCCGAGCGGGTGCGAGGTGCCATGCGGGAAGTACTTTTTATACGCCGGCTTTTCGGGGTCCTGCTTGTCGATGTCCTCCTGCGTGATGAGGCCGAGGCCGAGAAGCTCCTCCTGCATGAGCAGGCCGACCTGCTCCTGATACTCGCGGATGATGACGCCGGGGCGCAGCATCTGGCAGCACTTTTTGAAGACACGCAGCACGGCGTCATAGACCTGGCGCTGGCGTGGCGTGAACTTGCCGTTCACGGGGATCGTGCGCGTGAGGTCGGCGTTGTAGTTGCCGTAGTTCGCGGCCACGTCGAGCAGCAGCATCTCGCCATCCTGGCACTGGCAGTGGTTGGTGATGTAGTGCAGCACGCAGGCGTTCGCGCCGGTGGCGATGATCGGTGTGTAGGCGAAGCCGCGACCGCGCTGGCGGATGAACTCGTGGCAAAGCTCGGCCTCGATCTCGAACTCATGCACGCCGGGCTTCACGAACTTCAGCAGGCGGTGGAAGCCGTCGCCGGTGATGCGGATGGCCTCGTTGAGCGCGGTGATTTCATGCGGGCTTTTGATGACGCGCAGCTCGTGCATGAGCTGTGCGAGCCGGCGGTAGTCGTGCAGCGGATACTCGCGCTGGCAGCGCTGGGTGAAGCGTGTCTCGCGCGTCTCGGTGGGGATGGTGGCGCGGGGGTGCTCGTTCGAATTCAGGAAGACATGATCCGCCTGGCACATGACTGCGCGGAACTGCACCTCGAAGTCTTCCAGCCAATGCACGCGCTGGACGCCGCTGCGCTCCTTGGCCTGCTCCTTGGTGAGTTTTTCACCTTCCCACACGGCGATGTGCTCGTTCGTCTCGCGCACGAAGAGCATCTCCCGCTGCTTCGGATCGACGGCGTCTGGAAAAAGCACGAGGATCGTCTCCTCCTGATCGACACCGCTGAGGTAAAACAGGTCGCTGTTCTGGATGAAGGGCAGGGAGCCGTCCGCATTCGTCGGCAGCACGTCATTGGCATGCAGGATGACGACGGACTGGGGCGGGAGCTTCGCGTAGAGATGCTCGCGATTGGAGACAAAGAGTTCGGCGGGGAGTGGCTGGTAGCGCAACATGCCGGATAGGGAGCAAGGGCGGCCGCAATGGCAATCCTTCTCTCACTCCACCAGCACCGCCTTTGGCGGATGGCGGTCGGCCTGGATGTGCTTCTGCGTTTCGGCCCAGAAGGCCTCCATGGGCAGGGCGAAGGTGGTGACGCGATCGACGCGGGCGATGTTGATGCCGACGACTTTGCCTTCCAGCGTGGCGACGGGGCCGCCCATGTCGGAAGGGTAGAGCGGGATGTCGTGCTGGAGGACTTCGGGGAAATTGTCGCTGCGCAGTGAGATGCCGCCGTTGGCAAAGTCCTCGCCCTCCCAGTTTTGCAGCACCTTGGTGCGGCTGGCGAGGCGGACGCGGCAGCTTTCCTCCTTGTCCTTGCGCAAATAATGTACCTCGATGACCTCGCCAGGCTGGCGTTGATTCACGAGCTCGTGAACACGGCGAAACTGCGCCACGGCTTCCCCCGCGATTTTCAGCAGCACGTCGCCTTCATGCAGGCCGGCGGCCTCGGCGGGGCTGTCGGTGGCGATGCCGATGATGCGCACGCCTTTTGCCGACTTGGAGGCATTGTCATCCATGCGGATGCCCAGCGCGGCACCGGCGCCGGGGATGCTGCGCCGGCGGGCGCTGACGATGCCGATTCGCGGCTCCCGGCCTGTGTCGGCTGTGCTGCACAGCCATTGGCCGAGCGTGAGCGCTTTCGATGCTGCGAAGGAAACCGTGCGCAGCCCGGTGATGCCGACGGCCTGGGCCAGGACGAGGTCGGTTTTGACGTCGCGATGCACCTCGCGCAGCGCGGTGGTGCGACCGTCAGCGAGGCGGATGCGCACCTTTTCCAGTTCCGGCACTTCACTGGCCTTCGTCAGGATGTAACCATCGGCACCCACGATCGTGGCCGTACAGATGGGGCGGTCGAGCACGCTCTCAATCCGGGCGGTGCAGTCGAGGGTGAGCGGCTTCAGTGCGGAGACGGCGGCCAGCGTCTGCCCGCCGTTCGTGCGCTGCCCGGGCGGGAGCGTGGCGCGGGGAGCATCCGCAAATGCGGAGAGGGAGACGAAAAGAAGGGCGGCGGAATGACGAAGCCCGAATGTGGGGCGATGGCCCGACGGAGGTGCGGGCCGCCGTTCATCATCGGGAGTTGGAAATTCCTTGGTCATTCGGATTTACGGATTTGTCATTCCTCCAGAGGCTTCTGTGCCAGTTTGACGGACAATTCGCGGTCCTTGCCGGCGGTTCGAAGTCCGATCCTGAGAGTGTCGCCGGCGGCCCGGGCGCGCACGGTGGCGCTGAACTGCTGCTGGTCGGTCATCACCTCTCCGTTCACGCTGAGGATGACGTCTCCGGCCAGCACCCCGGCCTTCTTTGCGGGGGAACTTTCGAGTACGTCCATCACTTCGAGCTCAAGATCGTCATTCATCCCCGTGGCCACCCCGAGGTAGCCGCCGGCGCCGATGCTCCAGACCTTGATCACCTGGGACTTCTCCATCGCGTCCCAGGAGCGGAGAAATGGGGCCATGGAGACGTGGACGTTTTGATCCCGGCCTTCCCAGATCTGGCTGTGGATGCCGATGACCTCCCCGCTGAAATTGAAAAGCGGGCCGCCGGAGTCGCCGCCCATGAGCACGCAGTCGGTGTGCAGGCTGTTGGCGGTCTGTTTGATGATCTTGCCAACCCGGAGCAGGGGGCCGCGGTCCTTGTCGAAACCACCCGGATGGCCGAGCGCGAAGCACCACTCGCCCGGCTGCGCCTTGATGATCTCGCGGCTGAGTTTCACGTAGGGCCAGGGTTTCGGCCGCTTTTTGAGCTGTGCCAGTGCGGCGTCCGTCGTCTTGTCCAGACCGAGCGACTTCGCCGTCGTGACGCTGCCGTCCTCAAAGATGACGCGCATTTCCTTGCCCGGCGCACCCGGCACATGCGCGGCGGTCAGCAGCAGTCCGTCGGGGGAAATGATGACGCCGCTGGCCGTGCCGCCGCCCGCCTGGATGGCGACGAGCGCCGTGCGCACCCGCGGCAGGAGTTTCTGCACATCGTTCTGGATGCGCAGCAGCGTGGCGACGTCCGTCTTTGGCGCTTTTTCCGCGCCCGGGCGCTGCTCCGCCCCACGCACCTGCCCGGCGAGCAGGACCGAGAAGAGGAGGAATCTGAATGACGTGCGCGTTTGCATCAGCGAGGAACCAACGGCTCAACAGCATGAAAGTTGCCAGACGGGGGCTCTCTGATCAAGATAAGTCTGCCTCATCCTCGGCGGGCCGCCATGGCTGGGCAGCCGCTGGCAGCAGCGCGGACGCCCCCGGCGGCACCAGGGCGATCACGAGGTCCACCGGGATGATCACGCTGTCGAGATCGCGGCGGAAATTTCTCGCATGGGCATCCGTCACGAGAATGCCGTCCCGCTGGCGATACCACGTCACGCCGTGCACCTCGGGATTGACGATGTGCTGGTCGTCCACTCGCTCAAATCCGTGCGCTGTGAAGAAAGCCGCGGCATCCTCGAGCGTGGCGGGCAGGTCTTCGTCTTCGGGAATGAAGGGCTGCTCGACGGCCATCTGCGGTTCGCGGTCCGTGCCGGTCACTTTGCCGAGGTAGTGCGTCGTCATCCCGAACACATCATCCATCACCGCCCACCGCCGCAAATATTCAGAGGGCAGCGCCGCCCGCATCATCAAACGTGTCTTGTTTTGAAACGTGCGCGGATCGAGCAGCTTCGTTTCATCCATGATCCGGCCATAGAAACCGGGGAGGGTGTGTTTGATGACGATCTTGGGATCGTCCTGGATGAAAACGGTATGCTCGCCACCCACAAAAGTTGGCGCTTGGTCAGGAGAAGCTACTTCCGCTTCGGCGGACAACGCTTTTAGCTCACTTTCGCGAGCTGCGGGGATGAGCTTGTACGATTGGCAGCCAAAATGGATCGAACTGCCTGCTCCCGCGAGACGCGCGGCTGATTGGAGCAGATCGCCCGTAACTTTTTTGGGTCCGTGATGATGACGGCTTTCGGTTTCATGATCGCCTGAGTCTAGGTTCTTCTTGCCGCACGGTCAATCGGGGATCCGGCGGGGCGATTTCCCCGGTTGAACATCCCCCCTGCCTGCGCTTCTCTCGCGCTTCATTCCCCCCAAAACACACACTCATGAATTACGACCTCATTGTCATCGGCGGCGGGCCTGCGGGCTACGTCGGAGCCATCCGCGCAGCGCAACTCGGCAAAAAAGTGGCCTGCGTTGAAAATGACCGCGCCGGCGGCACCTGCCTGAACTGGGGCTGCATTCCGACGAAGGCTCTCCTCAAGAACGCCGAGCTTTACCACACGATCACCCACCGCGCCGAGGAGTTCGGCCTGAAGATCGGCAGCGTCGAGTATGACTGGTCCAAAGTCATCGGCCGCAGCCGCGGCGTTAGCGACAAGCTCAACAAGGGCATCGAGTTCCTCTTCAAGAAGAACAAGGTCGATTACCTCAAGGGAACCGCCAGCATCCCCGCCGCGGGCAAGGTGGAAGTCACCGCCGCCGACGGCAAAACGGAGACCCACGACGCGGCGAACATCCTCATCGCCACCGGCGCAAAGAGCCGCCCGATGCCAGGTTTCCCCTTCAACGGAACCACCGTCATCGGCAGCAAGGAAGCCATGACCATGGAGAAGCAGCCCAAGAGCGTCATCGTCATCGGTGCAGGCGCCATTGGCATCGAGTTCGCCTACTTCTTCAACGCTTACGGCACCAAGGTCACCGTCGTCGAAATGATGCCGGACATCCTCCCTGTCGAGGACACTGAAGTCAGCAAGACGCTTGAAAAAAGCCTCACAAAGGCCGGCATCCGCATCCTCACCAACACGAAGGTCACCGGCACCTCCGAGGACGGCAAAGGCGTCAAAATCACCGTCGAAGGCGCGGCCAATGAAACGCTCGAAGCCGACGTTTGCCTCGTCGCCATCGGCGTGGCCCCCGTGCTGCCCGGCGGCGTCGAAATCAAGCTCTCCGACCGCGGCTGGCTGCAGACCGACGACCGTTATCAAACCAGCGTCAAAGGCGTCTATGGCGCCGGCGACATCATCGGGCCGCCCTGGCTCGCCCACGTCGCCAGTTACGAGGCGGTGCAATGCGTCGAAGGCATGTTCACCAAGCACAAGCCGAAGAAAGTCACCGTCTTCCCCGGCTGCACCTATTGCCACCCGCAGGTCGCCAGCATCGGCCTCACCGAGCGCGCGGCGAAGGAAAAGGGCCTCAAGTTCAAGGTCGGCAAGTTCCCCTACGTCGCCAGCGGCAAGGCTCTCGCCGCCGCCGAGCCCGAAGGTTTCGTCAAGATCCTCTACGGCGAGCCGCACGGCGAAATCATCGGTGCGCACATCATCGGCAGCGAAAGCACCGAGATGATCGCCGAAATCGGCCTCGCCATGAACCTCGAAGCCACCTGGGACGAAATCGAAGCTACCATCCATGCCCATCCGACGCTTAGCGAGATGGTCAAGGAGGCGACGGAAGTCGCCAAGGGGCATCCGATCCATGTGTGAGTGAACTCTATGATGCGTCATGCCTCTCGATGATCTATACAGTTTCGGCGAAATGGCCGAAATGATCATCGGAGGCTGGCGCTACCTGGTCAGTTCGTCGTATCGACAGAAAAAGCACCGAGAGTGGCGGGAACAGAGCTGGGTTGGAATGCCTTTTGATGTCGCGTTTGGCCTCTTTGGAATCATTCTCTCTCTTGGGCTTCTTGGTATTGTCGCCGCGGCGACTTGGAGCTTCCTGAACCACTGAAGCATGAAGGCTGTCATCGAACACTTGGTTGTGGCGGTGATTGCCGTTCTCATGGCATTCGTCGGCTACTGGCTCATGGGTGAGTATGGTGAAGGTGAGCAGAAGTTTGTGGAGTTACAAGACGTCGGCTGGACCGCTTGGAGCTCGGTCGTGTCCGTTGTCACATGGCTATGGCTCTATCGAATGTGTCGCATGCTGCATTGGCTGGTTTTGCCGACGATGGGCCTTTTCAGTCCAATCATCGGTGCAGTGTTGTTTTTTGTACCCTATTTCTGGGCGCCGTTCATCGTGGTCTGGGAATATGCGCCCGTGATTTTTCCCACAGGAATCGCCTGCGGCTTTCTTGTCTCGCTCTCCACGCTGCCTTTTCGTCCGAGGCAGGTGTTACGGGGTAACGCTTGAACCACCCGCCCCGCTCTAGGGTGAACGCCAACGAGGTTCTGTCCGTTGTTGCAGGCCGAGTGGACATGCGTGGGACGGCTGGTAACCCAGGGTTGTGCCAACCCTGGGCTGAGTGCCGGAAGCCCTTTGGGCTTGCAGGCGTGCAAAGTCTTGCGTTGGGGGACCGCCGATCACCTCACGGCTTCAACTCGACAGCCTTGTAGCTGCGATGTTCGAGCAAGGATGGCAGCATGCCTTTGACCTCGGGGCGCATCAGGTAGGAGTGCGTGTACCAATACACCGGGAGGATGGGCGCTTCATTCAGCATGAGAGACTCGGCTTCGTTGAGGGTTTGCAGACGCTTCGTGGCGTCGCCTTCACGGAAGCTTTGGTTGATGAGCGCGTCGTAGCGGGCGTTGCTCCAGCCTGTGTTGTTGTTGCCGTCGTTGGTCTGCCACATGGCGAGGAAGGTCGATGGGTCGAGGTAATCACCCACCCAGGCCGCGCGACAGACTTGATAGTCGAGTTTGCGCTGGGACTCGAGATAGACGCCCCAGTCCTGATTCAAAACGCGGGCAGGGATGCCGAGATGCTGCTTCCACATGGCCTGCACGGCCTCTGCCAGGGCGCGGTGCGCTTCGCTGGTGTTGATGAGGATGTCAAACGCGGGGAATCCTTTGCCGTCCGGGAAGCCGGCTTCAGCGAGCAGCTTCCTCGCGGCGGCGGGGTCAAAGCGCATGAGGTCGGGCGTTTGATAGTCGGCCACGGTGCCGGGCGGTGTGAGTCCGGTGGCGGGTTTTTGTCCCGCACGGAGGATGTTGCGCGTGATGCTTTCGCGATCGACGGCGAGCGCCAGCGCCCGGCGCACCCTTGGATCGTCGAAGGGCTTCTTCGTGACGTTGAAGCGGTAAAAATAGACGCTGAGCAGCGGGTCGGAATGGAAGAAGGGAGATTTCGCCTCGCGATAGACGGGAATCTTCGACAGCGGCATGGTGAGTGTGACGTGGAGCTGGCCGTCGAGAAAGGCGCGCTCCTCCGTGGTGTCACTGACGATGGGCAGGAAGACGATGCCGTTGAGCTTCACGCCTGCGGCGTCCCAGTAGAAGGGGTTGCGATCCACTTCGACGGTTTGGTTGACCTGCCAGCTTTTGAGTTTGAAGGGGCCGTTGCAGACCATATTGGCCGGGCGCGTCCAGCGGGTGTTCCCGCGATCGTCCATTTTCCCGTGCTTCTCGACGACGTGCCGCGGCACCGGGAACCACGAGTAGTGCTTCAACATGCTGGGGAGATACGGAGCGGGGCCGTTGAGCGTGATCTGCAGCGTGTGATCATCGAGCGCTTTCACTCCGACCTGGGAGAAGTCTTTGAGCCGGCCGCTGTGGTACGCCTCTGCGTTTAGCATCGGGTAGAGCATGTTCGCGTAGTCGGCGCCGAGCTTTGGGGAGAGGATGCGCTGGTAGGCGTAGAGAAAATCGGCGGACGTGACCTGCTTGCCATCACTCCATTTGCCCTCCGGCTGGAGCCTGAAAGTCCAGGTGGTGAACTGCTCGTGCGTCCATGTGGCCGCAGCGCCGGGGCCGTCGCCATCGGGATTCTCCGGCAGCGGAGCGATGAGCCCCTCAAAGATCGCGTGGAAGATGTGATGCTCCGGCTGGCCGCTGGCGAGTTGCGGATCGAGCGTGGCGGGTTCGGTGCCGTTGCCGAGGAGCAGGATGCCGTCACGATTGGCCTGCTGCACGCGCGTCGGCCGGTGGGTCCGCACATCGTGAAACCATGCGATGCCACCGAGGGCGGCGAGGAGAAAGAAAATGCGGACGAGCCACTGCATGCACCGACCATGCCATGCGATGCCGTGTGTGGCAACAGAACGGCCCCGCCGTGCACTGGCGGGGCCGCGTGGGGTTTTCAAGCTTCAAGTGGCGGCGCTACTACCTGCCGAAACCGAAGCTGAAGCTGACGCCGCTGCGTGAGCGGCCGTGGAACGGGCTGCCAAACCCAGGACGGAAACCGTTAACATGGCCGGTGTTGCAGCCGGGCTGGCCGTAGCCATAGACAGGGCGGGGATTGCAGACGCCGCAGTTGTGGTTGGCGCGCTGCGTGACCCACTGGCCCACCGGATTGCCACAGCGGTCGTATCCGACGACCTGATAGACGGCATAGACCGGAGTGCCGCAGGGGAGACGGCTGACGATGCGCTGGGCGCCGTGGCAGAAAGGGTTCGCCGAGGCGGTGGTGGGGGCTGCAAAACCAAGAACAGCGGCTGCAGCGAGGAGGGTGAGGAGTGCTTTCATGAGTGTGTGTGGATTTTTTGTTTCCGCACTCTCTGACGAGGCCTCCACGGGCCTATTCAGCCGCCGTTAAGATTTTTTTCCGCTACTGCTGCGACATCGACTTCGGATCAAACGCATCGCGCAATCCGTCGCCGAGCAGGTTCAGCGCGAGCAGGGTGGCGGAGAAAAAGATGCCCGGATAGAGAAGCATCCAGGGATAAGTCTCCATCGAGTTGGCGCCTTCGCGAATCAGCACGCCCCAGCTCGCATCCGGCGGCTGAATGCCGAGTCCGAGAAAGCTCAGCGCGGCCTCCAGCAGCATCACGCCGGGAACGGTGAGACTCGCGTAGATGATGACGGGGCCCATCACGTTCGGCAGCAGATGCTTCCACACGATGTGCCAGAAGCCCGCACCGCTGGCACGCGCAGCCGTTACGAATTCAAGATTCTTCAATGCGAGCACCTGCCCGCGCACAACACGCGCCATCGTCAGCCATTCCACCGCTCCGATGGCGACGAAGATGAGCCAGAACTCGCGGCCGACGATGACCATGAGCAGGATGACGAAGTTGATGAAGGGGAACGCATACAGGATGTCCACGATGCGCATCATCGCCGAGTCGATGCGGCCGCCCGCGAGGCCGGACATCATGCCGTAGATCACGCCGATGATCGCCGCGACGCCCGTGGCCAGCAGTCCCACCTCCAGCGACACACGTCCGCCGTGCAGGATGCGCGTGAGCATGTCGCGCCCGAGCGGGTCCGTGCCCAGCCAGTGCGCGAGGCTCGGATTCGTCGCCTTGAGTTCGAGATCCTGCTCCGCCTGATCGTAAGGTGAAATCTCCGGCCCGACGCCGCAGAGGAGCACCAGGGCGACGAGAAACCATAGCGCCCAGGCATTCATACGCTGCCGCATCAGCCGCTGCCAGGCGGCCCGCATCGGCGAAAGACTTTGGTGGGATGTGCTGCTCATGCCTGCAGTCGGATGCGTGGGTTGAGAAGCGCCTGGAGGATGTCCACGAGCAGGTTGAAGCCGACGATGAGCGCGGCATAAAAGGTGGAAATGGCGATCGTGAGCTGGTGGTCGCCATTGGTGGCTGCGGCGATGAAGAACTGACCGAGGCCTGGAAGCTGGAAGATCGTCTCGACGATGAACGAACCGGTCAGCAGTCCCGCCGCTGCGGGTCCGAGGAAGTTCAGCACCGGCAGGCTGGCGAGCTTCATGGCATGCAGAAAGACGACCGAGCCTTCACTGGCTCCCTTGGCGCGAGCCGTGCGGATGAATTCCTGCGCCAGGGTCTCGCGCAGGCTGCCCCGCGTGAGCCTCGCAATGTAGGCGCTGTAGATGATGCCCAGCGTGAGCGCCGGCAGCACCCAGTCGGACGAGTCGAACCAGCCGGCGACATTGAACCAGCGCAGTTTCAATCCAAACAGCATCGCGATCAGCGGACCGAGCACCATGCTCGGGGTGCAGATGCCCAGCGTGGCGGCCAACGTGCTGCCGCGGTCTTCGAGCGTGTTCGGCCGCAACGCCGCGATGGCTCCCAGCGGCACCCCGATGAGCAAAGCAATCGTCAATCCGGCCATTCCCACCGCTGCCGAGACGGGAAAACCGGAGGCGATGATCTCATCCACACCGCGGCCTTTGTAGTGGTAGGAGTCGGGCAGGTCGAGCGTGACGTAATGTTTGATCGTGAGGCCGAGGCGCACGATCCACGGTTTGTTGAGCCCGTAGTACTCCTCCTGCGCTTTCTTCGTTTCCTCGGAGACATTGCGCTCGTTCCGGATGGCCCCGCCCGGAACCATCTGCGACAGCGTGAAGGTGATCGTGATCACCGCGAGGATCACGACGATGCCTTGAAGAAAGCGGCTGAGGAGAAAGCGGATCATGGTGGTGAGCTCAGGCGTCAAGCAGCTGGATGAACTCGTCGGGAGTCAGTCCAGCGTCCCGGACGAGACTGCGAAGCGTGCCGCGTGCGACCTCGCGATGATTGGGAACCGAGAGGGACGCGTAACTGCCTTCTTTCACCATGATGATGTGACTGCCGCGCTGGCGGACGGCCGTCCAGCCGTCCCTGCTGAAAGCCCGCACAGCATCAGCGCCGCTGATGACAGGCAGGGACGGCATCAGGCGGCGACCTCCAACTGGCAGGTTTCGAGCGTGAGAGGCAGCCCGCGCTCCGCGCGAACCTCGAGGCAAAGGGCGATGGCCTCGCGGATGCTGGCGACCGCCTCCTCGCGTGTCGCACCCTGGCTGTGACAGCCGGGAATGGCAGGACAGGATGTGATCCATGCGCCGTCTTCGTCGCGGTCGATGGTGATGCTGAATTTCATGCGTTCACGTTATTCTCCCCGGATGACAGATTCAATCAGGCTTTCTGGTACAAATCGCCGATGTCAGCGGCGGCGAGTTCGATGAGATACGTTGCGATCTTCGCCCCGAGGGCTTCGAGGTACTGCTTTCCTTTTTCCGCCGTGCTGTGCTGCGGATCACCGCTGCCGGTGTCATTGGTCGCCTGCGTCCACGCGCGCTGCGCCCAGGCCCATTTTTCGTTGATGGCCTTCAGCTTCCAGCGGTTGTCCATGCCGGGCCCCCACTCGGCTTTCGGCAGCACGAGATCAGGGTGCAGGTGCATGATGAGACTTGTTTCGCGCTCATCGGCGTGATCACCGACGACGTTGAAGATATCGTCGCCTTTGACCGCATTGAACCAGCTCACGGTGCTGAGAAACATCTTCGGGTGCTTCGCCTGCAGCTCGCGCAGCATCTGGCGGAAGTCATTGCCGCCGTGGCCGTTGAGGATGACGAATTTCATCACACCGACGCCTTCTAGGCTGCTGATGACGTCTTCGAGCACCATCATCTGCGTGGTGGGGTTCATGTTGATGCAGAAGGGAATGTCGAGCTGACCGGTCTGCACGCCGAAGGGAACGTTGGGCAGGATGGCGACCTTGGCACCCGCCTCCCAGGCGATGCGGCCCGCCTCGGCGGCGATGGCGTCATTCTGCAGGGAATCGGTGGCGTAGGGCAGATGCCAGTTGTGCGCCTCCGTGGCACCCCACGGCAGCACGGCGGCCTCGTAGCGCGTGGCTTTGACGTGTTTCCAGTTCGTTTCGGCGATGATCCAGGGTCTCGGGTTCATGGCGCGATGTTAAAGCGGCAATTCGCCGATGCAAAGGCGCAACCCGGGTTGAACATCGTCCGTTCCCGGGAATGGTCGGTTCATGAAACAACGCGTCGTCATCATCGGAGCCAGCAACAACCCCGAGCGCTACAGCCACAAGGCGCTGATCTCCCTCCGCAAACACGGACACGAAGTCGTGCCGGTACATCCAAAGCTGGCGGAAATCGAAGGCATCGCCGTGGTGCCGGATTTAAGCCTCATTTCCGGCCCCGTGGACACCGTGACGATGTACGTGGGGGCGGCGATCTCGGCGGGTCTTGCCGCGAAACTGACCGCATTGAAGCCGCTTCGCGTCATTTTCAATCCGGGCGCCGAGAACGCGGAACTCGTCCATGCACTGGAAAAATCGGGAATCGTCTGCGAGGAAGCCTGCACGCTGGTGCTGCTGAATACGGGGCAGTTTTGAACGAGGCGCCGCACTGTCAGTCTGAGCTAGAGTCATGCTTGAAGCCCAGAAAGACCGAATGCACCATCGCAGCCACCTGCGGGCGAAGGGCGTGTCCGAGGAAGAAATTGCTACGGCGCAGCAGCGGCCCTTTCGCCCGGCCTTTGTGGATGGGAAGCGGAGGTCCCGCGAGGCGGACGCCTCAGACGAAGAGCCGATACCTCGGTTTGCGTTTCGTCAGCATCGCTGAGCCGAGGTCTTGCCCCTCTGCCATGACCTGCTAGCATCGCGGCACACCACGCATGCCCGCGAACCGTTTTTACTCCTCTTTCGATTTCGAAAAACTCGACAAACGTCCGTCCCAAGACGGCGAGTACCGGAACGCGTTTCAGATCGACCGCGACCGCATCATCCACAGCAGCGCTTTCCGCCGTCTGCAGAGCAAGACGCAGGTCTTTCTGTCCGGCGAGTATGACTTCTACCGCACGCGTTTGACCCACAGCATCGAGGTGGCGCAGATCGGGCGCAGCATCTGCGCCTGGCTGACGCAGCAGGACGAAACACTCGGAGACGACTGCTTCATCGATCCCGATCTCGTCGAAAGCACCTGCCTCAGCCACGACCTCGGCCATCCGCCCTTCGGCCACGCCGGGGAGCGCACGCTGCACACGCTGATGGAGCCCTACGGCGGCTTCGAGGGCAATGCGCAGACGCTGCGCATCCTGACGCAGACGCTCTTCAGCGAAGGCCGTGTCGGCATGAACCCCACGCGGGCGCTGCTGGATGGCGTGCTGAAGTACAAGACGCTCTTCGCCGAAAAACCGGCTCACAAAGCCAATCACTACCTCTACAACGACCAGGAACGCTGGCTCGACTTCACGATGGGCGGGCAGGCCTTCCCTGTCGAGCTCACGCCGGGGAAGGAGCGCAACGGCTTCAAGAGCATCGAGTGCCAGATCATGGACTGGGCGGATGACACCGCCTACTCGTTGAACGACCTGGCCGATGGCATCCACGCCGGATTCATCAATGTGACCAAGGTCGAGCGCTGGGCGGCAGAGCAGACGCTCAGCAGTGAGGACAGCACGGACATCGAATTCCTCTGCAAAGCGATCCGCGATGGCCGTGTCGAAGGCCGGCTGAACCGCCTCATCGGGGAGTGCATCCGCGCTACGAAACTGGCTCCGACCGCGAATTTCCTCAGCGCCAGCACGCGTCGGCATCAGTTCGCGCTGGAGATCGATCCCGTGCAGCGCCGCCGGGCGGATCTGCACAAGAAAATCGCCCTGGATCTGGTCTTCCTCAGTCCGCAGCTCCAGCAGCTCGATCACAAGGCTGACTTCATCCTCAAGCGCGTGTTTGAAGTGCTGCACGATCGCTACATCGAGCCGACGCAGCCGAAAGGTCTGCACCTCATGCCGGCCACGATCGAGAAGCAGATCCGTGAAGCCGAGACCGCCGGTGAGCGCGCCCGTCTGGTCTGCGACTGGATTGCCAACATGACCGACCACTTCGCCTTCCGCACCTACCGCCGCCTTTTTGACGCCGACTTCGGCTCGATCACCGATTTTGTGTGACGCCCCTCCGGGCAGCTTTCTCAACTATATGCGCTTCCGGGTGAACTTTTCCCTGCCGCGCCCGTCTCAGAGCGGAATGAAGAGACTGCTCATGACCATGGTGCTGATCGCATCGCCAGCCACTGCTCCCGCCGAGCAGTGTCTGGTGCTGGGTGACAGTCTGACAAAAGAATACGAAGCTGAGTTCCCCGGGCTGTTCCCGACGAATCCGGCCGCCTGGCTGGCCAGAAACTGGATCGAGATCCTTCATCAGCACCGCACCGACTGGTTCGACACAGGCGCCTGGGATGTGTACGCCGACATCCGAGCCACGGGACACGCCCACAACTGGGCGGTGCCCGGCGCCACCACGAGCGAGCTGAAAAGCCTCCTCACCAACCCCATCAACCAGTTCTGGTGGGTGAACTCGCTCAAGAATCACATCCGCTTTGATGTCGAGCGGGTCGTCATCTTCGCCGGTGGCAACGACGCTGACAGCTACTACGCAAGCCTCTACAACGGACTGGCGGGGCCTGAGGTCACGGATGTGACGCTGAGCAACCTCCAGTGGCTGGTGAACTGGGTGCGGGGAGTGAACGCCACTGTGCCGATCGTGCTCGTGAGCGTGCCGCATGTCGGCTGCTCACCCCAGGTTCAGGAGGGCTACCCCACGGATCAGGTCAAGACCGGGCGCGTCACGGCGGCGATGGACGCATTGAATGCAAGCCTCGGTGCTTGGGCGCAAACCCAAGGAATCGGATTTGTTCCGGGTGTGTATGCCCTCACGAAGTCGCTCATCTCGGAGCCCTTCCGCATCAACGGAATCAATTTCTACCGCGTGTCCGACCCGAATGCTGGCATGCGCTATGTTTTCAGCGGCGATGGATTCCACCCGGCGACCTCCGCTCATGCAAAGATCGCGCAACTGGTCGTCGAAGCCTTCAACTCGACCTACCCCGCAACGCCGATCCAACCGCTGACAGACGATTATCTCACCACGACGGTGATGGGACTCGATCCGAACCTGCCGTTTCTCGAATGGATGGCGGGGCAGGGGCTCAGTGGGGGCTTCGCGGACGATTCAGACAACGATGGCGTTCCGAATCTGATCGACTTCGCCCTCGACGAGCCGGCGATGCCACAGCCGGTGATGCAGGGGGGAATCCTCACGCTTTCGTATCGCCCCAGCCTCGTCTTTTCCGAATGGGGAACGCTGAAGGCGCAGTTCTCCTCCGATCTGGTTCGGTGGGACGATGTACCTGCCGGGCAGACCGTGAACCACCCGGACGGCAGCATCACGGTGAGCACGGATCTTGAGGGCAGGGCCTTTTTGAGGCTGCAAGCATCCCCTTGAGACTCTCTTCTACAAGGATCTCGCTGAAGACTACAACGCGGCGATGCGCTTGCAGACTTCTTCCACGTTCGCACGGCTGTTGAAGGCGCTGATGCGGAAGTAGCCTTCGCCGGCGCTGCCGAAGCCGCTGCCGGGCGTGATGACCACGTTTGCCTCGTTGAGCATCTTGTCGAACATCTGCCAGCTGGTGACGCCGTTCGGGCAGGCGACCCACACGTACGGCGCGTTCACGCCGCCATAAACGGCGAGGCCGGCGTTTTTGCAGGCTTCGACGAGCAGCTTCGCGTTGCCCATGTAGTGCTCGATCAGCGCGGCGACCTGCGCCTTGCCTTCGGGGCTATAAACCGCCTCGGCGCCGCGTTGCACGATGTAGCTGACTCCGTTGAACTTCGTGCTGTGGCGGCGGCTCCAAAGCGGATGGATGGCCTGCTGCGTGCCATCTTTCTTTTTGCCCATGAGTCCCTTCGGAATGATGACAATCGCGCAGCGCACACCGGTGAAGCCGCCGTTCTTTGAGAAGCTGCGGAATTCGATCGCGCAATCGCGAGCACCTTCGATCTCGAAGATGGAGCGCGGCACGGATGGATCCTGGATGAAAGCCTCGTAGGCGGCGTCGTAGAGGATGATGGTGCCGTTGGCGCGGGCGTATTTCACCCAGGCTTCAAGCTGCGCACGCGTGGCGGTGGCTCCGGTCGGATTGTTCGGGTAGCAGAGGTAAACGAGATCGACGGGCTCGCTTGGGATCTCGGGCACGAAGCCGTTTTCAGGCGTGCACTTAAGATAATGCAGTCCGGCATAGGCCCCGGCTTCATTTGCATCGCCGGTGTTGCCGGCCATGACGTTCGTATCGACGTAAACGGGATACACCGGGTCGGTGATGGCGATCTTGTTTCCGGCGCCGAAGATGTCAAGGATGTTGCCGGTGTCGCACTTGCTACCGTCGGAGATGAAGATCTCATCGGCTTCGATCTGAATACCGCGCGCCTTGAAATCGTTGTCAGCAATCGCATTGCGCAGGAAGTCGTAACCCTGCTCCGGGCCGTAGCCGCGGAAGCTGTTGCGGTCGCCCATTTCATCGACGGCTTTGTGCATCGCGTCGCGCACGGCCTGCGGCAGCGACTCGGTCACATCGCCGATACCGCAGCGGATCAGGCGCTTCGCGGCCTCCGGGTTCGCCTCGGTGAAGGCTTTCACGCGGCGTGCGATTTCAGGGAAGAGGTAACCGGCTTTGAGCTTGTTGTAGTTTTCGTTGATGTAGGCCATGGCGTTGGAAAAAGGGCCGCCATTGTGGCGCAGGTCGCCGGGGATGCAACTCAACGCTGGCCGTTCACAGCAGCTCGACGTTTGAATTGAACGGGTTGATGGCCGTCACCCCGCCGTAGTCCTGCCCGTGGTTCAAATCTTCGGTGTAGATGACCCGGCACTGCATCCGCCGCGCTGCGGCCACGATTTGCGCATCGTAATACGAGATCATGTAACGCTCCGCGATGAGAATGGCCTCACTCACCAGCGCCCCGTCCACGCTTGTCATCGGGTAAGCACGCCAAACGGCCACCCACTGTCCCGCTTCGGGCCAAGTTAGCCGGACGGCCTTTTTCGCCGAAGTGCTAGACCTCACGAACTCCGCCGCCACCTGTGCCGACCAAGCCCAGGCATGATTTTGCAGAAGCTTCCGTGCGATGCCTGCTTTTGACGCCTCCGCAGTATCTGTGCTGATCGCGTAGAGCAGGATGTTGGTGTCGATGAAATAGTCAGCCACGGGAGTTGCGCTCTTCACGGTTCATCGGTTGTCCGACTCCGAACTGCCAGTCCGGCCGTTCAAAACGCTTCCGCATCGTTTCACGTGCTTTGTCGATCGATGGAACCTCGGCTGGAAACAGCGTGGCCTTCAGCATGCCAGCTGCGTGAATGTCCAGCCGTTCCGAAAGACCGATCGCCCGGTCGATAATCGTCGGGTCGGCATGAATCTGGTCAAGGGTCACGGTCATGCCGAGAGAGTATCTTCCAACCCGAGACTTCGCAACCAGGAGATCCCTACGGCGGAAGGCGCGGAATACGCTGGCAGCAGCCCGCGTATGGTATGCATCATGCGTTTCGTACTTCCGTGTATTCTGTGTATTCCGTGGTCCGTCTCTGCCCTGGATTTCCCCTCCACACCCGCCGTCGAGCCGAAGGACGCAGCGCAGACCTTCCACGTCCTCGATGGCTTCGAGATGCAGCTCATAGCCTCGGAGCCGCTCGTCACCGATCCCGTCGCCATCACCTACGATGCCGATGGGCGCGCCTACGTGTGCGAGATGAACGACTACCCCTACACCGACAAGGCAGCGCACAAGCCCAGTCAGGAAAACCCCACCGATGCCCACATCGGCAAGGTGCGCCTGCTCACCGACACCGATGGTGACGGTGTTTTCGACAAGGCAACCATCTTCGCCGACGGCCTCTCCTGGCCCACCGGCACCGCGTGCTGGAAAGGCGGCATATTCGTCACCGCCACGCCGGACGTTTGGTATCTCAAGGACACGAACGGCGACGGCGTGGCCGATGTGCGGCAAAAGGTCTTCACCGGCTTCAAAAAGCTGAACGTGCAGGCCGTCATGAACAACCCCATCTGGGGCCTCGACCACCGCATCTACATCGCCGGTGGCTCAAACGGCGGGGAAATCCAGCGCGCACCCGGCAGCGAAAGCGTCATGCCGCTGCCAAAGGACTTCAAACCTCTCCCCATCAAGCGAAACGACTTCTCCTTTGATCCCAGCACCGGCGATGTGCGTCTCGAAAGCGGCGGCGCACGCTTCGGCAACAGCTTCGATGATTGGGGCAACCGCTTCCTCTGCAACATCCGCAATCCCTGCCAGCACGTCGTTCTGCCGTATCGCTACCTCGCGCGGAATCCCTATCTCGTCGTCCCCAGCGCCCTGAACGACTGCGCCGAGGCCGGCGACCAGCTTCCCGTCTATCGCACCAGCCCGCCCGAGCCCTGGCGCGAGTTCCGTGCGCAGCGCTGGGTGCAGGAAGGCAGCCACCTGCCGAAAAGCGAGCTCGTCGGA
>CAMAZK010000054.1 GCA_945863205.1 Akkermansia muciniphila | reverse complement strand
CGCGGCGAGGCATTGCGATCCGAAGGCCAGGCACTCCTTGCGATCGAGGCCGTAGAGCTGCTTCACGTGTTCGGGCTCTTTCGAGAAATCCATCAGGCCAGGAACGGCCATCTGCATCTGAAAGGCGAGTTCGTAGGCTTTGATGCGGGCGTTGAGCTGCGCGTCGGTCGGGTAGTCGATGCCGGAGAGCTGATTGAGCCGACCGATGAGGCTGAAGGCGTCGCGCTGCTCGTCGAGCGTGAGTTTGGGGTCGGCCGGATGCACATAGGACAACGGATTCTTCGGATCGACCTTGAGACGCACGCCGCCATATTCCGGACCGAGATAGGCGCTGCCATACGTGAAGGAGCGACCGCAGCAGTCAGCGCTGGGTTCACCCAGGACGACAAACTCCGGCAGGTTCGCATTCAGCGTGCCGAGACCGTAGCTGGCCCATGCGCCGACCGTGGGATGCCCGGTGTCGCCGATCTTGCGCCCGGTGTGGAAGGTGAGCTGCGCACCGTGGTTGTTGTCGATGGTCCACATGCCCCGCAGGAAGGAAATCTCATCCGCCGCACCGCCGACATGAGGAAAGAGATCACTGACCTCGATGCCGCTCTGGCCGTATTTTTTGTGCCCGGCGATCAGCGGCATCAGCTTCTTGAAGACCTCGCGCTTCTCCTTGCCGGGTTCGGCGAGGATCTTGTTGATGCGGGATTGATCGGCTGCTGCGCGATACGGTGTCTCGTCGATGGACATGCTACCGTACTTCGTGAGCTCGGGCTTCGGATCAAAGCTCTCCATGTGGCTGGTGCCGCCGATCATGAACATCCAGATCACGGACTTCGCCTTCGCCTCGCCGGTCTGCCAAGCGGTCAGTACGTCGGTCTCGGAAGGCGCGGCCTGCGCCACGCCGTTGCGAAACATCATCGCATTCAGCGCGAGTCCGGTGAAGCCCATGCCCGTGTCGAGCAGGAACTGGCGGCGTGTGCCTGTGCAGCCGGGAAGATTGTTTTTCATGAGGTCAGCGCAGGGTGATGAAGTCGTTGTGATTGAACAGCACGCCGATGAAGTGCTGCCGCAGGCGCGTGGCGTCCTTGCCAGCTTGCTGGATGAATTCCGCACTCAGGCGCAACTCCTCGCTCTTCGGCCTGCGGTTGAGGACATGCTCGAAGGCGCTGGTGACAAAGGCCGCGTAGTCCGCGCCCGCTTCACGACTGAGCCGCTTTTCGAGCGCGACTGAGGCATCCAGCGTCACCTGGCTGTTCGCTAACGCCAGCGCCTGATGCGGCTTGATGCTGAACTCGCGCTGATAGCATTCGCTTGGACGCGCACCGTCGAAGATCTGCACCATCTCCGCCTGCGTCTCCTGCGCATGACGATAATACACGCTGCGCCGGCGTCCGGCCTCGGCGGCTTCGCTTTCGATCTCGGGTCCGCCAAAGGTAGGATCGAGCAGGCCAGCGACGTGCAGCAGATTGTCGCGCACAGCCTCGCCCTCGAGGCGGCGCACGGGCGAGCGCCAGTACCAGACGTTGTCGGGGTCAGCAGCGTCGTTCGCGCCGGCCGTGCCGCTGCCTGAGGAGCGGCGATACAACGCGCTGCTGATGATCAGGCGGTGCATGTGCTTCAAATCAAAACCGCTCGCTGTGAACTCGGCGGCCAGCCAGTCGAGCAGCGCGGGATGCGTGGGCTTCTTGCCATTCGCGCCGAAATCATCGGGCGTGGCGACGATGCCGGTGCCGAAATGGCGAATCCACAGATGATTCGCAGCAACCCGGGCGAACAGCGTGTTCTGCGGCGAGGTGAGCCAGCGTGCGAAAGCGAGCCGTCGTCCGCTGCTCGTCGCCGGATAGGACTTCACTTCACGCGGCTTGTAGTCGGCAGCCTTCGCGGCAGTCGTGCTCGCTTTCTCGGCTTCGGCGAGCTTCTTCGTAGCGGCATCCGCCGCTGTCTTCGCGGTGGCGATGGTCTTTTTGACCGTGGTGGTGAGCGGCTTGGTCGCCATGGCCTTCTGCAGCGCCGCATCCGCCTTTTCCTTCGCCTCGCGGGCCTCGATCAGTGCCGTCTGCCTCTGCAGCTCCGCCACTTTCGTCGCCATCGCCTTCCAATCTGCGGACTTCTTGTCCATGCCGCCGTCCTCGAGCGCTTCGAGCTTCAACTGCTCCTCCAGCGTTGTGCGCTTCATCTCCCGCAGTTCGGCATCCGCCACCGAATCCACAGCCGCGAGCATGGCGGCCTTGTAGTAGTCGCGCTTCTCCGGTTGTTGCGCGACCAGCGGCAGGCTGACCGGCTTGATGTCGAGCTTTCCATCAAAGATGGACGGCACGCCGGGGGCGATGGGTTTGTCCTTGATCGGGAAACGCTCGTCGCCGCGCTGGAACAGATAAGTCACCGTCTTCAGCGACGAATCGTAGGCGCGTGGCATGCCGTCCTTCTTCGCGTCGAGTTCGCCGGGCACCGGATCGGTGCGTACGTTGTAGGGTTCAAAGACGGCGCGGATGGCGTAGTAGTCGGTCTGCGGGATGGGATCGTATTTGTGATCGTGGCACTTCACGCAGTTCATCGTCAGGCCCATGAAGGCCTTGCTGGTGTGCTCGACGATGTTGTCCATCCATTGCAGCCGGTCGCTTTGGAAATTCCGTGCGAGGTAGCCGGTCGCCCGCAGCGTGTTCTCGTCCGTCGGCGCCAGTTCATCGCCCGCCAGCATCTCCTGCACCATGCGGTCGTAGGGCTTGTTCGCGTTGAGCGACTCGATGATCCAGTCGCGCCAGCGCCAGATGTGCGGTTGGCTCAGCCGCACCGCGCCTTTGTAGCCCTCCCAGTCCGAGTAGCGCCAGATGTCCATGAAATGCCGACCCCAGCGCTCTCCGTAGCGAGGATCGTCCATGAGGCGATCCGTGAGCTGATGCAATGCGACATCCGGCTGCGCGGCATACGCCGTTTCAAAGGCCGTCACCTGTTCCGGCGTCGGCAGCAGGCCGATGAGATCGACATAAACACGTCGCGAGATCTGCGCGGGCGTCGCCTCTCCCAGCGGCTTCAAAGCATGCGTCTCAAGCTGCTCGCCGATGAATGCGTCGATCGGATTCGCCACGCCAGGCATGGGGCTGGCAGGACGTTTCACCGGCTTGAAGGGCTCCCAGGCGTAACGCGCCAAAAACCGGTCAAAGGCATCCTTCTTCGCGTCCATTTGTGCGAGCGATTTAGGCTTCACCTTCGCATCGCCCGGATGCCCGCCGAGCAGGATCTCCGCGAGATTGGCCACGCCGTCCGCGTCGCTGTCCTTGTCCGCGACCAGCTTGAGCCGTTCTGGAAGGCTCTTCTTCTTGATGGCCGCCAGCTCCTTCCCGAATGCATTGTGCGGAAACTCCTCCAGGCTTTCGGGCGCGTGATTCGTCGAAGGTAAATGGCAAAGCGTGCAATCCGCGAGCGTGGCAGGCAGGAAATGCTCGAAGTAGTTCGCCGCCGCCTTCTTGTTCGCCGGATTCGCGGATAGCGACGCAGCACCGCCGATCGCCAGAACGGCGATGACAAGCGGCAGATGGCAGGAGGTGGTTTTCACGGTGAAACCAACGCTCCACGAGGGGAAACTCTCACATCGGGCTCAATCCACGTAGCGCAGTTCATTGCTCGCGAGCAGCGCCTGGCATAGTGCGGCCCAGGCGTCACTGAGGCGCTTGTTTTCGTCGTTTTGAGCCGAGGCCAGCATCGAACCGGCTTCGCGAATGAAGTCGTGAGCGCGTTGACTCTCGGCGGCGTTAGCAGCGCGGCCAAAAGCCTGCCGATAGGCGAACTGAATGCGTTCGGATTCATCGGTGGCCGCTTTTTGCACGCGTTCGGCGAATTCGCGGGACTGCTCGACGAGGAAGGCGTTGTTCAGCAGGTAAAGGGACTGTGTGGCGAGCGTGGCGGCATCGCGCTTGCCCGTGACGGCGGTGGCTTCGGGCAGATTGAAGGGCGTCAGCTCCGGCGGCATCGAATTCCGCAGCATGAGGAGGTAGATGCTGCGATGCGTGCTCGGCTGATGCAGCGGCGGCAGTTCATTGATGAGGACGTCGCGATGCTGAATGAGCGAACCTTGTGCAGGCTGTGGATTCAGATTGCCGGCGGCGGCAAGCATGGCATCGCGCACGGACTCGGCATCGAGAAGGCGACGGTTGTGGCGCGTGAGCAGCGTGTTGTCAGGATCGTCGCGGTCCAAAGCCTCATCGCTGGCGCTGCTGAGCTGGTAGGTGCGGCTGAGGACGATGCTGCGGATGAGGCGCTTGATGGACCAGCCCTCGCGCATGAAGCGGGTGGCGAGGTGGTCGAGCAGTTCGGGATGCGTGGGCTTCTCCCCCGACAAGCCAAAGTCATCCGGCGTGCCGACGAGGCCTTCGCTGAAAAGTTGGAGCCAAACGCGGTTCACGATCACACGAGCCGTCAGCGGATGCTGCGGACTGGCCAGCCACTGGGCGAGCTGCAGGCGGCCGCTTTGCTTTGCGTCAGGCTTCAGTGCGGCGTCACCACACACGGAGAGAAAGCCGCGCGGGATGGCCGGGCCAAGTTTCTTGGATTCGCCGTCGATGTTGAGTTTGCAGTCGATGATCGTCTTGGCATCGCGCACGCCCATGGCCAGGGGCGCGTCGGCGGCGTATTTGAAGGACGGCTTCGCCGGCGCCCGGCGCGGCGGATGATCGAGAATGATCTTTTCGATCTCCGCACGCGGCTTGACCGGTGCTGCGGCTTTGAGTTCGTGCAACGCCGTTTGTGGCGCTGTGAGGCCCTGATGGGCCGCTGCACCCCACATCGTTTCCGTGCTCTTGAAGATGCCGGCGAGTGCGTAGTAGTCGCGAGTCGGAATGGGGTCGGTCTTGTGATCGTGACAGCGGGCGCAACCGACGCTCAGCGCCATGATGCCGCTGCCGACGACGCCGATTTGATCCGCCACGACGTCCATCTCGAAGTTTTCGTTCATCGCTTTGGCGGGCTTTGCGCTGAGCGCGAGAAAGGCGGTGGCGACGAGCTGGCGGTCATGTTGCGAGTCGGATTCGGCGGGCAGCAGGTCACCGGCGATCTGCTCGGTGATGAAGCGGTCGTAGGGCATGTCTTCGTTGAAGGCCGCGATGACGTAGTCGCGATAACGCCAGGCATGCGGGAAGCTCGGATTGCGGCTGAGGCCGTCGTTGCCGTTCGATTCGGCGTAGCGTGCCAGGTCGAGCCAGTGACGGCCCCAGCGTTCACCGAAGTGAGGGGATGCGAGGAGTTTATCGACGATGTCGGACAGGTCTGACGTGTCGGACAGGTCGGACGGCGGGAGGCCGGTCAGATCGAAGGAGAGCCGCCGCAGAAGCGTGCGCCGGTCGGCGTCGAATGTGGGTTGGAGGCCTTTGGATTCGATCTTTGCCAGCACGAAGCGGTCGATGGCCCCACGCGGCCATGCTTGGTCTTTCACCGTGGGAGGATTCGGCGCAGCCACCGGCTTCAGCGACCACAGCGGCTCGGTCGCTGCCTTATTCGCTGATTTGGCGCTTTTCGGAGCGTCCTCACGCGGATCCGGCGCACCCAGCTTCACCCAGGTCACGAAGTCTGCGATCACCGACTCCGGCAGCGGCTTCTTCGGCGGCATTTCGAGACCGTCGTAGCGCAGCGCCTGGATGATGAGGCTCTCGTCCGGCTTTCCAGGAATCAGCGACGGCCCCGACTCGCCTCCTGCGATCATTTCCGAGGGCGCGTCGAGCAGCAGCTTGCCGCCGAGCTTCTTCGCGTCCGCCGAGTGGCATTCGTAGCACTGCTTCACCAACACCGGCCGGATCTTGCTCTCAAAAAACGTGCGCTGCTCTGCCGTCATTTCGGCTCCAATCGCAGGCGTCGCAATGGCCAGCATCAGGGCGAGGCTGGTGAGCGGTGGTGACTTCCGTTTTGGCATGGTGGACAGACCATACGGTCCGTGCCAGCCCGCTTTTGTCCGCTGAACTGCGAAAACCTACTTCCGACTGAGGCGGTAAAACAGCCAGCCGCCCATGCCGAGGAAGATGACGTTCGGCACCCACATGATGACATGGGGCATGGCGGACGGCTGATCATTCAGCGTGTCCGCTAGGATGATGAAGACGAGATAGACGGTGGCCGTGGCCAGGCTGAGGGCGAAGCCGGAAGAGGTCTCACGCCGCTGGGCGGTCACGCCGAGAGGGATGCCGACCAGGGCGAAGGTGAAGCAGGCGAGGGAGAAGCTGTAACGCTTGTGCAGTTCGGTCATCGACAGCGAGCGGGTAACGTCGGTGAGCGCCTCGCCGGTGAAGGTGTCCTTCCACGTTCGGACCTCTTCGGCGAGGGCGGGGGTGGATTTCATGCTCGCGTTGACCCTCACGGCATCCTTCTGCATGTCGGAAAGGGGAAATTCGAGAGGGAACTCCGCCATCGTCAGCGGTTTGGGAACGACGGGCTGACCGGTGGCGTCAGGTTCGGGCAGATGCTCGATGCCCACGCCCTTGAGCATCATGGTGAAGTCGAGTTTACCCTCCTCGGTGATGATCTTTCCCGTTTCCGCGTGGATGTAGCTGCCGACTCCGCCGTGAGGGTCCAGTTTGATGATGTGCAGGTCGGTGAGGGCCTTGTCATCGCGGTGACCGGTGTAGATGCGATAGCCGGGGACGCGCTCCAGGACCTGCCCTTCCTGAAAAAGCGTCTCCGGATTCTTGACCGCTACCTGGTAGAAAAGCCGCTTCATGCGGTCCTTGGCCGCCGGAGCCAGGCTGACATTCACCCAGAGGCAGATGCCGCTGAGCACGAGTGCCAGCGCGAATACGGGGGCGCAGATGCGTGACATCGACATGCCGGTCATCCGCAGGGAGACGAGTTCGTTGTCCGCCGAAAGGCGACCGAAGACCAGGAGGATCGCGGTCAGAAAGGCCCATGGAATGGTGAAAATCAGGGAGAAGGGAATGACCAGCGCCACGAACTCCAGCACCACGGAGATGGGCAGTTCGGTATTGCCCAGCAGTTCGTCGAGTTTCTTGTAAACATTGCCCAGCACCATCACGCCGCTGAGCAGCGCCACGCCGATGAGCGTGGCCGTGCCGACCTGGCGGGCGAGGTAGCGGTCGAAAATCCGGGGAAACATGTGGCCGCGAGGCTAGCGAGAGTTCATGGGCGGGCAATTTGAGTTTGCCCTCCGCAGTCAAAGAGTCGCCTTTTTCACCCTGCCGAAATCGCCGCCGAGGAAGCGTTTCGCGAGGTTTTCCGCCTGCTCCGAATGGTCGGTGAGAAAGAGTTCCAGGGTCGGTTTGGACTTGGCCGTGCGCAGGAGCCCCGCCTCTTCGAGTTGAGCCTTCACATGGGCGGCGCAGGTGCTGGCGGAGTCCACCAGCCGCACCTTCTGGCCGAGCATGCGTTTGAGCACCGGGACGAGTAGCGGATAGTGCGTGCAGGCGAGCACGAGCGTGTCGATGCCCTTGTCGAGCAGCGGTTTCAAGTAGTCCCGCAGCACGGATTTGAGCGCCGGGTGATCGATCCAGCCTTCCTCGATGAAGGGCACGAGCAGCGGGGTCGCCTTCGCTTCGATCAGGATGTCCGGCCGCCGCATCGCGATCTCGTGCTGATAGGCATGGCTTCGGATGGTGCCGGCGGTGCCGATGATGCCCACGCGTTCGCACGCCGGATCGGCCAGCGTCGCCTCCACACCGGGACCGAGCACACCGATGATCGGCACGCGGAAGGTGGTCTGCAAAGTCGTGAGGGCGTGGGCTGTGGCGGTGTTGCAGGCCACGACGACTGCTTTCACCCCGTGCGCGACGAGGAACTGCGTGTCCTCCACCGAGAAGCGGCGAATCGTGTCCGGCGACTTGGATCCGTAGGGCACTCGTGCCGTGTCCCCGAGGTAGATGATGGATTCGTTTGGCAGGATCTCCCGCAGCGCCCGCACCACGGTCAGGCCGCCCACTCCGGAGTCGAAGACGCCGAGGGGGCTGTTTGGTAGGGGCGACAAGTTCATTTCGAGTTCTGCAAGATAATCAACCAAAGCATTATGACTGTATTGTAGCGTGCAATGTTTATTGCTGACGTGGCCGCGAGCAAGCCGCTCCTTTGATTTGTGAGTCTATCGTTCTTAAGGAAGGAAATATAGGGTCGATTTCGGCACGAATAATGTTCACGAATAAATTAACTTTTTTCTTCTCATTTTCATCATGATAAGTTAAGACCAATTCTTCTTTTAATTAATTTTTTCAGTAACCCAATGAATACATTCTCTCTTCAAAGTCCTGCCCTTGTGCTCCTCGGGCTAGCCTTCGCCACCAGTGTTTGTGGACAGGCCATTTCCACGCTGCACCCGGAGCGCGTGATCGGCGCGGAGCGCTGTGAGAAGTGTCACACGCAGGAGTTGCAGTCCTGGCGCGTGTCTCAGCATGCGCGTAGCGATAGCATCCATCGTGACCCGAAAACCTCGCTTAAAGCCAAGGAAATCGCCACAAAGATGGGCCTGCGGAGTGTTAACGAGATCGCCACCAACCAGCTTTGCACCGAGTGCCATTTCACCCGCCAGCAGACAGGGAACGTGCTGAAGGTGATCGGCGGGGTGAGCTGCGAATCCTGCCACGGCGGGGCGAAGGACTGGGTGGACGTGCATGGGGACAAGGAAAAGATCGCCAGCCATGAAGACCGCATTCTGAAATCGATCGCCGCCGGGATGCTAAACCCGCGCAACACCTATCAAGTCGCGGAAAACTGCTTCAGTTGCCACGTGGCAAGGGATGAAAAGCTGATCAACGTCGGCGGTCATCCTGCGCGCAGCGAGGGCTTTGAGCTGGCAAGCTGGAGCCAGGGCGAGGTGCGGCATCATTTCTACACGAACTCGGTGCGGCATGAGAAGGAGAACAAGGAAGTGCCGCAGGCATTCAAACGCGTGCTGTTCACCACCGGACTGCTGCTGGACCTGGAACACAGCCTGCGCGGCCTGGCCGCCGGGGTGCAGAAGGGCAACCAGTTTCCATTCCGCCAGGCGATGGGACGCCGCGCCTTCGCCATCATCAGCGCCGAGTTGCCGGCGGTCATTGAGAAACTGGGCGGGGACGCCGCCCCGGCGGAGTTGAAGCAGATCCTCGCCATCGCCAAGGCCACCAATCTCGGCGGCGATGCCGCCACCGTGATCAAAGGCGCAGACGACATCAAGGCACAGATCGAGATGTTCGGCCAGAACAACGACGGCTCTGGACTTGCCGGGGTCGATGGTCTCATACCTACCAAGCTGCGCGGCACGCCCTTCCAGCCGAAGTGAGGAGTGGTTTTAAGACTCAACTCCACCCACCACACACACGATGGATGCCAGCGGACAGACCATCCGGCCAGCACGATGGGACGAGCCCTTCGACGCGGATGTGACGCCGGAGAGGGTGGAGCGCATTCTGACGCTGCCGCCATTTGACCGGATGGACCCGCAGCGGTTTCCGCGCCATCTGCCGTTGGCAGGCATCCTGCGTAATGACACACGCCTGCTGACCCTGAAACAGGACCAGATCATTGTCCGCGAGGGAGATTACGGAAACTCCGCTTTCCTGGTGCTAGAAGGGACGGCACGAGTGGTGCTGGAAAGCCTGCCGCGTGAGGTCTTGGGACGCAGTGAAGGGGCCAAAAAAGGCTGGTTTCAGAGCATCGCCCGGGCGCTGGGCACCAGGCGTTTGCGTGAGCAGCGCCCCCACCATACCATTCGTCAACGTGAGGCTGACGAAGACGAACTCACGCTGCTGCACGATGTGCCGCGCGTGCTGGAGGGGAAGCGCACGAACGACCTCCAGCCAGGCGAGCTGTTTGGAGAAATCGCCGCATTGGGGCGCAGCCCGCGCACCGCCACCGTCATCGCGGCGCAAAACGGGACGCAGATGCTGGAGATCCGCTGGCAGGGGCTGCGTGACCTGATGAGCTACGCGCCCGAAATGAAGGCGCACATTGAGCAACGCTTTCGCGAACATGGCCTGCGCTCGCTCCTCCGAGCGCTTGACATCATCCGGCGCCTGCCACAGGAGGCGGTGGATGAGATCGCGGCGGCGACGGAGTTTGAACGACACGGTCGGATGGACTGGTACGGCAGCTACCAGCAACTGCTGGATAAAACGACACCTTCGGAGCGCCTGCGCACCGAGCCGATGATCCTCCAGCAAGGGGACTACCTGAACGGCCTCATCATCGTGCGCGGCGGTTTTGTGAGAGTGAGCCGCAAATATCATCTGGGTGAGCAGACGACGGCCTATCTGGGGAAAGGGCAGTGCTACGGCCTGAAGGAGATTTATCAAAACGCACAAAAACCGGGCGAGTTGGTCACCTCCGAGCACTCGCTGCGCGCCGTGGGTTATGTTGACGTCCTGGTCATCCCTACGGTGCTGGTGGAGCGGCTGATCCTGCCACGGCTCACGGCGGCGGAGATCCGCAAACTGGAACCTCAAGGCTCGATTTCGAAAACGGCGCGTCCAGTGAAGCTCAGCGAGGACGCCCGGGAAAAACTGGGGCCGGGCATCGTGGAGTTCTTCATGGACAAGCGCACGATCAACGGCGGCGCCACCATGCTCATCGACCTGGACCGCTGCACACGCTGTGATGACTGCGTACGCGGCTGCGCCTCCGCGCATGACGGCAATCCCCGTTTTATCCGCCAAGGCGACCAGCTCGAAGGCATCCAGATCACGCAGGCGTGCATGCACTGCCATGACCCGATCTGCATGATCCCTTGCCCGACTGGGGCGATTCACCGAGAAGAAAGCGGCGAGGTGGTGATCAATGACCGCACCTGCATCGGCTGCTCCAGTTGCGCGAACAACTGCCCCTATAACAACATCCAGATGGTGGAAATCCGCGATGAGCGGGGGATGCCGCAGTTCCCAGTGAAGCTGGACGCGAAGCAGCGCATCGTTTTCGACAGCCAGGGCTCCATGACCAGCCTGAGCGCTGATGGCGCCGTGCAGCGGGCGACGAAATGCGACCTGTGTCATGATTTGCTCGGAGGTCCGGCCTGCGTGCGCGCCTGTCCGCATGATGCCCTCATCCGCCTGGACATGCAGGAAACCGACAAACTGGCCGCCTGGCTGAACCGATGAATTTTTTCGCCCGCAGACGCCTCCGCAACACGCTGCTCTGCCTCGTGGGGATGGTTCTTGCCTACGGGCTGTGGCGGATGCTGAAAATCGCGCTGCGCCCGGCGGCGATCTACACCGGATTCGCGCTGCTGGCGCTGGTGCTGGCCCTGGCCTTGTTCAACGGTCGCAAAAAGCTGCCGTTCCTGCCGCTGATGAAGGCCTCATCCTGGCTACAGTTCCACATCTACGCCGGCTGGCTCTCGGTGTTCGTGTTCCTGCTGCACTCGGGCTTTCGCCTGCCCACGGGGATGTTGGAGACGATCCTGTCAGTGTTGTTTGTCATTGTGGCGCTCAGCGGAGTGGCGGGACTTTTCATCACGCGCCTGCTGCCGCCCGCCATCACGCGCTCTGGAGAGCCGTTGGTCTATGAACGCATTCCACGCTACCAGCATGCGCTGCGCACCGAGGTGGAGGGCATCGTGGAGGATGCCGAGCGCCAGTCCGGTTCCACGGCGATGGGCAATTTCTACATGAGCACTCTGGCGCCTTATTTTCAGCGCCGCAGCAGTGTCTTGCTCCTGGCGGGCAATCCCTCGCGCCATTCCCAGCGCATCCTCGGACAGATGGACGAGTACTGCCGCTACCTGGACGAGGAACTCGTCGGCAGCATGGGTCGGCTGCGCGAATGCGTGGAGCGCAAACGCAACCTGGACTTCCAGAACGCCGCGCAGCGCCTGCTGAAGCTGTGGCTCTTTGTTCACATTCCTTTCACCTACAGCCTGATCATCGTTGCCCTGGTTCATGCCTGGGTGGCGCTGGTGTATGGCGGCAGACTTTGATCCTCACCCCGCATGGCAGACAAATTCCAGGACATCCGGCACCGCCACACCACCTACGACCGCCCCAACGAGGGCTGGGCCTGCGGGGCGGAGTGTCAGGGGAAGTCGTGCTACCTGGGGCCTGACGCCAAAGGCAAGTGCCGGGCGGGGATGAAATTTGACGGGCGCAAGTCCGGTGAGTGTCTGCCCCGCCGCAGCGGTGACCAATGGCAATGCACACGGGTGGAAACACATGGTGGGGAACCCTGCAAAGAAGGGCCTCTGCCGGACGGCTCCTGCTGCCGCGCCATCTCTCCCTGCCAGCCCACGCCCACACTGCGCCGGGTGCGGGGCATTCTGTCGAAGGTCGCGGCGGGCATGACCGTGGCGTTGCTGATCGCGCTGCTCGCCCATCAACCGCAGGAAGGCGGGCGTGGAACGGCAGCGATCAACCCTGGGCCTCTCACGGCAGCGCACTCCACGCTCAAATCCAACTGCCAGCAGTGTCACAGCGACATGCAACTGGGGCCGGAAAAGCTGCTGGCGATGCATTCCGCGAACTTCGACCACCGCGCTATCGCCGACAGCCAACTCTGCCTGGGGTGTCATCAGGAGATCGGTGGTAATGGCGGGCGGTATGCCTTCGCCGCGCACACCATGGACCCGAAAAAACTCCACGCTAAAAGCAAGGGAGAGTCCCGGCCTGACCCGCTTCTGCGCCTAGCTTCTTATCTGGCTGGAGAAAAGACTCCGGTCGCGGCCAGCGGCAGCGGGGAGCAGCTCGCCTGCGGCACCTGCCACAACGAGCATCACGGCCTCATGGCAGACCTGCAAGCGTTCACCAACCGCCAGTGCCAGGTGTGTCATCAGCAGCAGTTCGAGAGCTTTTCCCACGGGCACCCCGATTTTGAGGCGGTGTCCTATCCTGCCAGCCGCCGCACCCGCATTTTCTTTGATCATCTGAGCCACTACTCCAAGCACTTCCCGGAAAAGGCCAAGGACACCGCCAAAGGGGTGCCTGACGGCTTCAAAGCCGATGCACCGCATGGCGAAAGCCTCTCCTGCGCCGCCTGCCACGCCTCCAACAACAGCAGCGGCACCATGAACGTGGTCTCCTATGAAAAGGCCTGCGCCGATTGTCATGAAAACGACACACGCTCCGGCAACAAACTGCCGGTGATTGGTTATCCCCAGTTGGACCTGCCCGCTCTCAATGCCAGACTTGAAGCGGAGCAGAAACCGCGCTCGCTGGGCACTTGGCCTGCGGACGCTCCCAATGATTTCCCCTGGCTCATCCTCTACCTCCTGCCGGAGGACGCACGCGCGGCCTGGCAGCGGCTCGCCGCTCAAAAAGTGTTCTTGCACGACCTCGCCTCGATCAAACAAGAGCACGTCGCGGACGCAGAACGCGTGGTCTGGAGCGTGAAGGAGCTGTTCCGCGACCTGTGCGCCAGCGCACCTTCTGACACGCCCTCCGGGCAGGTGGGGCATGCTGAAATCATCCGGCGCCTCGTTGCCGCCGGATGCAACGAAAGAGAGGATCTCATCAATGGACTGCCACCGGACGCCTTTGACCAGATGCGCGAGTTTCTGGGAGCGGATGCCTGCATGAAGATCATGCAGGAAGTCGATGATTTCCGCGCCAAGGTCTATCCCGCCGTCACGCCCAAGGAAAGCGTCCGCAAACCGGAAAATGCCGCCGCGCCAGCCCCGACCGCTGGCGGAGAAGACTTCGCGCCAGCCGCCCCCGGCAATGCCAGCGAGTCCTTCGGAGCGCCTGCTCCAGCCCCGGTAGCCATGCCACCAGCGGGCGGAGGAGAATCCTTTGCACCACCCGCCGGAAAGTCTGAATCCTTCGCGCCAGCGCCCGCTCCACCTGCCGGGGAATCGTTCGGCGCCCCGGCTCCTGCGCCCGCTCCACCTGCCGGGGAATCGTTCGGCACCCCGGCTCCAGCGCCCGCTCCACCTGCCGGGGAATCGTTTGGCACCCCGGCTCCTGCCCCCGCTTCACCCACCGGGGAATCGTTCGGCACCCCGGCTCCTGCGGCAGCGCCGCCTGCCGGGGAATCTTTTGCCGCGCCAACAGCGACCGACACAGTCCCGGCTGCGGTGGGAAAGCCGCGCATCGATCCCCTGGACCGCATGAACTGGACCTCCTCCGGCGGTTGGCATCAGGAGTATGGCACCATTTATTATAAGTCCACCGGCCATGCCGATCCGCTCCTGAAATCATGGTTGGAACACGTCCTGGAGGATGTTCGAGACCCGCTGCGCCTGGCCACCTTGCGCGAGGGCTTTGGTTTTGACAAAGGGGCGCTCTCCCCCGCCACCGGTCACTGCCTGAAGTGCCACACCATTGAAGAACGCCGGGATCAGCAGGGCCAGCTCACGGGCGCGGTCATCAACTGGCTCGCCTACGGCAAGCACACCACCCCGGCAGGCAGCGACCGCCCGCTCACGCGTTACAACCACATGTCCCATCTGCTGGCCGCCGACTGCCGCCAGTGCCACGTCACCATTACCCAACCCGCAGCCGGGCGGGAATACGCCACGGCATTTCCAGGCGAGGGCAGCTGGAACGCCGCCACCAACTGGTTCGAAAAGGCAGGACTGGCGCACTTCCACAGCAACTTTGAGCAGATTTCCAAGACCACCTGTGCCGAGTGTCATACGCCGACCAAAAGCGGCGACAGCTGTCTGCAATGCCATGCCTACCATCATCCTGCGCCGGATGGTCCTGCGGACATGCTCGAATGGCTGCGTTTTCATGAGGCCAACCCCGCGAAAGCCGGCACTCAACGTGCCAGCAAACGCCCCGCCAGCCCCGCATCTGGCAAAACCAAGACCGCCGCCGTGCCCTGATCTTTTTCTCTCTCCTGCCAAACACCGCCTCAGCCTGCATCATTATGAAAACAACACGCGCCATCCCTACACCACGCCTGCCGCTGGGCCGCCTCCTGCGTCTGGCGTTCTTCGTCCTGGCCCTCACCCTGGCGGGTGAAGCTCAGGAAGCCAAAGCACCCGCCCCGGCCGCTGCTGACGCGCCCGCGCCACAGGAAAACTTCGGTGCTCCACCCGCTGGTGCGCCCGCTGCTGCCCCACAGGAGGATTTTGGAGCCCCCATGCCCGCCAAACCCGCTGCAGGCGGCGAATCCTTCGGCGGTGAATCCTTTGGACCCCTGACCGGCTCTGGACCGGCCAGCGTGGTTCCAGCTCCAGCGGCCCCGACCGCTCCCGTCGTCAAATATGCCAACGCCCAGGAGGCGCACATTCGTTTCCTCGACCTGCTGGAGAGCGAGAAACGCTTCCCCACCGCTTCTGCCTGCGCCGAATGTCATCCCGATCACTATCGTGAATGGTCCGTCTCCGCCCACGCTTACGGTCAGCTCAGCCCCGTGTTCAACTCCATGCAGGCCGCGATCCTGCACCGCACCGCCGGCACGAATGGTGACTTCTGCATCCGCTGCCACACCCAGATCGGCATGCAGCGCGAGGAACCATTGTTTACCAGCAACCTCAAGCGCCACCCAGCCTCCACCGAGGGGATCACCTGCATCGTTTGCCATCGTGTGGACCGCAACTATGGCAAGGTCAGCGGCCGAACCGCCATCGTCGAAGGCAACGTCTATGATGCCGTCTTCGGACCAAAAGGCGGCGAGATCCTCAAACAGGCCATTGCATCGAATCCCAACCTCAAACCCAACGAGGAATCCCAGGGGCAGCAAAAGATCCACAAGGACGCCCTCAAATTCGATCCCATCACCACCTCTGCCTTCTGCGGCTCCTGCCATGACGTGAACCTGCTCAACGGGTTCCGCCTTGAGGAAGCCTTCACCCAGTTCAAAAACTCTCCTGCCGCCAAGAACAACACCAACTGCCAGGACTGCCACATGGGCAAGGTTCCGGGCGCTAAGGTCGCCGAAGGGGAGAAAAACTACGCCGTCGCACCCGCCGCCCGCATTGGTGGCGCTGCTTGGGCCAAAGAGGGGGATCCCGACTACGGAGCGCCCACCCAGCCACGCAAACGCACCAACCACATGTTCGTCGGCCCGGACTATTCCATCATCCACACCGGCATGTTCCCGCATTCCAAAAGCATCCGCGACCTGCTCTGGGACATGCAGAAACAAGAGGTCAAGCCAGACGGTACCATCGAAGTCAAAGAGCGCGCCGGTCTCAAGCACACGCTCACCTTCAAGTGGGAGGAAGGCTGGGGCAATGCCGAGAGCGCCTTCGAGAAACGCGTCCGCGACAATCCCAAAATCGAGGAATCGCTTCCTTGGCCGTGGAATGACCGTCAGTACCGCATGGATTTCCGCATCCTGCTCAATGAGCAGTTCCGCAACCTCAACACCATCCACACTGAGCGCCAGCAGATTCTCCGCCGCGGCATCCAGCTCGGCGATGTCGTCATCACCCGTGATGACGCCAAGGGGCTGAATTTCCAGGTGCAGGTCAAAAACGGCACCGACGGCCACGGGGTCCCCACCGGCTTCGATGCCGAGCGCCTGATGGCGCTGCAAGTCACCGTCAAAGACGCCAAAGGTCACATTTTGTACCAATCCGGTGACCGCGACCCCAACGGTGACATGCGCGACATCCACTCCACCTTCGTGCATCACAACGCCCCCAAAACGAGCCACTGGCTCAGCATGGCTTCCTGGAAAAATCAGCTTGGACGCCCAATCCTGCCCGAGGACCGTAACTGGAAGCTCGACGGTGACCTGCTCAACCTCCAATCCAAATTCATCGTCCGTAATCTGCGTGGCGGTGAGCGTGAGCAGGTGCTCGCCGTTAACCAGATCATCGACCCGCTGCCCTACATCCGGCCTGACACCCGCCCTGGCATTTTGTTTGGCCGCCCCGGCGGTGCGCGCAAGCAGGCCGAAGTCCTGCTCCCCAATGGCGAACGCTGGGGCAAGTATGAGGTGCCCGCCAGCGCCCTCACGGGCGAGCGGCCTTACAAGGTGAACCTCAAGTTCATCTGCCAGATGGTGCCGGTGAACCTGATCAAAGAAATCGCCTTTGTCGGTTTCGACTATGACCTCTCCCCCCTGGAGGTTGCCAAGCGCGTCGCCTTCGGCCACAAGGTCTCCACCTCCAACCGGGATGAAGACCGCCGCGGCGGTGCCCTGACCATCTGGGACAAAAACTTCGTCATCGACGGCACCCGCAAGCAGTGGAACTTCAAGCCCAGCGAGAAGGAAATCCTCGCCAAGGCCGAGCCGCCCTTTCCCTACGATCCTAAGTTCGAAGAAAAGCAGCTCTCCAGTGCTGGAGCCATCATGATCGCCCCGCTGCCCGGCACAGAGCCCGCGCTGCCCATGCATGAAGTGCCCAAAGTGGCTCCGCTGCCGCTGGTTCCGCCAGTTCCTGAGGGAACTTCTCCTGAGCCACCCCCTCCTGCGTCAGACGCACCCGCACCCAAGAACAACTAGCCTGCGATCTCAACGCCCTTCACTCCCATGAACGCCTTTCGCGCCTACCTCCTGCTCTCCGCAGTCACCCTGGCCTGCCACCCGCTCCATGCCTTGGAGGACAATCTCCTGCTCAAGGACACGGTCGTGCCTTGGACCGAACTCGGCAAAGATTTCATGGACCGGCCGGCTCCCGTCACCGAGGTGATTGAGGATCTCGTGTTCAAATCCAACCGGGATCGCAAGAAAATCATCGCCGCCCGCAATCTCTCCGGTGAGGATCTCGAAGCGCCTGACCGGAAGACCCTCTTCGGTGCCAATCCCTTCCTCGGGCGTGGCCAGATTTCCCCCGGTTTCACCATCCCCACCGGAGCCGTGTGGCAGCCCGTCACCATCATTTACGGCGAAATGCGCACCGGCATCCAGTCCTTCAACAATGGCCTGGTGGATGTCAACGAGTGGGCCAATCGTCTCGACCTGTTCGGCAACATCTATCTTACGCCAACCGAACGCATCCATTTCGGTTTCAGGCCTCTTGATCGTGAAGGGCGCTTCTCCGGCTATCGCTTCGGCGGTGACGGCAGCGAGAACGGCATGGATCATTTCAACGGGAATCTCCGCACCCTGTACTTTGAGGGTGATTTCGGCGAGCTCTTCCCCAGTCTTGATCCCAATGACCAATACAGCCTCGACTACGGATTCGCCGTCGGGCGCATGCCCATCACCTATCAGGACGGACTGCTCGTCAACGATGTGCTTGATGGGGTTGGTATCACGCGTGCCTCCCTCTTTCTCTTCGGTGCATCCGCAGCGCGGCTGACCGCCTTCTACGCCTGGGACCAGATCCATCGCGGCAACAACCGACGGGATCCGAACGCAAGTCTCTACGCGCTCTCGTATTCCGCAGACTACACCGCTAGCACCTACGAATTGGAGGTCGTGTACGTCGATGGCGGGGATGCGACCGGCGGTGACGGATTCTATGCCGGGATCGGACAGACGCGGCGTTTCGGCAAGCTCAACTCGACCCTGCGCGCCGCCTTCTCGTGGGCGCTCGACAACGAAACCGCTGCTGTCGGCACCGGCAGCGTGTTTTTCCACCAGCTTTCCCGGACGATGGACTACAACGACGACATCGTGTACCTCGACACCTTTCTGTCCGTGGATAACTTCACCTCCGCTGCGCGTGATCCGGCCGTTGGCGGCCCGCTCGGTGCCACGGGTGTCCTGTTCGAGGCCGTCGGTCTCGGCGGCTACGGTGCAGCCCTCGGCAATGGCACGCCTACCGGTTCCGTTGGCTTCAGCCTTGGTTATCAGCACTTTTTCGATGACGATAAAAAGCGGCAGCTCGTCGCTGAAATCGGATCCCGCTGGCATACCCAGTCCCCTGGGCGTTCCGGTTACGCCGCAGGCCTGCGCTACCAGCAGGCGCTCGACCAGCACACGATTCTTCGTGCGGACGGTTTCATCGGTCAGTTTGACGACGGTCAGACAGGGCAGGGGTTCCGCTGCGAGCTCTCCTTCCGCTTCTAATCCTCCGACGCGCGTTCCTCCAGGTACCGTTCCAGCATGAGCTTCTCACTTGCCGAAATCTTCGCCTATGCAGTGCTCGCAGCCGGCGGTGGCACGCTCATTCTGATGCTCGTGCAGCAGGTGCTGTCCGACATCCGTCTGCGTGCTCTGCACCGTCGTGAGATCATGCTCTTTGAAGAGCGGCTCAATGGCATGCGTGAATACCGCACCCAGCTCCAGGTGCTTCCTGCCGCCTGGAGCGGCACCCGCAAGTTCCGCGTCCAGGCCAAAAAGCCCGAAGGCGGGGACATTTGCTCATTCCACCTCGTGCCTCATGACGAGAAGACGCCGCTGCCCGCCTTCAAGCCCGGCCAATATCTGACCTTTCATCTCGACGTCGGCGGTCGCAAGCATGTGCGCTGTTACAGCCTGTCCGACTGTCACCACGCGGATCACTACCGCGTCAGCATCAAAAAGATGACGCCCAAAGACGCCCACTACAGCGTCTCCACCCACTTTCATGAACAGTTGAACGAAGGAGACGTCGTGGACGTCGCGGCCCCCGGCGGCGATTTTGTTCTCGATCCCCAAGGAAACGGAGCCCTGGTGCTCTCCGGCGCAGGAGTCGGTGTGACGCCTGTGCTCAGCATGCTGAACGCCCTCGTCGCCGCCAAGTCCCGCCGAGAAATTTGGTTCTTCTACGGGGTCATCAACGGTTCCCACCACATCCTGCGGGACCAAGTTCGTGAATGGCATGCCCTTGGCTGGCCCAATCTTCACATCGTCGTCGTTTTCAGCGATCCCCTTCCGACGGACGAGGCGGGGCGTGACTATGACGAGCGTGGTCGCGTGGACCCCGCGCTTCTGAAGCGCCTGCTGCCCTCCAGCAACTTTGACTTCTACACCTGCGGCCCTGGTCCCATGATGCAGGGGCTGCGTGACGGACTCAAGGAATGGGGCGTGGCTGACACGCGCGTGCATGACGAGGCATTTGTGCAGGTCAAACAGGCCGTTTCCATCAACGCCACCAAAATCAGTTTCCGCAAATCCAGCCTGGACCTCGAACTCAGCGGCGCTGCCACCAACCTCCTCGACTTCGCCCACAAAGAGAACGTTGAAATTCCCTCCGGTTGTAAAATCGGCCACTGCGGTGCCTGTCAGACCGCCCTGGTGGAAGGCAATGTGCGATACTTGCAGCCCGCCAAATTCAACATCGAAAAAGGCTGCTGCCTTCCCTGCATCTGCCTCCCTGATGGAGACATCGTGCTAGACGCCTGATCAGTCGTCACCTGCCGAACTCACGCTCTGCGCGTGATCTCCACGATCACCGCTTTCTGCGCGTGCAGGCGGTTCTCAGCTTGGTCGAAGATCAGATCGGCGTTCGCCTCCATGACTTCTTCGGTGATCTCCTTGCCGCGATAGGCGGGCAGGCAGTGCATGACGAGAGCGCCGGGGTTGGCGTGCGTGAGCAGTTCGGCGTTGATCTGCCAGGGCTTGAGGATCTCGATGCGGTCGGCGCTCTCGGCTTCTTTTCCCATGCTGACCCACACGTCCGTGTAGAGCACGTCGCAGCCCTTCACGGCTTCGACGGGATCATCGACGATGCGCACCGTGCCGCCCGGAACGCGGGCCATGAAGCTCTCCTGCGGCTGGAAGGCCTTCGGCGCACCGATGACGAGTTCGAAGCCCAGATGCGCCGAGGCCCAGATCCAGGAGCGGCCCATGTTGCAGTCGCCGTCGCCGAGAAAACAGACGCGTTTGCCCTCCCAGCCCCCCAGCCGCTCCTTGATCGTCTGCAGGTCGG
>CAMAZK010000053.1 GCA_945863205.1 Akkermansia muciniphila | reverse complement strand
GGCGCTTGCGCTGCCTACTCACCCTCCGGCGCCCGCTTTGCGTTCACCGTTCAACTTCGCAAAGAAAACCCGCGCACTTTCCATCACCCCATACGCCGTCTCCTGCGGCGTGAGTTCAGCCGTCTGGATCCGAAGATCCGCCAGCCCCTTGTACGCAGGCTTCCTTTCCCCCAGCAGCCGCTCAAGCTTCCCTTTCGGACTTTCTTCCCCCACCAACAACGGCCGATTCGTGCTCAGCGCGGTTACGACTTCGGGCGATTTGCCAGGACGAGCAGAACGTCGGCGTAGCGGTCGTCGAGAACCCGGGGTTCGTTCAGATCGTAGGTGAAGTCGTAGCACTCTATCAGTTCTAACTCCGGCGCTTTGCGCAGGAGTCTTTTCAGTTGCGCGGCATCGTAGGTGCGGAACTGCCAGCGTGTCTCCTGAAGGTGTTGGCGACCGCGATCTGTAATCTGAAGGCGGGTGCGGAGCTCTTCCCGGCGCGTTCGATGATCGGCTGGCCACGTGCGGGTGTTGCAGACCACCTTTACCGGGCCACGACAGGCTACCCAGCGCTCGTGCTCTGGGACTTCGCGGTCGTAGTCTGTGAGATGCAACCCGAGGAAAAAGAGCCCGCCCGGGCGCAATGCCGCCGCCATGCGTTGCAGGCACTCGGCAGCGTGTTTTTCCGTTGGGAGATATTTGAACGTGCTGACCAGGCAATGTGCCATGTCGAATCCGCTCTTGTCGCCTTTCGGCAGTTTAAAGCTCTGCATCCAATCTTCCCACAGCCTTGCCTTGTAACCCGCAGTGTGGATCCTCTGTTTGGCGAAGGCGATCATGTTCGCGTTGCCGTCGAATCCACTGACCTGCCAGCCCCGTCGCGCCATCTCCAGGGCTAGCCGACCGCTGCCGCAGGCGGGTTCGAGGAGTCGTCGGCCTTTGCCGTCGCCATGCTTTGAGAATGCTGCTTCCAAAAAGTCGGCCTCCTGCTGCGTCCCGTCGTCAAAGATGATGTCGTAATACAGAGGGGTGTCGTACCAGTCGCGGTGTTTGATGGGTGGCATGGGTGGTGATGTTCGTGCTTTAGCGCGATAGTAAAGAGCGGGCCGGTAGGGGGAGTAAAGATTTTCGCCGCGACTGGCACCCGAAATGCTGCTTGATTGTTGATCATCGGTGGCGATTGATGCGACCCGCTGCTTTCCGCACATCCCGATATGCCCTCGTGGGATCACTTCTTCTGGTTCACCAGCTATATCCTAGTCTTCATCGCCCTGTCCGCCTTTGGCGCCCACAGGATCAAAGTGCTGTATCAATTCTGGAAGCATCGAGGTCATCCGCCGACGCCGCCCGGGACCTTTGACGAACTGCCGGTGGTGACGGTGCAACTGCCTGTCTTCAATGAGTTCGACGTGGTCGAGAATCTGTTGCGTTGCGTGAGCGCGTTGGATTATCCCCGTGATAAGCTTCAGATCCAGGTGCTTGACGATTCCATGGACGAAACGGCCTCTTTTGCCAAGCGGTTGAGTGCAGAGTATGCCGCCAAGGGGCTCGATATCGACTATCGTCACCGCACGAACCGCCATGGGTTCAAGGCGGGCGCTTTGGATGAGGCAATGTCTGCGGCAAAGGGCGAGTTTATTTGCATTTTTGACGCCGATTTTCAGCCGGAGCCCGATTACCTGCAAAAACTCGTTCATCATTTCACCGACGAGAAGGTTGGCATGGTGCAGGCGCGTTGGGGGCATTCGAACCGGCATTTCTCTCTCCTGACCCGCCTTCAGGCGCTCTTCCTCGACGGTCATCTGGTGCTTGAGCAGACCGCTCGAAGCCGCCACGGTGAATTTCTCAATTTCAATGGCACGGCCGGCATCTGGCGACGCAAGGCGATCACGGAGAGCGGTGGCTGGCAGCACGACACGCTCACGGAAGACCTCGATCTCAGCTACCGCGCGCAGCTCCGGGGCTGGCGGTTTGTTTACCTGAAGGATGTCGTCGTGCCCGCCGAACTGCCTCCGGACATGGACGGCTTTAAAAGTCAGCAGCACCGCTGGACGAAGGGTTCGATCCAGGTCTGTAAAAAAATTCTGGGTGATGTGTGGCGCAGCGATGCGCCGCTGGCCATCAAGATGGAGGCCACCGCGCATCTCACCTCGAATTTTGCCTACTTGCTCACGCTTTGCACGCTCGTGCTCATGTATCCGGCGAATTTCGTAATGGGCAGTTCCTGGCACAAGGCTGTCTTCGTGGATGTGCCGGTGTTCTTCTTCGCCTCGGTGACCGTGGTCGTCTTTTATATGACCGCGCAAGGCTCACAGACGCGATGGGGCTGGCTGAAGGCGCTGCCCTACGTGCCCATGCTCCTGGCGCTAGGCATCGGCATGAGCATCAACAATGGCAAGGCCGTCCTGGAGGCGCTGCTGAATCAGGAGAGTGATTTCGTCCGCACACCGAAGTACGGCATTTCCACCCAGGCACAGGCGGCGACAAAAAAGACCCACTACAAGGCGGGCAAATCCATCGCGCTGTGGTTGGAGGTCGCCGTGACAGGTTATTTCGGCTGGCTCATCTTTCTCGCCGCACAGCGTGGTCAGTGGGCGTCGATTCCCTTTCTGCTGCTGTTTTTTTCGGGCTTCGCCTTCGTGTCAGGCGGCTCACTGTTGAGACGCTTCAGCATGCAGCGTTTTCAGGCCGCACCTGCGGCGGTCTGACGGGCCTCGCGGCCTTAGCCGCATTTCGGACAGAGTCCGTAGAACTCCAGTTCATGGTACAATCTGCGGAAGCCTGACGTTTTTTCGATCTGCTTTTCGAGCGCTTCGACCGGGCAGGAGATGTCCAGGCGCTGGATCCGCCCGCATTGCGTGCAGATGAGATAATCGTCGTGGTGTCCCGCCTGGATCAGGGTGTAGTAGGTGCTGCGGTCATGGAGGCCGAGCCTGCGGATGAAGCCCAGCTCCTCGAGTTTGACGAGAACACGATAAACCGTGGCCTTGTCCGCACCGCTGCTGAGGTCCGGCGACTCGGCGATGTCCGCCAGGGACAGCGGCTGGTGTGCATGAACGAGGATGGACAGGATGTTCTCCAGCGCCTTGGTGCGCCGCAGGCCCGCCTCCCGGGCCCGTTCCAGCATGGTCACGGCCAGCTTTTGCGCCGTCTCCGCGTCGTGGTGTCGGCAGGTGGCAGAATGGTGGTGATGAAGCATGTCCGGTGTGAAATGAGAGATTACTCGGCCTTCTCCGTCATCCGACTCTGCTTGAAAAGCCACTCATGCAGTTCCGTGCGGGGATAAACAAGTCCGGTGATGCCATGCCCCGCGCCCGCGAGTTCGGTGTAGTTCATCTTTTCTCCCCCGACTTGTTTTACCGCTTCGACGATGGCTCGTGACCGCTCCACGGGCACCATGTCGTCCTGATCACCGTGGAAGACCCAGAAGGGGATGTCCTTCAGCACGTCCGCCTTTTTGACATCACCACCACCGCATAGCGGAATGCATGCTGCGAAGACCTGCGGATACTTGGCCGCGATGCCGAAGGTGCCGAATCCGCCCATCGACGAGCCGGTCAGGTAGATGCGATTCTCGTCGATCGGCAGGTGCTCCGCGAGATCGGCGATGAGCGCCAGCAGCTTGTCAGCCACCTCGTTTTTCCAGCCGATGTCCGCAGAGGGGCACTGCGGCGCGAGCAGGAAGCACGGGCGGACGCCCTGGTTGGCCTCCGTGGTCAGGATCTTCGGCGCTCCGCCGAGCTGGGATTGATTGTCATCGCCACTCTGGCCGGAGCCGTGCAGCCAGATGACGATAGGATAGCGCCCGTCCGGCGCGAGGCCAGGATTGCCCCAGAGCTGGTAGTTCAGGCCCTGCTTTGAGACGCCTTTGACAAACTCACCAGTGACTTTTTCCGCATACACACCTTCCTTGAGTCCTGCATCACGACGGCGCTCCCGGAGCAGGCCTTGAACGTGGGCCTGATCTTCCTTGGAGAGCCGGTTCAGAGGGACTCGGAACTGGTTGAAATCGGACCGCCTCCGGATTTTGACCTCGCTGTCAGAGAACTCGACGAGGTCTCCGAGGAATTTGGACTTGCCGTCGCTCGAGGTCCATTCGCGTGGCTCTCCTGCCCCCCGGGCAAGGGACAAAAGCATGCTGAAGGCGAGGATGCGGAGTGGCAATGACATGCCGCATGCTAAGCCGTAGGCAGCCTCACCGGCAAGAACTTTGCACGGCCCGGTCGGCATCAGGGTGTGATGCGTGCTCCGGCCTTCTTCAACTGATCTACTAGGCCTTTCGAAGGTTCATCGATGGGATTGCCCTCGATGAAGATCTGGCAGTAGGGCGCCCATTCGCGGGGGCCGTCGTTGTCCTTTTTCCACATGCGGTGAAGCGGCGCGAAGTCGGTGATCTTGTTGTTTTCGAGGAAAAGAAACTGCAACTCCGTCAGCGGCTCCAGCGGAGAAATATCCGTCACGCCGTTGCCTTTGAGGGACAGCATCGAAAGCCACTTCATACTGCCGATGCCGGCCAGATTCGTCACCTGATTGCCTTCCAGATACAGGGTCCACACTTTCGGCAGCTTGAACAAAGGGGTGGCGTCCTTGATCTGGTTTCCCGCCAGGTAAAGAGATGTCAGGGATTCGATGCCGCCTAGGGGGGAAACGTCCGTCACTTTGTTTCCGGTCAGTTCGACATATTGCAGTCCCTTACAAGCCGACAGGGGGGAGATGTCGGTGATCTGGTTGTGGGAGACATCCAGAAACTGTAGGCGCTCCAGGCCCTTGATGGGGGCCAGGCTGGCGATCTGATTCCCCGGCAGGGTCAGTGAGGCCAGCGCCGTGCATTTTTCGAGGCCTGAGAGGTCTTTGATTCCCGCTTTTTTCCCTTCGATGATCGAAACGGTTGCCACGTCTTCGGCCGTCAGCACCTCTTGGTTGTCTCGCTTGGCGAAGACCTGCTTCCGGACGGCGGCTTCGAGCGCCTTGTCACGAAACACCGCCACGGGCTTTGGTGGCGGCGGCGTGGCCGCCGCAGGCGCTGGCGTGGCTGGCTTTGCAGGTGCTGGCGTGGCTGGTTTTGTAGGTGGTGGCGTGGCTGGCTTTGCAGGTGCTGGCGTGGCTGGCTTTGCAGGTGCTGGCGTGGCCGGTTTTGCAGGTGGTGTGGCTGGCTTTGTGGCCGCTGCCGCAGGTGCGGGGGGCTTCGTCGTTGCCGGGACAGGCTTGGCTTCCGGTTTTGTCGCTGACGTGGGTGGCGTGGCTGCCTTTTCCGTCGCGGCGGGCGTTTGGGTAGCTTCCGGCTTGGCGGGGGCTGGCGTGGCGGGTTTTGCGTTCTGAGCGTGGAGGCTGAGGGCACAGAATGCCGCGAGGATGACGATGCAGGCTTTCATGTTGGTCGGAGGGTTGGCTTAGGATACGTGGTACGCGGTTGCATGTTCATCGAAAATCGCCTTTCTCTGGCTTTATGGTCAACGTCATCGTCATCCTCGAAATCGATCCGCAGAAAATCGACGAATTCCTCGCCGTCATGCTCGAAAACGCCGCCGCCTCGCGCCTCGAGCCCGGTTGCCTGCGCTTCGAAGTGAGCCGCGATGCCACGCAGTCGAATCTCTTTGCCTTGAGTGAGAGCTATGTCGATCAGGCCGCCTTGGATTTTCACAACGCGACTCCTCATGTTGCTATTTGGCGCGAAAAGGGTCCTTCTCTGGTGCTCAAGCGCTGGGCGGCCAAGGGGCCGGTCTGCTAGGCTGTCGTCGTCGCAGATTCGGTGGGCATGAGGCGTCTTCCTGCAGAAGCGGGAAGATTCGTCACAGGTGCCGAGGCGGTGGCTATTCAGGGCGCATGATGAGTCGATGCGTAATTCTAGGTGCGGGTGTTTTGCTGCTGCTTGCTGCATGTGCCCGGAAACCCGCTCCCGAGCGCCCGTTTGAGGCTCTGGCAGGTCACGGCTATTTCGTGGAGTATTTGAAGCCTGTCCTCGAGACCCGTTGCCTGAACTGTCATCGCGGGGCTGATGCTCCCGCAGGCCTCTCGCTCGTCCAGCGCAGTGCGCTTCATGCTCCGCGAAAAAATGCGCGTCCTTTTGTGGTTCCCGGTGATCCGGGGGCCAGTCTTCTGTATGGCGCGGTTTCCAGTCCTGCGGGGCACCCACGTGTCAGCTCCGGTCCCCTGCTTGATGAATGGGAGACCGCCATCGTGCACGAGTGGATTGAAGATGGCGCGTTCTGGCCGGACGCTCCCGACGGCTTTTTGCGGCCGCGCGTTTTAGTGCCGCGAAAAATGGGCCTCTTGGACCGCTGAGCGCGGCATGCTGAAAATTCTTGCCTCTGCCAATGGGCCTCGTGGTGTGGCGCTGGGTGTGCAGGCGGAGTTACCATGACCTGGGCGCATTTTGCCAAATCATGCCCGGGCTGGCAAGGAATGATCGAGTGTGCCGGCTAAGGCTGCCAGATGCCGTCGTCGTACCATTCCTTGCAGACCAGTTTTGCGATGGAGGCGGTCTGATCGTAAGAGCGCCACAGCGGCACGCGCAGGGCATGGGCCAGAGTGTGATCGTAGGCGGCGAAAAGATGGCGCATGGCGGCATGATGACGCCGTGCGTAGATGGGGTAGCAGACGAGGTGCCCGCTCTCGGCGATGGCGACGAGCTGCCGCGCCCAGACGCGGCCCTGCGTGTCGCGGGCGTAGAGGATGCACTTGTTCGCATCGAGGGCATTGGCGGCGGTGGAAAAACTGTTGAAGCTGCCGGCGCTGAGGCAGGTGCCGAAGTCCGTGCCCATGCGCAGGATGGCCTGCAGGTCGTCCTCCGGCCCGAGGCGCACGGTGCCGATGTCAGGCACCTCGCGTTCGATGACGAAGCCTTGCGTCCAAGTCTCCAGACGCGGCGGCGGGAGCTTGCGCAGCCACTGCTGATTGGCTGGATGGGCCAGCGACCACTCGCGCGTGGCCTGCCGCTTGGCGCAGGCGTGCAGCAGCCGGCGGAAGGGGCGGCGATTCTCCTCCCCGGCTGCTGCGGCGAGGCGCAGCGTGTGGGTGATGACGTTTTCACCTTTCAGCATGGGAAAGCGCCGGCGCAGTGCCCACTCGGCCAGATCCACGAGCACCGCGAGCCGCAGGCGGTGGATGTTGCGCGTCAGTTCATCGAGGTAGTGCGTGCGCACGTGCTCCGGCATCTTCGCGGAGGTACGCAGCTTTGCAGGCACACCCAGCAGTCGTGGATGGGACGACTGGATGGCGTCCACGAGCACGATGAGGTGCGGCAGGGGCGTGGTGGCGATGTCGCAGCTGATCAGCGGATGCTCGCAGAAGGCACGGCAGAGTTCCTCGCGCTCGCGCCATTCGAGTTCACCGATGCGGCGCATCGTCCGTGCCCACTCCAGGGGCGCAGCCCGGAGCATGCCGGTCAGGCAGCCGACGGGCAGGTTCTTCATCTGGTAGATCCCGTTGATGGCGTTGCTCCGTGAGGACCATCCGACGAGCGCGGGCTGCATCTGCCGCCACGCTTTCTCCGGCACTTGCAGCAGCATGCCCTCCTCCTCTTCATCAATGCGCGCCCAGATGGCCTCAATGATCGGCGGAATGTCATCACCGGGATGCTTGTCAAAATCGCGGGCGCGCTTTAGCCAAAGCAGGAGCTGTGAGACGGAGTGCGCGGTCATCGCCGCGTGTTCGGGGTAAACGCGCCACGAGGTGATGAAGTCGATGGCGAGTTTGCATTTACCACGGGGCGTGGCCTCCAGCTCGCGCAGCATGTCGTCCCAGCGTTCGAGCCAGTTCGTCCACTGGTGCGCGGCTTTGCCACGCTTTCGGCCGAGATGGCGCAGGGCATCGAGGATGCCGTCGAGCACCCCTTTTTCGCGAGGGCGGGAGAGCAGGCGCTGGATGGCGGAGGACCAGTCTTTCAGCCCGGTGGCCTGGGTCCAGATCTGCTCTGGGCGGCGCAGCCCCTTGCGGGCGCGGCAGCTCAGGACGAGATGCAACTCACGGCGGCGCGGCTCGTGGGTCGGACGTGCCTGCGTCTGGAATTCCAGTTTCCACTGCCGGTGATAACGCAGCGCATGCGCGAGGAAGCGCGGCGTGCAGCCGTTCGCGAGACTGAGGAGGCAGGTCTTTGCGGTGTGGGCGTAGTTGGCAGGGCGGGTGATGTTGCGCAGCGTCTCCAGAAGTCGATGCATGCCCGCATGCGGCGGGCGGAGGTGCAGCTTCGTCTCCACCAGCATTCGCATGAAGGGAAGCTGGCTGCCGGACGGCTGTCGTGCGAGCAGCGGCAGCCATGCAGGCTCGCCCTCGTTCAGCATCTTGGCGATGAGCGCCTCGCGGTCCGCTTCAAAGCCGTCGTTCAAGGCCAAGATGGCCGTTCCCAGGGCGTCGCTCCACGGCAGGCGTCGATTCCGCAGCCATGGCAGCCACCGCTGCGCCGAGTCGGTAGCCGCGACTGCAGCCTCCGCGACTTCGACGGCCTGCGGGAACTCTTTCGAGAGCAGGTCGAGCGCGGCGCGGTGATGCGATGCCAGCATTTGCCTGAGCGTGTGGCGTGCCTCGTGATCGTCGAGCCACGGGCGCAGGTCGCGACCGCGCCACCGCTGCGGCAGTGGCGCAGCGCACCGCGCCGCACCGGCTGGGACGGCGTGCAAGATGATCAGCACGTCTGCCAGCATCCGCGGTGAGTGAGTGGCTGATGACAGTCTCTGCCAGGCGGCATTGAGGTGATGAAAAACGTGCGAGTGCTCGCACGGTTCGGTTTTGATGCGCCAGCCGCTGTCCCCAGAGCCGGACGGGCAGGGCGTGCGGGTGCGCAGGGCGGCGGGAAGCTGCTCCAGCCGCAAGGACACGATTCGTCCCGCGTGCAGACGCAGCGGGAGGTGCATGAGATTCATGAAAAGAAATGAGGGCGCGATTTGCCACATCGGGGCCGCCGTCCGTGCGTGGTGAATCGCGGAGAAAGAGACGCGGACGGCCGTGAGGGCCGGAGATGCGCGTGCGCGTGCCGGGATGAGATCAATTCATGCCCGCAAACTGCGGCGGCGATCTGCGCCGCGCATGTCCATGAACGTTCAGGCGGCCTTCGTTATGCGGCCGCCCACGCTACAAGAAAACTCGTCTGCGAGGTAAACATGGCGCGACGGGTAGTCCCGGCCTGCGATTTGGCAAGCGCCGAATTTGGGGCGGTGCGGATCAGCGCAGGTAGATGAACTCGTTGCTCAACATGAGCGCCTGGCACAGGAGGGACCAGCTTTCATGCTCGCGCCGCGCGGCGTCTTGCTGGCTGGAGTTGAGCGCTGCGTCGGTGGTGATGAGGTAATTCTGCGCGCGGCGGAGGTCGTCGGCGGTGGCTTCACGGGCGAAGGCGAGGCGGTAGGCCGCGCGGAGGCGGGACATGGTGTCTCCGGGCAGCTTGAAGAGGCGTGCGGCAAAGTTTTGCGCCGCAGTCGTGGCGAGGTCGCTGTTCATGAGCAGGAGGGCCTGCGGGGAGACGACCGAGCTGTGGCGCAGACCTGTGCTGGTGGCGGGATCGGGATAGTCGAACTGCTGGAAGAGGTCGTAGAGATTGTTGCGGATGATGGGCAGGTAAAGCGCACGGCGTGTGCTGCCGTAGGTGGTGAAGTCCTTGGAGGTGTGATTGAAGACGAACTCGCGGTTGCGGCGCGGGATGGTCTTCCCGCCGAACGTGGTGTCGAGTGTGTCTGCGACGTGGAGAAGCGCGTCGCGGATTTCTTCGGCCTGCAGGCGACGAACGGGGAAGTGGTGGAGCAGGAGATTCTCGGGGTCGGTCTGCGCGGCACGTTCATTGACTGCCGAGCTTTGCTGATAGGTCTGCGAGGTCATGATGAGGCGGTGCATGTCCTTGAAGCTCCAGCCGTTGCTGCTGAACCAGCGGGCGAGCCAGTCGAGCAGTTCGGGATGCGTGGGTTGCTGGCCGAGAAGGCCAAAATTGTCCACGGTGGGCACGAGGCCCTGATTGAAATGCCAGGTCCAGATGCGATTGGCGATGACGCGCGAGGTGAGCGGATGCTCCGGGCTGGCGAGCCAGCGGGCGAGCTCCAGGCGCCCGCTTTGATCGGCGGGGAACTGCGGCTTTGTTTTCAGCGCGGCCTCGACGACCTGGATGAAGCCGCGCTTCACCGGCTTTCCGAGGGCGAGGTGGTTGCCGCGGATGTGGATGGGCAGTTCCTGGAGGATCTTCGGCGCTTCGGAGACCGCGAGCGTCGTGGGCAGGTCGGCCAGACTGCTCTGGGTGGTCATCATTGTGTCCTGCAGCGAGCGCACTTTGTCGGCGACTTCCTTGGTGTAGAGCACGATGGGCTCGGGAGGCAGGGCTAGGAAGCCGGCGGCCTTGTCGAGCTCGGCGCGGGCCTGATGCAGCAGCGAGTCGTCCGCCTTCTCTTTCGTCTTCAGACTGATCTTCTCCGCCGCGGTGAAGATGGCGCGGAAATAGTCACGAAGGCCCGTGGCGCTGCCGTTTGTTCGCATGGCGTCGTGCCAGGGCTTGAAAAGCGGCAGGTTTTCGTTCGCGGCGAGATAGACGCGGCAGTTCAGCAGGATGTGGGCGCGCAGTCCGTGCTTTTCGGCGACGGGCTTGACCGTGCTCAGGGTGGGCGTGGCGGGCAGTTCGCAGGCGGCCATGAGGTAATCGACCGCGTGTTCACGCGCTTCCTTGCGCAGGGCGGCATTGGCGTCGCTCTCGGCCTTTGAAACGGCGCTCTTCTGGTCTTTGAGGATGCGTTCGGAGGAGATCACTCGCGCAAAGTCGTCGAATGAGCCCATGGGCGCCTCGTAGGCGGTGCTCAGCGCTCCGATGCGGTCCACGCTGAAGCTCTGCGTGCTTTTGAAGATGGCTGCCAACGCGTAGTAGTCGCTCTGTGGGATGGGATCGAACTTGTGATCGTGGCAGCGGACACAACCGAGCGTCATGCCCATGAAGGCGCGGCCCATGACGTCGATCTGTTCGTCGATGACATCCATCGCCAGCTTGTCCTTGTCCGGTTCGGCGAGGACTTTGGCGCCTAGATTGAGGAAAGCGGTGGCGGTGACGCGCTCCTTGCGGGTCTCGATGTCCTTCGACTCCAGCAGGTCGCCGGCGAGTTGCTCGATGAGAAGTTGATCGAAGGGTTTGCCCGCGTTGAAGGATTTCACGACGTAGTCGCGGTAGCGCCACGCGGTGCCGAGCGCGATGTTCTCATCAAGGCCGTTCGAGTCGGAGTAGCGGGCGACATCGAGCCAGTGCCGGCCCCATTTTTCACCATAGTGCGGCGAGAGCAGCAGCCGGTCGATGACTTTTTTGAAGGCATCCGGCGATGGGTCGGCGAGGAATGCGTCAACCTCGTCCGGCGTGGGCGGCAGGCCGGTGAGGTCGAAAGTGGCGCGGCGGATGAGCACGCGCTTCTCGGCGGGCGGGGCCAGCGTGAGGCCCTTTTCGGCGAGTTTTTCGCTGACGAAGGCGTCGATCGGGTTCCGCGCCTTCAGCGCCGGTACCTCCGGCTTCGAAATCGGGCGGAAGGCCCAGTGCTTGCCGCCATCCTTGATGTCGATCACGCGCGGAGCGGTGTTCTTTGCGTCGGCGACCGCCTCACGCGGATCGGGTGCGCCCATGAGCACCCATTCCTCCAGCGCCTTCACTTCGGCGGCTGGGAGGGCTCCTTTGGGCGGCATCTGCAGATCCTGGTTCTTGTAGCGGACGGATTCGATGATGTGGCTCTTTTCGAGATCGCCAGCGACGAGCGCGGGGCCGGTGTCGCCGCCTTTGAGGATGGACTCGCGGGAGTCGATCAGCAGCCCGCCCTTGCTTTTGCCCGCCTCGACGGAGTGGCACTCGTAGCAGCGCTTGATGAGGATGGGGCGGACGGTCTTTTCGAAAAACGCGATCTTCGCATCGTCCGCAGGCTCTGCCGTCGCGATGCCGACATGCAACACGGTGGCGAGGGCTAGAAAAACGTGGGCCTTCATGATTGATCGAAGGTACGGCAGGAAGTGTGCCTTCTTGCCGTCGCGCATACCTTGGGTAGGCTGGGGCATGTCTCCCGTCCTCCAAACCCTGGCCGATCTCGTCCGCATCAACAGCGTCAACAGTTCCTATGACGGAGGGCCGGGGGAAAAAGAGGCTGCGGTATATGTCCGGCGTTTTTTTGAGCAGCGCGGCATCGAAGTGTGGGAGCAGGAGGTGTTTCCCGGGCGCAACAATGTGATCGCCCGCGTGCCGGGGCGCGATGCCACCCGGCGGATCGTGTTTGAGGCGCACACGGACACGGTGTCGGTCAAAGGGATGACGATCGCCCCCTTCGACCCGGTGATTTGCGACGGGAAGCTCCACGGGCGCGGCTCCGTCGATGACAAGGCCGGCCTGGCCGCGATGATGCATGCCGTGGCTGACATTCATGCGAGCGGCGAACCGCCCCCGTGCGAGATCTGGCTGGCAGCAGTGGTGGACGAGGAGTTTTCATTTCGTGGCGTCGTCAAACTATGCGAGGGCCTGAAAGCCGACGCCGCCGTGGTGGCCGAGCCGACCGAGTTCAAGTGCGTGATCGCCAGCAAGGGCGTGCTGCGCTGGCGCATTCGCACGAAGGGAAAGGCCGCGCATAGCTCGAAGCCGCATCTCGGCGTCAATGCGATCACGGCGATGTCGCGGGTGGTGCTGGCACTGCAGGACGATCACGAACGCATGCAGGCGGCACGGCATCCGTTGCTCGGCCCGGGGACTTGCAACGTGGGTGTGATCCACGGCGGCGTGCAGGTGAACTTTGTGCCGGACGAGGCTGTGATCGAGATCGACCGGCGATTGCTGCCCGGCGAGGAGGTGGAGGATGTGCTGGCGCATTATCAGTCACTGCTCGATCACCTGATGAAGCTTCACCCTGACGTGATCGCCGAGATGGAAAAGCCGATGCTGCAGGACTGGGCGTTTCAAACGAACGAAGACACGACATTGGTCCACCTCGCCCGCGGCGTGCTGCGGGAGATGAAGCGTGATGACGCCGTCTGCGGCGTGCCGTTTGGCAGTGACGCGAGCAAGTTCTCCCGACTGGGCATTCCAACGATCTTGTTCGGTCCCGGCAGCATCGACCAGGCGCACGCGGCCGTCGAATACGTGGAATGCGCCGAGGTGGAGTCGGCGCTGGCGTTTTACACGCAGATTGCGAGGCGTTTCACCTGATCAGGAGAACGACTTCCGCAGATGACTCGGCAGGATGCCGAGCGCCTCGCGGTATTTCGCGACGGTGCGGCGGGCGACTTTGATGCCCTGACCGTCGAGCAGTTTGGCGAGCTTGTCGTCGCTGAGCGGCTTGTTCTTGGGTTCGTTCTTGATGAGATCCGCGATGGCGTTTTTGACGCTGGTGTTGCTCAAGTCGTCGCCGGATTCGGTTTTCACCCCGTGGGAGAAAAAGAACTTCAAATCGAACACCCCATGCGGCGTGGCGATGTATTTGCCGGCGATGGCGCGGCTGACGGTTGTTTCGTGGACGCCGACTTCATCGGCCACGGTGGCCATGTTCAGCGGGCGCAGGTAATTCGTACCCTTCTCCAGGAACTCGCGCTGGTATTTGAGGATCTGCGTGGCGATGCGGTGGATCGTCTGCTGGCGCTGGTGAATCGAGCGGATGAGGAACTTGCCGCTGCGGATCTTGTCGCGCACGTAGTTGCGCACCTCGCCGTTGTTGCCGGGGGCGCTGAGCAGGTCCTTGTAGGTGTTGCTGATGCGCAAGTGGGGTAGATCGTCGTTGGTCATCACCGCGACCCATTCGCCGCCCTGACGCTCGACCATCACGTCGGGAGTGACGTAGTTGTTTGAAGAAACGGCGAAGCGCTGTGCGGGCCGCGGGTCCAGCGTACTGATGAAGTCGGCCGCGCGTGAGATCTGCTCGAGCGGCACGCCAAGCTTCCGCGCAAGGATGGGGTAGCGCTTGTTGGCCAGGTCGTCGATGAACTGATCGACGAGCCGCCAGGCGAGGCTCTGCTTTTTCCCCAGTCGTTCGAGTTGGATCAGCAGGCATTCGCGCAGATCCTCGGAACCCACGCCGATGGGGTCGAAGCTCTGCAGGATCGCCTTGGCCGCAGTCAAATCGTCAATGGGGAGCGCGTGCTGGATGCTGAGGTCGTCGATCTTCGTGTTGAGAAAGCCGCGGTCGTCGAGATTTCCGATCAGGAATTCGACGTTTCCTGCGGTGCGCTTCGGAACGTCGGCGGTGTGCAACTGGGATAGCAGATGCTCCTGCAAGGTCACCGGCGCGACGATGGAATCCATCATGAACTGCCAGCGCTCCTGGTCGTCGCTGCGGCGGGTGGCGGACTGCTGGCGGCTCTGCTGCCAGTATTCGCGCCACTCGTCGTCCATCTGCGTGAGGGCGTCGATGTCCCCGTCATCGACGCTGCGGTCGTCCGGATCGGACGGAATGGCGTCTTCGAGGGAGGTTTCGGGAGACTCGAGTTCGAGCACCGGATTGATCTCGATCTCCTGCTGGATGATCTGCCGCAACTCCAGGGTCGGTGCCTGCAGAATTTGCAAGCTCTGCTGCATCTGGGGCCCGATAGCGAGCTTTTGCGTCTGAATCTGCTGGAGTCCGTATTCGGCCATGAATGGTTGGCACGCAGCGAAGCGCTGCTTTGTGGTTCATTCAAGCAAAGATCGGGCCAATGGCGGATATATTTAATTTATTCCCAAAAAGAGCCGAAACTGGCACAAAAAAGCCCCGAAAGTTTCGGGGCTTTTGAGGTCTGGACTTGGCGGGTCGGCTCAAGGCACTTCAAACACCTTTTGAGTGGTCGGGTCGAGCGCCAGGGAGCCGCTGCCGAGTCCTGTGACGTCAAGTTCCTTGTAGGGGGGGTAGGGGCTGGTCACGCGGCCAGGTTTTGACGTCTTTCCGCCTCTGGGGAACGAACTGCTGCCGCCTGCGGCACTCCGTGGGGGCTCCTGCGGCGGGGTGGTCTCCGAGCGGCGAGAAGCGACCATCGGAGGAGGTGCCGGAGCAGGGGAGGGCGGTGTCGGTGCGGCTGGCTCAGGTGCCGAGGTCTTGGGCTTGGTGGTTTTCGGAGTCGCGGAACCGACTTTTGGCGGCGTGTAAGTGCGGGAAGTGGAACTCTTCTGCGGTGCCGGTGTGGGTGCCGGAGTCTTAGCGGCGGTCCTGCCGGAGGAAGTGGAAGGCGGCGTCTGACCTGGCGGATAGCTGTAACCCGGCTGCCGCGGTGAAGGCGGCACCGTGGGCTGCTGGTAGGCGGGTTGTTGCGGGTAGTAGCCCGCAGGCGGCTGGGCGTAGCCGGGCTGGGTCGGGTAGCGCGGATTGCCTTCGAGGCTGTAGCCCTGGCCCTGCGGTGGCTGATCCCAGCCGGTGGCATCGCGTCCATAAAAGAGCCGACGGGTCATCTCGCTGAGGCGCCGGCCGAACTTGGGCAGAAACTCCAGCGGATTCTCAAACCGCTTCTGCGGCTGCTGAGGATAGGCGTAGCCGGCAGCGGGCTGCTGGTAGCCGGCGGGTGCCTGGCCGTACTGTGGCTGCTGCGGGTACCCCGTGGGATTCTGCTGGTAGTTGCGCTGGGTCTGAGCCGGCGCAGTCGCGGTGAGAAGGCTGCCGACGCATAAAACCATCCAAGGCGTGGCGCTGGAGGACGCGAGAATGTTTCGGGTGTTCATGATGCTTAATGTTTCTTAAATTTCTAGTTTCTTCAAGCCGCATTTTCCCTGCTGCGAGGAGGGGTGAAAATGCACGGGGCCGGATAGACGAATGCGGCTGAAGATTGTTCAGCCGCATTCAAGAAGCGGTGCCACATCAGGCACCTATGAGAATCAGGGCAAAGATCACGCAAGACGCGCGTCGATGTCCTTTTCCAGCCAGGCCCACATGCTGGCGAGTCCGTCGGTGACTCTGGTCTTGGCTGCGGCGAGTTCGTCTGCGCTGAGTTGCTTCCCGGCCTCCGGCACGCAGCGCCCGAACATGTAGTATTTGATCTTCGGTTCGGTTCCGGAGGGACGCACGGCAAAGCTGCGACCGTCGGCCAGATCGACGAAGAGCATCTTCTCCTTCGACACCACGTCACCTTCTTCGTCCCTGATCTCGTCCTTGCGGAAGTCGCGCACTTGTACCACGGCGGAGCCGTCCACCTCCTTCGGCGGGTTGGAGCCGTAGCTGTCCGCGAGTTTGGCGATCTGTGCCGCGCCACTGGCGCCTTCGAAGACCTTGCTCTGATTCACTTCAAGGAAGTAGCCGATCTCGCAGTAGATCTCGTCGAGCAGTCCGGCCACGGTCAGACCGCGGCTGGCGGCGTAGGCGGCCAGTTCGGCGAACATCACCACGGCGCCGTTGCCGTCCTTGTCGCGGCTGAAGTCGTCTCCCATGTAGCCGTAGCTTTCTTCTCCGCCGAAGACGAGGAACTTGCTGTGCTGCAGGCGGACGGCGCGGGACTCCGCTGCGGAGAGGTCGCGATATTTCGCCAGGATGTCCGCAGGCAGGGCCGCCTCGTACTTTGCGAGCTTGGAGCTGATCCACTTGAAGCCGGTGAGCGTGTTCACGCAGCCGATGCCATACTTCGCGGCGATGGCGTCCTGCATCGGACTGGTGACGAAGGTCTTCAGGAAAACGGCGTGATCCTTGTTGCTGTCGTTGAGGATGCCGAGTTCCAGCATCGTCTTGATCCGGTACCAGCCCATGAGGGAACCGGTCTGATTGCCGGTGAGCAGCACCATCTCCCCCTTCGCGTTACGGACGCCCACGCCCATTCGGTCGCAGTCCGGATCGGTGCCGATGACGATGTCCGCGCCTTCTTTGTCGGCGAGATCGACGGCCATCTTCAAGGCGGGCGCATTTTCCGGGTTCGGAGACTTCACCGTGGGGAAGCGGCCGTCGCGAACGTCCTGCTCCGGCACGGTGAGAAAATTGAACCCCAGCCTCTTCAACAACACGGGCACCAGCACGCCGCCGGTGCCGTGCAGTGCGGTGAAGATGATCTTGAGCTTCTTGGCTTCCGGTTGCTCGAGCAATTGCGGCTGCAGCATCATCGTCTCCACTCGGGCGAGATACTGCTGGTCCATGTCGTCGCCGAGCAGCGTCAGCTTGCCACGCTCGGACTCCGGCAGTGGTTCGTAGCTTTCATCCTTGATGGCATTGACCTCCTTGATGATGCCCGTGGCATGCGGCTCGACGATGCCGGCACCGTCATTGAAATTCACTTTGTAGCCGTTGTCGTGGGACGGGTTGTGCGAGGCGGTCAGCATCACCCCGGCATCGGTGCGGAGCTGCCGGACGGCGAACGACATCTCCGGCGTGGCGCGGCAGCCGTCGAAGAGATACACGTCTGCGCCGTGATCCATGGCGATCTGTGCGCAGCGCTGCGCGAACTCCGGCGAAAAGTGCCGCGTGTCGTGGGCGAAGACGATGCTCGGACGTCCGTCCAGCCGGGCGTTGGAGCGATAGGCCTTGATGTAGGCCACGAGGCCGCGGGTGGCGCGGCCTACGTTGTAAAAGTTCATCGCGTTTGTGCCCACGCACGGGTGCTCCGGACGCTGGTCTTCCGGCGCACTGCCGCGTTCAGCCCGGGTCACGATTTTGGCGACGGTGCGCCCGCGCAGGCCGCCGGTGCCGAACTTCAGGGCCTGGAAAAAGCGGTCGTTCAACTCCGCCCACTGGCCTGCGGCGGCGAGCTCCTCGATGCTGGCCCGATAGACCGGATTGTCACTCGCAGCGAGCAGTGCGTTGATGTTTTCCAGGCTGGCGGAAAGGAGCTGGCCTGAGTCGGCGGCGGATTGGAGTTGGTCTGCGAGGGACATAGAGGTGCCGATCATAGCGGCGCTGCCGGTTTTGGCAAATACCCGCACTTGCGGGGGCGGGCTTCCCTCACGCCCGTTTCCCGCCGATTCGAGCTGCGTTCTCCGCGATCAGGGTCGTCAGCGTCGTCAGTTCTCGACCGGGCTCCACCTTTGGCAGGACAAGGAGCAGCTCCGTGGTGGGGGCGGGCGCCGCCAGCGGCACGATGACACAGCCCGCATGCGGCAGCTTGCCAGCATGCGCGGGCATCACGGCCACTCCCTCCCCCGCAGTCACGGCGCCCAGCATCATGGAGAGGGAATCCACCTCGGTTGCGATCATCGGCTCAAACCCGGCGCTTTGACAGATCGAGCGCAGGAACTCCCGCCTGCCGGGGAAAAAGGCGTCGGAAAGCGACACCCAGCTCTCACGGCTCAGCGCCTGCAGTTTGATCGACTTCTTCCCGGCCAGCCGGTGATCCTCCGGCAGCACGGCGGCCATCTTGTGACGTGACAGCGTACGGATGGTGAAAAAGGTGCGGTCAGCGTCGGAAATATTGCCGAGGATCGCGGCATCCAGCTCATGATTGCGCAGCCGTTCGAGCTGCGCCCGCGGCGGCAGCTCAAACAGGCTCACCTGCGCCTTCGGATGCCTTTGCCGGAACTCGCGCACGGCGGGGGCCACGAGGTCGTCGAGAAACGGCGTGAGGAACCCGAGTCGCAAGGTGCGCCGTGCCTTCCCAAACTGCTCGCGCAACTGCTGGGCCGCCGTTTCCGCATCGCAGATGATCTGACGCGCCTTTGGCAGAAAGAAGCGGCCCGCGTCGGTGAGATGGATGCGTTTGCGGATGCGATCGAACAACGCCACGCCCAGCTCAGCCTCCAGCACGGCCACCTGGCGGCTCAGCGCCGGCTGCGTGACGTGCAGCCGCTTCGCCGCGCCCGAAATGCTCAAATCCTCGGCGGCGGCGATGAAGTAGCGAAGCTGGTGAAATTCCACGGCGGATGAGTACACAGTCCAAAATGCGGCGCAACGGCAAGTCGGACGTTTGGGGAGCGTAGATGGCAGACATCATGAGCTCTCCACTGTTTCGTCCCGCCATGGACCGCCGGGCCTTTCTCACGGCCTCGACGATGGGGTTGGCGTCTCTCGGCTTCAAAGGTGGCGTGCGTGCCTCCACCGGACCGGCGGTGGCTTCTCCGACGCTCGCCAAGCCGGCGAAATCGACAGTGCTGTTCTTCCTCTGCGGCGGAGCCTCCCACATCGACATGTGGGACATGAAGCCGGAGGCTCCACTGGAGTATCGCGGTGAGTTCAAGCCGATCCGCACCACGGGCGACGACATCCGCCTGTGCGAGCATCTGCCGCTGCTGGCGAAGCAGGCGCATCATTTCTCGATGATTCACGGCGTGACCGACGGTGGCCGTGCCACGGGGGATCATCACGCCGGTTATTACTACAACCTCACCGGCCATGCGCCTGACATCACCTTCAAACAGCAGGGCAATGACCGCCGCCCGTATCCTGACGACTGGCCCTACATGGGCAGCGTCATTGGAATGAAGCGTCCGCAGCATCCTTCCCTGCCATCCCTCATCACGCTGCCGCACAAGCCCAGCAAGCTGCCCTTCACTCGCCCCGGACAGTTCGCCGGTCGCATCGGCATGGAGTACGATCCGTTCTTCCTCAACGGCCGCTTCGATGAGCCGCTGAAGTTTGCCGCGCCCACCATCTCCGTAGGCGGTGGCATGACGGCATCGCGCATGCAGGACCGCAAGGCGCTGCTCGCCGCGATGAATGACGCGCGTCGCGAGCTCGATCACGAAGTGGCGATCCAAAACTACGTCAAGCAGCAGGAGCGTGCCTTTGATCTGCTGTCATCCAGCGGCACGGCGAACGCCTTCGACATCGAGAGCGAGCCGTTGGCTCTGCGTGAGCGCTACGGCCAGGACATCAACGGCATGAGCCTGCTCATGGCGCGGCGCATGGTCGAGGCGGGCGTGCCTTTCATCACGGTCTTCTGGATGGGGGATGAAAATCTGGCGAAAAAATGCCGCAGCGCCGGAAGCTGGGACACGCACGGCAACAACTTCAACTGCCTGCGCGAAAACCTCCTCCCGCATTTCGACCGCTGCTTCTCCGCTTTCCTTGAAGACCTGTCCTCACGCGGCCTGCTCGATGAAACGCTCGTCATGGTCACCAGCGAGATGGGGCGCATGCCCAAAGTCGGCGACCGCCGCTCCGGCGGCGTGGTGGGGGCGGGGCGTGACCACTGGACCGCGTGTATGAGCGTGCTCATGGCCGGTGCAGGCATCAAAGGCGGGCAGGTCGTCGGTGAAACCGATGCCAGGGCCGAATTTCCGAAGGACAAACCGATCTACCCGGAGGACGTCACGAAGACCGTTTATTACGCCATGGGCATCGACAATCTCGAAGCCACGGACAAGCTCGGTCGCGCTTACAACCTGCTCGATGAAGGCAAGCCGCTGACCGGGCTGTTCGGTTAAACAAGCGCTTCGATCTCGCGCATCACCTGCGAGCACTCGACGATGAGGGAAGGCTCGTAATCCATGCCGTCCAGGCGTTTCTTCAAGGTGTCGAGGCTCATGCGCCCGCCTTTGAGCAGGGCCACGATGGTGTTGATGTCCTTCATGCCTCGCTCCACGCCGCCCCTGCCCAGCCTCCGCCACAGTCGCGAACGTGCCGTGGCTGCTATCTTCGTCACCGCCATGTCCACCGGCTCCAAAGCGAAGACATTGTCGAAGCCCTGCATCGGCACCAGTCGCTCACGCCAGCCCTCGGGAAACGATTCAGAGAGCCGAAGATCGACGAAATCGCCATAGTGGCCGGTGGCGTTGTGGAAGGCGTGATTCTCGCCAAAATTTGCCTCCAGCTTCTCACGCAGGGTCTGATCGTCAGGATCGATAAAAAAATCAGCATCGAGTGTGACGGCTGTGCCCAGCAACTCGGGGTCAACATCTGGAAAAGAAGCAAACAATGAGGATGAACCGAAGATAATGATCTTTCTGTCCTGTACTGACTCACGAACAGAACGCAGCAGGTGGGTCAATGTCGAGACTTCCCTGAGAGACGCTCCAGTTCTTCATTGTTCAGGATGCCAGGGAACGGCGAGAACCCCTTCCAAAGTAGAGACTCCCAAGATTGGTCGCGCAGCAAGGAAAGCAACCTCTCCATGCCCTTCCTGGTGTTTTGTGCCTCTATTGAGACTCGCATAATAGGGCGACATTATGGCCAAAGCTCAGCTTGTGAAAAACAGGCGGCGATGATCAAGGGGCGTCGGCGCATTTTGCGCAGGGCGGCAGTGGCTTCAAAACTCAGCTCCCATGCTTCGGTGACGATCAGATTGG
>CAMAZK010000052.1 GCA_945863205.1 Akkermansia muciniphila | reverse complement strand
TGTAGTTCAGCCGGTCCTCAGAGCCCATGCAACCGGCCACCATTTCACCAGTGGCGACACCGATGCCCATCTCAATGCGTCGCGTCGTCGCTTGGTTCAGCTTCCGCCGCACGGCGAGCATCTCCAGCGCGCAATTCACCGCCAGCCGTGTGTCATCGCCATAGCTTTTCGGCGCACCAAAGATCGCCATGATCAGATCGCCCACGAACTTGTCCACCACGCCATGATGCGCGTGAACGACGCGCGTCATGGCAGTCATGTGCTCGTTCATCATCGCAATGACTTCCTGCGGCGGCATGCCTTCGGTGAGCGCCGTGAAGCCGCGGATGTCGCAAAAAAGAACGCTCGCATGACGCACCTCGCCGCCGAGCGCTACGCGGCCATGCATCAGCGCGTCCGCCACCTGGGGATCGCTCACCTGCGCGAGCAGCAGCTTGTAGCGTTCCTTTTGCGCCAGCTCGACGGCCATGTCGTTGAAGGACGCGGCCAGCGCGCCGATCTCATCGCTCCCCTGCACCGGCACACGCACCTCGAAATCACCCGCCGCGATGCGCCGAGTTCCGGCCGCCAGCGCTTCAATGGGTCGGCTGAACCCTTGCGACAGCCACAAGATCAATCCCATCCCCACCAGCACCGCCGCCGCGCCGTAGCCGAGAATGCGCACCCGCAGCTGCTGCTGCTCACGCACCGCCTCAGCCATCGAATACAAACCCACCTGCGCCGCCGGTGGAAACAGCGATCCTGGGTTCAACACGCGGTGAAACAGCAGGTGCGGCACATCCCCGACGCGGATCGTCACCGCGCTCGTGCCGCTGGTGGCGTTTTGCATCTCTTCGGCCACCTGTTTTGCCAGCTGCTCGTGCAGCGCCGCCGGAATCGTCTGTGAATGGACGCGCCCGTCCAGCCAGATGCCGCTGAGCAGCGCCTTGCGGCTGGATTCGTGCATGGCACGCTCGCCGTGATCGCTCAGCGGAAAAGCCATTACCAGCGCACCGAGCACGTCATCGATAGCCTGATTGACCAGCGGCGTCACCATGCACTCGCCCAGCTTTCCGCCCCCGAGCGCGAGATAGCCGATCTCTTGCCGTCCCTCGCTACCCCTCATGCGCACGACCAGACGGCCCAGCAGGCTGTCGCGTCCGTCGCCCGCGCCATGCGGCAGGAAGTAAGGCCGGGATTTTCCCGGAACGAGAGCACGGCCCGTCGGATCGATCACGGCGATGGACGGATTTTCAGCAGCCTCGGTCAGCAGCGCGATTTCCGTGTCCAAATTGTCGTAAAAGAGGTCGGGGTCGTCCTCCATCAGCGCCTCCTCCAGAGCAGAGATAATGCGCACGGACTCCGAAACCTTTTTGCACCGTTTCGCGATCTCACCGAGCTGCTGCACACGGCGCTCGCTGAAAAACGAGAGCTGCAGCCGGAACTGGTCCTCGAACTGCCGCTGAAACGCCGCCTGCACACGCTGCTGCGTCACATACAGCGTCGCGCCCGTCACACCGGCGACGGTCAGCGACATCGCCAGGATCAGCTTCGTGCGGAAGGATGGCGCGGGCATTGAAGGAAATCGGTTCAGCGGCTGCTGGCGGTGCGGACACCGGAAAAATCGACACGCAGCGTTTTTCCCGCCGTCACGGTCACCTCCTGCATGACACTGGTCTTTTCGCTCAGCCATGCCTTGAGCTGAAATGTTCCTGTGGGAACACCGGTAAGCCGATAGTGGCCATCCGCGTCCGTGGTGGCGAAGTGCTGCGTGTCCAGCACGAGAATCACGCCGCGCATGTGCTGGTGGATTTCGCAGTAAAGGCGCACCTCGCCCGCCTTGTCCAAGGTCAGCGCAGGCGGCGTCTCGTTCTTGCGGAATCGGCCCAGATCGAAGCGCTTCGCCTTCGAGTACGAAAATACATTGTGGTAGTCGCTGTCGTCGTTCGGGAAAATCACCTGCGTGCCCGTCTGCACCGCCAGCACTCCCGGCTCGAACTGGTAGCCGCTCTGCATCATCACCACCGGTTTCACGGGCGGCGCTTTTTTCGCCCCCGGAACTTCGAGATAAACCACGGCCAGTTGTTTCGGCGAAGCAGCCACCTGGCCCGCATTCAGTCCGTACTGAGAGGCTGGCGGCGGCCCCATGGGACGGCCCGTCAACGTCACCGTTCCTTCGATCGTTCCTTGCGCACGCAGGGCGCAACCGGAAGCGACCAGAAGCAGGACAAAAATCGAAAGACTCCTCATTAAGGGCGGAGACTAACAGGCCAGGCGTTCAGCGCCAGATCGTTTTTGTCCCCTGCCTTCCCCCTTGCACCGGAGCCGATTCCACCGACTCTACGCGCCCTTTTTCAGCCATGATTCCGAACATCTTCCGCACCCTCCACTGCAACGCCGTCCGCAAAGAGCACATCGGCCAGAACGTCACGCTCTGTGGCTGGGTGAATTCGGCCCGCGACCATGGCGGCGTCATTTTCATCGACCTGCGCGACCGCGAGGGCCTCACCCAGGTGGTCTTCCGCCCGGAAGAAAACGCGGAAGTCGCCGCCCAGAGCCATCACCTGCGTGACGAAGACGTCCTGCAAGTCACCGGCAAGGTTTCAGCACGTCTCACCGGCACGGAAAACGCCAAACTGCCCACCGGCGAGGTCGAAATCGTCGCCACCGAGTTCAAAATCCTCAACAAGGCCGACGTGCTCCCCTTCCAGCTCGACCGCGAGCTTTCGAACGAGGACATGCGGATGAAATATCGCTACCTCGACCTGCGCCGCGAGCGCATGAACCGCAACATCCGCACGCGGCACAAGATCACCAACTCCGCCCGCAACTACCTCGACGCCGCTGGCTTCGTCGAAGTCGAAACACCGATCCTCAGCAACCCGACACCCGAAGGCGCCCGCGACTTCCTCGTGCCCGCCCGTTTGAACCCCGGCAAGTTCTACGCCCTGCCGCAGGCCCCGCAGCAGTACAAGCAGCTCATGATGGTCGCCGGACTCGAGCGCTACTTCCAGATTGCCCGCTGCTTCCGCGATGAGGACCTGCGCGCCGACCGCCAGCCCGAGTTCACGCAGATCGACATCGAAGCCAGCTTCATCGAGCGCGATGACATCATCAATCTGGTCGAAGGCCTGCTCGTCAGCATGTTCAAAGCTGGCACCGGACGCGACATCCCCCTGCCCTTCCCGCGCATGACCTATCAGGAGGCCATGGACCGCTACGGCAGCGACAAGCCGGACACCCGCTACGGCAACGAGATCGTCGATATGGCCGATGTCTTCGCCAGCAGCGGCTTCAAAATCTTCCGCAGCACCATCGAAAACGGCGGCGTCGTCCGCGCCATCAACGCCAAGGGCTTCGCCGGCATCACCACCGGCCAGATGATCCGCCTCAATGAGATCGCCACGCAGGCCGGCATGAAGGTCAAGCAGCTCGCCTTCATCAAGGTGGAACGCGATGCGAACGGCGTTCTCGAATACAAGAGCCCGCTCTGGAAGTTCTTCAGCGAAGACGAGCAAAAGGCGCTCATCGCCAAGCTCGACGTCGTCGAAAACGACCTCATCTTCTTCTACGCCGGCACCTGGCAGGAAGCCTGTGACATCCTCGGCCGCGTCCGCGTCGAAATCGCCAACATGTGCGAACTCACGAAGGACAGCACCGCGTTCAACTTCCTCTGGGTCGTCGATTTCCCGCTGCTCGCCTTCGACGCCGAGTCGCAGAGCTGGGTCGCGGTGCATCATCCCTTCACCCGTCCGAAGACGGAGGACATCCCGCTCATGGAAGCCGGCGAATACGGCAAAGTGCGTGCCGAAGCCTACGACGTCGTGCTCAACGGCTACGAACTCGGCGGCGGCTCCGTCCGAATTCACGAAAAGGACCTGCAGGCCAAGATGTTCAGCGTTCTCGGTGTGAACGAAGAGGAGCAGGCCCACAAATTCGGCCATCTCCTCGACGCCTTCCGCTTCGGCGCACCGCCGCACGGCGGCCTCGCGCTCGGCCTCGACCGCATCGCCATGCTCGTCAGCGGCGAGGACAGCATCCGCGAAGTCATCGCCTTCCCGAAAAACAACAAGGGCAGCGACCTGATGACCGACAGCCCGACGAACATCGACTTCAAGACGCTCCGCGAAATCTACATCCAGAGCACCTGGAAGGAGAAAAAGCCGGAGGCCTAAAAGTAGCCTTGTTGCTGTGCAACAAGGCCCCCTGTTCCGCAGGAACAGGGCTACTTTAGCTCCAGCAGGCCGAACGAGGCCGGAACGTGAAAGTCCGGCTTCTCGGTCTGCGGATCGACCCATGGCATCCAGCCTTGATGGATGTTGCCGTCCGGCTTGCGGTGAAATTCGCCGCGGTAGATGCCGGCGTGCATCTCGCAGCCGCGCAGCACCTTCAGCTCCCGCAGCGTGGCCAGCGGGACGCTGCCGGTCACGGAGTAGCGCCCATCCGCGATGCAGGCGGCGATTTCCAACCCTGCGCACTGCCAGTCCCAGTTCACCTGCCGGTAAAAATGCGCCTCGTAAGCCAGCGCATCGGCTTTCGGGGACATTTCGAGGCAGAAGTAGGGATTCAGGCTCAAATCGGGCGCGAAGAAAATTTCGACACGGTCGGAGCCCAACACGCGATCCTTTACCGTCGGCCCGTCCGGCAGCACCAGGTCGTCATCTTCGCAGTCGAAGCGGAAATGCAGCCGTTCGTTGTCCCACAGAGCTCGGAACTCCGTCTTCGGCGCTTCGCGCTGCTCCCAGGGAAAGGTGAAATCGGCCAGCACCTCCGCCTCCGGCCAGTGGAGATCGGAACCGGAGCTGCGGCAGACGTGATAGCGTTTCATGCGGAAGCTTTGGCAGGTCTTGCGCGTCAATTCAATCGCGGTCGAGAGTTGGCAGGCACTTGGATCGTTGGTGCGGGATGAGATTCATCCTGATGTGTACCCTGGCGCTGCCGGTGTTGGCCGAAGAGACCGTGCTGGAGGCAAAGCGGCTGCACCTCGGCAAGGAGGGCCAGTTTGAGTGGGAATCCTTCAAAGAACGCCCGGTGGACGGCGAGCGCTTCGAGCGGCGCTTTCAAGCAAGGGCCAACGCGACGGAGCAGACGCTGCGAATCTGGCAGCGGGAGGTGAAACTGTCGTGGCAGGTGAAGCTCAATGAGAAAAAACTGGGCACGCTCGTCAACCAAGGCACCGCCCTGGAAAACCTGCTGGCGATCCCGCCCGGCGTTCTGCGTGACGGTGAGAATGTGCTGACCATCGAGCCCCCTCCAAGCCTCGATGACATCGAAATCGGCCCTGTCACCCTCCTGACAAAACCGGTGAACGAGGTGCTCAGCGGTGCGCGATTCGACGTGTCCGTGACGGCTGCCGAAACGGGCGCCGCGCTGCCATGCCGGCTAACAGTGACGCGCACGGACGGCACCCTGCAGCCGCTGCGTGCCGAGCCTGCGGAAGCCGTGGCCGTGCGCGTCGGCGTGGTTTACACGCGGAACGGCAGGGTCACGCTGTCGCTGCCGCCGGGTGACTACCGTCTCCATGCGGGACGCGGATTCGAGTGGAGCGTCGAAACCGCCGCGGTTTCAGCCAAGGAAGGCGATACGAAGCCGGTGGCGCTGAAACTCCGGCGCGAAGTGGACACCAGCGGCTGGATCGCGGCGGACAGCCACATTCACACGCTGACGCACAGCGGCCATGGCGATGCGACGATCGAGGAGCGCATGCTCACGATCGCGGGAGAAGGCATCGAGCTGGCCGTCGCCACGGATCACAATCACCACACGGATTACGCACCGAGCGCCACGAGCATGGGCGTGGCGGATCGCTTCACTCCGGTGATCGGCAACGAGGTCACGACGAAGCACGGCCACTTCAACGCCTTCCCGATTCAAGCGGACGCGAAGGTGGTGAATCATCAGCAGGAGGACTGGTCCAAGCTGCTGCCGGAAATCCGGGCGACCCCGGGCGTGCAGGTCATCACGCTGAATCATCCGCGTGACGTGCACAGCGGCTTCATCCCGCTCGGCGGCGTGCAGTTCAATCCGAAGACGGGGAAGCACCGCCAGGCGGACGCGCTAGACATTGACGCGATGGAGGTCATCACCTCGGGAGCGATGCAGTCGGACATTCACCTGCTCTATCGTGACTGGTTTGCGCTGCTGAATCGCGGCCATCGCATCGCCGCCGTCGCCTCCAGCGACACGCATGATGTGAACCGCTTCATCCTCGGTCAGGGCCGCACCTACGTCGCCGCGAAGGATGGCGATCCCGCGAACCTCGATCTCGACGAGGTCTGGCGCAGCTATCAGGAGGGGCGGCTGCTGGTGAGCCTCGGCCTGCTGGTGCAGGTCGTCGTGCAGGATCGCTTCGGCGTGGGTGATCTGGCCAGCGGACTGCCGGGGAAAATCAAAGTGGAAGCCGCCGTGTCAGGTCCGGCCTGGGTGCAGGCGGATCACATCGAGCTGTATGCAAACGGCCAGGTGATTCGCGAGCAGAAGATCACGGACGATCACCGTCCGGGTGAAAAGGCGCGAGTCACCTGGGAGATCCCGAAACCGGCTCACGACGTGCATCTGGTCGTGGTCGCCACCGGTCCGGGGGTGACGGAACCGTTTTGGGAAATCCCGCAGCCGTATCAACCGACCAGCAAGACATTCACTTCGCGGGTCATCGGCTCCACCAATCCCGTCTGGATCGATGCGGACGGCGACGGCAAGTTCGAGGCTGCCGTTGCCATCGCGCAGCGCTTGATCAAGGCGGCGGGCGGTGACCGCGAGAAACTCCGCGAGGCCTTGAAGACCTGTGACGAGGCGGTGGCCGTGCAGGTCGAGTCTTTGAATGGATCGGGGCCGGAGTGACGTTTTGTGATCCACCATGAGTCACACCACCGATTTCAGCCGCCGTCATTTCCTCCGCCACGCCTCCCTCGTCACCGCGGGTGCGCTGCTGCCGGCCACGAAGAGCGCCTTCGCCGCGCCTGATGCTCCGGACGCGCTGGCGGGCCGCATTTACAAGACGCTCAAGATCGGGATGATCAAAAGCGGCGCGAACCTCACGGAGAAATTCCAGATCGCCAAAGAAGCCGGCTTCAAAGGCGTGGAGATGGGATTCCCCGGCAACGATGTGGCCGAAACGAAGGCCGCGATTGCCGCATCAGGACTGCCGGTGGACGGCAGCGTGTGCGGGGAGCACTGGAGCGTGCGCCACACCAGCGCGGATGCCGCCACGCGTGCGAAGGCGCTGGAAAATCTCAAGCTGGCGCTGCGTCAGACGCGCGAGGTCGGCGGCCACAGCGTGCTGCTCGTCGTGGGCAAGGGCGAAGACGGCCCGGAGAATGAAATCTGGCCGCGCTCGGTGGAAAACATCGCCAAAGCGGTGCCGCTGGCGGCGGAACTGGGCGTGCAGATCGTCATCGAAAACGTCTGGAACCAGTTTTGCTACAACCATGACGGCGGGCACGATCAGACGGCGGACAAGTTTGTGAAGTACGTCGATGAATTCCGCTCGCCCTGGGTGGGCATGCAGTTCGACATCGGCAACCACTGGAAATACGGCAGCATGGGCGACTGGATCCGCCAGCTCGGCCATCGAGTGCTCAAGCTCGACGTGAAGGGCTTTTCGCGTGCCGAGAGCAAGTTCACGCCCATCGGCGAAGGGGACATCGACTACGCCGACGTGCGCAAAGCCCTGCTGGAGATCAACTACCACGGCTGGCTGGCCGCCGAAGTCGCCGGAGGTGATCTGGAGTATCTCAAAGGTGTGTCCGCGCAGATGGACACGGCCTTTGGTCTGTGATTGAGTCGCCGCATGGACACTCCAGCCGACCTCAAACGCCGCTCCTTCCTCCGTGCTGCTTTCTCCGGGGCGCTCGTCACGCCGGGCGTGATGAGTGCGGCGGAGGTGGAAAAAACCATCGCGGGCCAGTTCCACGAAGAAGCTCGCGACCTGCCGCTCGTCGAAGACGCGGATGTGATCGTGTGCGGCGCTGGGCCTGCGGGGATCGCGGCGGCGATCACGGCGGCTCGTGCGAGCGCAAAGGTGCGCGTGTTCGAATGGCGCGGCTGCCTGGGCGGCGTGTGGACAGCCGGCCTGCTGGGCTACCTGCTCGATTTCGACAAGCCGGGCTTCAATCAAGAGCTGCTGAAGCGCCTCGACGCACGCGGCATGCGCCGCGGCACGAGCAAGGGCAGCGTGGTCTATGAACCGGAGGGCATGAAACTGCTGCTTGAAGAACTTTTCGTGGAGGCCGGCATCAAGTTTCAGCTTCACACGCGCGTGGCGGCGGCCTATCGCGAAGGGAAACGCCTCGCGACGACCGTGACCGAGTCGAAAAGCGGTCGCCAGGCCTGGCGAGCGCCGGTTTTCATCGACACGACAGGAGATGGAGATCTCGGCGCTCTGGCGGGCTGCGCCTTTGAATACGGGGAGGCGGAGGCCTGCCCCTGCCAGCCGATGTCGCTGAACGCACTGCTCGTCTGCCGGGACGCGGACGCGCTGGCGGCCTTCATTCACAAATCCGACCCCAGCAAGGCGGATGGAATCGCGAAAGACGCCTTTCTGGCGGAGATCAAGCGCACCGAGCACTTCCCCTCCTACTCCAAGCCGACGCTGTGGCAGGTACGGGACGATCTGCTGCTGGTGATGATGAACCATCAGTACGGCGTGCCCTGCTTTGACGCCGCAAAGATCACGGAGGCCACCGTGCAGGCCCGCGCGGAGCTGCACAAGATCGTGAACGGTCTGCGCAAGCTCGGCGGCCCTTGGGAAGGCCTGCAGATCGCCGCCACCGCCGAGCAGATCGGCGTGCGCGACGGGCGGCGCATCGCCGGACGCTACACCGTTAACAAGGACGATCTGATCGCGGGCGTGCGCTATGAAGACGCGGTCGTGCGCCCCACTTTCCCGGTGGACATCCACGCTCTGAGCAAGGAGGCAAACAAAACGGCCGCCTACAGCAACGCGGGCGTGAAAGTGAAGCCCTACGATGTCCCGCTGCGGGCGCTGATCGCCAGGGATGTCGATGGCCTGATGATGGCTGGCCGCTGCATCAGCGGGGATTTCATCGCGCATGCGAGCTATCGCGTGACGGGAAACTCCGTGGCGATGGGCGAAGCCGCCGGCGTGACCGCCGCCATCGCCGCCGCCACGAAGCGCCTGCCGCACGAGGTCGATTGGAAGGAAAGCGCCGCGAAGCTGGAGACGATCCGTTCGTAGCAAGAGAGACGGGCAGACAGGAGTGTCCGCCTCACGCCTCACGCCACCGCAAACAGCGCCTGGATGTCCGCCTGGGTGAGCTGGAGCTTGTCGGTGCGGCCGGTGAGCAGTCCTTCGACCAGCGCGGCTTTCTGCTGCTGCAGTTTGACGATGCGCTCCTCGATCGTGCCTTCGCAGATGAGCTTGTGGACGAAGACGGGCTTCGTCTGGCCGATGCGGTGCGCACGGTCGCTGGCCTGGGCTTCGACGGCCGGGTTCCACCACGGGTCGTAATGGATCACCGTGTCGGCGGCGGTGAGATTCAGGCCTGCGCCGCCGGCTTTGAGGCTGATGAGGAAAACGGGGATGTTTCCAGCCTGGAATTCCCGGATCGGCGTCTCGCGGTCACGCGTGCTGCCGGTGAGCTTGACGAACTTGGTGCCCGCTTTTTTGAGCCCGGCCTCGATGAGCGCCAGCATCTCCGTGAACTGTGAGAAAATGAGGATGCGGCGGCCTTCCGCGATCAGCTCCGGCAGCAGCTCGTCCATGAGGAAGGCGGTCTTGGCCGATTCCTCCACGTTCTGCGCGGTTTCCTGCTTGAGGAGCTTCGGATGGCAGCAGACCTGGCGGAGCTTCAGCAGCGCGTCGAGCACGACGATCTGGGAGCGGTCCAGCCCGTTCGCGGCGATGGCCTCGCGCACGCGCTCGTCCATGGCGGCGCGAATGGTCTCGTACAAATCGGTCTGCGCCCTGCCGAGTTCGATGGTGTTGAGGATCTCGGTCTTCGGCGGCAGCTCCCTGGCCACGGCGTCCTTCGTGCGGCGCAGCAGCAGCGGCTGGATGCGCGTGCGGAGCTGAGTCTGGCGCTCCTCGTCGGCATCGCGCTCGATGGGATTGCGGTAGTGCTGGCGGAAGGTGTCCGCATCACTGAGGAGGCCGGGCATGAGGAAGTTGAAGAGGCTCCACAGCTCGCCGAGGTGGTTCTCCATCGGCGTGCCGCTCAGACAGAGGCGGTGTTTCGCCTTCAAGGTGCTGCAGACCTGCGCGGCGAGGCTTTTCGGATTCTTGATGTTCTGCGCCTCGTCGAGCGCGATCACGTGCCACTCCTGATCCCGCAGCACGTCCGCATCCCGCACGAGCAGCGGGTAGCTGGTGACCACGAGGTCGTAGCGCTTGAGGAAGCGGAAGTCGCTCTTCCGCGACTGGCCGTGCAGCAGCAGCAAACTCAGCGTGGGCGTGAACTTGATCGCTTCGTTGATCCAGTTCCGCAGGACGCTGGTGGGAGCCACGATGAGGCTGGGGTGCTGCATGCGTCCGCTCTCCTTTTCGATGAGCATGTGCGTGAGAGTTTGCAGCGTCTTGCCCAGGCCCATGTCGTCCGCCAAAATACCGTGCAGGCCGAATTCGCGGAGAAACTGCATCCACGAGGCGCCTTCCCGCTGATAGTCGCGCAAGCTGGCCTTCAGCGACGCCGGCGGTTCGATCAGGGCGATCCGCTGGAAATTTTCGAGCTGCTGCGAAAGCGCCGAGAGCTCCTCGGGCGCACTGATCGGCAGCCCGTCGAGCGTGGCGAGCTGTGCGGCGCGGAGCTTGTCGATCTGGAGCTTGCCGTCCATGCGCACGGGGCGGGTGGCGAGGAGTTCCTCAAAGAAACGCAGCAGCACCAGCAGACGGGCCGCCGGCACGGAGAGCACGCCGTCACTGTCACTGCCGAGCGAGAGCAGAAAGCGCTGGTCGAGGTTTTTTTCCAGAACCTCGGCCGTGAGCCCCTGATCGATGCAATCGACGAGCAGCGGCACGAGGGAGATGCGTTTCCCCTCGATCTCCACGCCGAGATCGAGCGCGAACCAGTCCCGCCCGCCCGTGTCGGCCCGCAGGTCGCTGAACCATGCATCTTCGTCGGCCTCGTGAATCTTGAACCCGATGTCGTCCGGCACTTCGACACGCCAGCCGGTTTCACGCAGCTTCTTGACCTGGTCTTTGAGAAACTGCGCCCAGAACAAGGACTGGTCACCCTCCGCAGCCATGAAGCCGAGGGTGGACTCCTCCGCCCTAGCTCCCGGGAGCGCCTCAGCGAAGGGTTTGAAACCCAGCGACGACAAATCGGTGAGCAGCAGGCGCTCGGAGCGCTGATTGCGCACGAGGGTGCGCGGCTCGCCGTCGTCGTCGGCCCACTGATGAGCCGGACTGCGCACAAGCATCTCAAAGCGACGCGGACAGCCGTCATACTCCGCGCAGGGCCGTGCGATGGCGATGCTGCGCTGGTCCCAGCCGCCGATGCCGCGCTTCGCCGTGATCTTCGGCACCTGCACCGTGATGCGCCGGACCACGAGCACGGGTTTCGGCTCCGCCGTCGGCTGCTGCTCGGCCGCCACTGCCGGCTCGGGTGGATCCTCCTCCGGTGCCTCCTCGGGCGCGGGCGAGGCCTTTTCCTGCACGCGTGCCATCTTTTCGATCCGCAGGCGGCCCTCCTCGACATCGAGCATCAGCATGACCGCAGCCGCATGCTGGCAGAGCGTTCCCTGCACGCAGGTGCAGTGGGAAGTCATCGACAGGGTGCCGTCCTCACGCATGCGGAGATGCACCGTGACGGAAGCCGTGCTGAAAAGGCCCGCTCCGACGCCCGCGATGATCTCCACCTCATCCGCCGAGCAGACGCTCACGCCCGCCAGTCCCACGTCGCCATGCTTCAGCAGGCGCCCGCCGTCCTCGATCTGCTGCCGCCGAAACAGCCAGAGCCAGGATTTCGAGCGCACCTGCGCCCAGAGTCGAGTGAATGAAAAGCCGCCGAGAAGCATGATGGAGCGCTACTGCTTCTTCACCGCGTCCCACGCCTCGTCCATCTCCGCGAGACTGAGCGTGCCGAGCTCCCTGCCCTGCTCCCGCAGGCGCTTTTCCATCGCGTGAAAACGGTTCACGAACTTGTCGTTGGCGGCGGCCAGCGCGGATTCGGACTCGATGCCGAGCTTGCGGGCCAGATTGACGACGCTGAAGAACAAGTCGCCGATTTCCTCCGCGATGTGGGCTTTGTCGCCGCTTTGGACGGCTTCTTCGAGCTCCGCCGTTTCCTCGCGAATCTTGTCGAAGACGGGTTTCGCGTTCGGCCAGTCGAAGCCGACCCTCGCGGCCTTTTTTTGCAGTTTCTGACCCCGCATCAGCGCCGGGAGGCCGCCGCCAGTGCCATGGAGCAGGCCTTCGTTTTCGGTGCCTTTTTCGACACGCTTGATGGCGTCCCACTGCGAAAGCACCGCGTCGCTGGTGGCGGCGCTGGATTCTCCAAAAACGTGCGGATGCCGCCGGATGAGCTTCTCGCAGAGGCCGTGGGCCATTTTGTCCAGGTCGAAGGCGCCGGACTCGCTGGCGATCTCGGCGTGCAGCACGGGCTGGAGCAGCAGGTCACCGAGTTCATCGCAAATTTCGGCGACATTGCCGCCGCGGATGGCCTCCGCCACTTCGTAGGCCTCTTCGATGACATGCGGGATCAGTGACTCGTGCGTCTGCTCCATGTCCCACGGGCAGCCGCCCGGTGCACGGAGGCGGTGCACGATGTAGCGCAGGCGGGTCAGCGCATCGGGATGATTCAGCAGGGTGGCGTCGTCCATGAGTGCAGGTAGGCGGATGAACTCGCGAGGTCAAGGTGGCTCGTGCTCTGTTTCCGGTCTCGACGGCAGGGTGTCCGCGCTTTTTTCGATCATCCGGTGATGAGGTCTTGGCAAACGGGCCGTTCTCCCCGAATATCCCTTCTTCAACAACCCAATCACGAGCATGCCGCGCAAAATCAGCCACATCGCCCCGGACTGGTGGGACTACACCACCCTGGATTACGATCTCATCAATGACGCAGCGCGACTGACCGAGCGCGACCTCCGCCAGCTCTCCCGCCCGGGGTTCAAAGTCGTGATGTATGACACGCTGGAGGATTTTTACCTCGCCGAGGCCCTCGAATACATCCACGCCTGGAAGCAGGCCACTCCTGACAATCCCACTGGCATCTGCGGCCCCATCGGCCCCACGGAGCAGCTCCCGCTCGTCGCCCGCCTCATCAACGACCTGGGCATCTCCATCAAGGACGGCCACTTCTGGGGCATGGACGAGTGGTACGACGAGGAGACGAAGAAGGAGGTGACCATGGAGCATCCGCTTTCCTTCGAGCGTGCGGACCGGCACCTGTGCTTCGACCGCATGCAGAAAAAACTCTGCATGCCGGACTCCCAACTGCATTTTCCGAAGGCGAACGTCGCCGAGTACGTGAAGAGCTGGCAGAGCGGCGTGCGCTGCATCGTGATGCAGGGCGGCCAGGGAGACATCAAGCACTGGGCCTTCAACGATCCGCCCAAGCGCACCGGCAAGTGGAAGAACGAGCCGCCGCCACCCGCCGAATATCGCAAGCTGGCCACCCGCGTCGTCGAACTGCACCCCGTCACCCTCGCTCAAAACGCCCGCACCTCCGGCGGTGGAAACATCACCATGGTGCCGAAGATGGCGATCACCGTCGGCCCCAAGGAAACCTGGATGGCGGAGAAAGTCAGCATCTGGCACGCTGGCATGCATGACAATCCGCTGGGCCAGCGCCTCACCGCGCTCATGATTTCGAAGCGTCTCGCAGACAGCGCCGTGCCCATGTCGCTGCTGGCCGACCACCCCAACGTTCAGTTCAACTACTACCGCGGCGGCCTCGGCCACTGCGATGTGGAGATGCACTGACCGCCTGCGGCGGGGATGACGAAACCCGAATGAGGACTGCCGAATGACCTGATTGTGATTCATTCGTCATTCTGATTTCGGATTTCTTCATTCGCGGCCCCAGTCCGGCTCAAAGACCAAGATCCTCTTCCGCCCGCCATGCTCCAGACACTCGACGTCGCCCTCGGTCTCTCGTTCATCTTCTTCCTCTTCAGTGTGCTGGTTTCCACCACGAGCGAGATGGTCCTCTCCTGGAGCAACGCCCGCGGAAAGATGCTCTGGAGGGCGCTTTCCCATCTGCTGCCGAACACCGGCCACGGACACGATGCGGAGCCCCTGAAGGACTTTGTCGAACACCCCTTGATGGCCTGCATGAGCAGGCGCTCCACCGAGGATGCCAGCCAGGCGAAGGATTTCCCCTCCTACCTGCCGAGCGGCCAGTTCGGGCAGGTGCTCATGGATCTTCTGGAGACCAAAGGCGCCGAGGCCCGGGCCGAGACCCGCTGGGAGCAGATCCAAAAAGGCATCTCCGCGCTGCCGCCGCAGGCTCGCGGCGCCCTGCAGGCGCTCAGCCGTGACGCGGAGCGAAACCTGCTGCCGGGCCAGGAACCCCTGAGCTTGTTCCAGTCCCTCGCCGGTCAGTGGTACGACTCCATGATGAACCGTGCCTCCGGCTGGTACAAGCGCCTCACCCAGGTGTGGAACTTCGGCCTGGGCCTCGCTCTGGCCGTCGCCTGCAATCTGAACGTCATCGCCATCACCCGGGCGCTTTCGACCAACGACGAACTCCGCACCGCTTTCGTGCAAAAAGCCGAAGCCTCCGTCAGCGGGGACAACGCCGCCACAAACAGGCGGGCCGAATTTGACGAAGCGGTGACAAAAATCTCCGAAGCCGGCTTCCCTGTCGGCTGGAACAGCACCACGTCAAAATCCTGGGCGCAACACCCCGTCGGCACCCTTTTTGAGAGCCTTCTGGGCTGGCTGATGGCCGCGGCGGCTGCCGCGCTGGGTGCGCAGTTCTGGTTCGATCTGATGAAAAAGATCATCAACATGCGCGGCACAGGAGCGCGGCCGGAGCCCCATGGCTCTTCTGGCGAGGAGGGAATGGTCGGCCCCATCCCACCCGCCGGACTCATCATCGACGGCACCGAATCACGGCAAGGCTGAGCGGAAATGCGCTAAAACTATCGTTTGCTATTCACGGAATGCAGACGAGAGATCCGCCGCACGTTAACCTGATCAAGGCTAAGTTAAGTTGCTCATCAGGTTGTTACTTTGGTGTTCTGAAATCCGATAACGGAACTTGCTTCAAGCCCTGGCGCAGGCTGACTGAACCCAAAAATCGAAATGAACACCAAAATGTATGTGGGCAATCTGCCCTTCAGCGCCACTGCCGAGGACATCACCAGCCTTTTCTCCGAATACGGCACAGTGACGGATGTCTTCCTCCCGATCGACCGTGACTCAGGCCGCCCGCGTGGCTTTGCCTTCGTCACCATGGACTCCACGTCCGCAATGGAAGCCGCGATTCGCGGACAGAACGGCCAGGACTTCGGCGGTCGCAACCTCGCCATCAACGAGGCTCGTCCGAAGGAAGAGCGCCCAGGCGGCGGCGGTGGCTACGGTGGTGGTGGTGGCGGCGGCGGTGGTCGCGGCGGCTACGGTGGTGGTGGCGGCGGCGGTGGCGGTCGTGACCGTTACTAATTCCTGAACCTCTTCATCAAACTTACTTTCGGCGGCATCCTGGAAACGGGATGCCGCTTCTCTTTGCACAGGCCGCATCTGATCCGAGCAATCGTTTGCTATTCTCTCGCTTTACGACGACAGGGCCGTGCAAGTTAACCTGGTGAAGACCAACTAAGTTGTTCATCAGGTGATTCATTTTGATTCGTTGGTGTTCTGAAATCCGCAACCGGAGCTTTTTCTGACCCTCGCAGGCGAACGGCCAACGAATAAAAGATATGAACACGAAAATGTATGTGGGCAACCTGCCCTTCAACGCCACCGAGGACGACATCCGCACCCTCTTCAATGACTACGGCACCGTCACCGACGTCCATCTGCCCATGGACCGCGAGTCCGGCCGTCCACGCGGCTTTGCCTTTGTCACCATGGACTCACAGAGCGCAATGAATGAAGCCATCCGTGGTCTCAACGAGAAAGACTACGGCGGTCGCAATCTCACCATCAACGAAGCGCGTCCGAAGGAAGAACGTCCAAGTGGCGGCGGCGGCGGCGGCGGCGGTGGCCGTGGCGGCTACGGTGGTGGTGGCGGCGGCGGTGGTCGCTACTAAGCGCCCTCCTCCAGAAACTCCCCAAGAAATTCACGGCGGCATCCCGGCAACGGGTTGCCGCTTTTTTATGTCACTTCGCCGCCTCGATGATGGCGATCGTGTCCTTCTCGACCTGCTCGGCGATACTTTTCAATTCCTCAGCTTCAGAGAGGGATGCGAGCAGCGCCGATGGGCGCACCATGCCGATCAGGGTCTTGCCGTTGTCCTGATAAACGGAAATGCGGCATGGCAGGGCGATGTTCATGCCCATGTCGGCTGTGAGCACGGCGGCGGCCTGCTTTGGATTGCAGACTTCGAGGATGTGACAGGCGTTTGGCAGGTCGAAGCCCTTGCTGGCGAGCGTGGCCTTCAAATCGTAGATGTGCAGCACTCCATAGCCGTGCTGTTTGACGGAGGCTTCGAGGTCGATCACGGCCTGGGCCGGAGTCTTGGTGGTTTCGGCGATGTACCGTGGGTTCATCAGGTGATGTGGTCTAGTGACGTGAACTGAAAGCGAACATGAGGCCTAGAAATCCGCCGTAGAGCGCACCGCGCCACCACGTCGAGGTCAGCGGGCAGGTACCGGAAGTGCATTGACCGAAGTAGCCCATGGCGGAGCCAAGTGCAGCTCCGATGGCGATGGGAATGAGGAATCGTGTCATAAAAGTAGCCATCATCGCTCCGCATGATGAGCTGAGCGCGTTACTGGCGGTTGGGTTTTCGAGTTTGGGATGTGTGCGGGAGCGCCTTGCTCATCTCGCAGGAGCGAGATGGCTACTGTCTCAGCCGCACTTCCCGCCACCACAGCAACCGCCACCTCCGTTGCCGCCTTTGCCGCAGGTGCTGATGCCGAGCGGGGCGTAGAGCGGGCAGAAGCGAATGAAGGCGGTGAGCAGTGGCACAGCGCCGATGGCTCCGAGCCAGGTATGATTGACGATGCCGTAGGCGATGATGCCGAGGCCGAGAATGACGCGCAGGGCGCGGTCTGCAGATCCGATGTTGGGTTTCATGTAGTTTTGGGTTCGGGGTGCGAATGTTTGTTCGCCATGTAATACAAGACCGGCACGGCCATGCGGCTGATGAAGAGGCTGGCGATCTCTCCGGCCATGAGGGCGATGGCGAGCCCTTGGAAGATCGGATCGGCGAGGATGACGGCGGCACCAACGACCACGGCCAAGGCGGTGAGAAGCATCGGGCGGAAACGCACGGCTCCGGCGTCGATGACCGCCTCGCTCAGCGCCATGCCTTCACTCACACGCAGTTCAATGAAATCGACGAGGATGATCGAGTTACGAACGACAATCCCGCCGCCGGCCATGAAGCCGATCATGCTGGTGGCCGAGAAGAAGGCGTCCATGAGTCCATGCGCAGGGAGAATTCCAACAAGGGAGAACGGAATCGCGATCATGACGATGGCGGGCGTCAGGAAGCTGCGGAACCAGCCGACCATGAGCACATAAATCAGGATGATGCATGCACCGAAGGCCGCGCCGAGGTCGCGAAACACTTCGATAGTGATGTGCCACTCGCCGTCCCATTTCATCGCGGGCTCGGCGTCGTTGAAGGGCATCGAGGCGTTGAGGATTTGCAACTCGGCTCCGCTGCCGCCGAACTCGCGTGTGTCCAGCTTCTTGAGCGCCTCGTTCATCTGGAAGATGGCATACACTGGGCTTTCCACGATGCCGGCCACGTCGCCGATGACGTAGGTCACGGGCATGAGGTTCTTGTGATAGAGGCTCTTCTCGACGGTGACGTGCTCGACCTTCACCAGCTCCCGCAAAGGCACGAGCGGGGAGCCGCTGGCACCGGGCTCAGGCAGCGCATTGGCATCGCCGGAGCGCACGCGCAGAGCGAGAAGCTCTTCGGGCGTGGTCTTGGCGGAACGGGGCAGTTCGAGGCGAATATTGACGTCTTCCTTCTCCTCGGGCTGATGGAGCAAATCGACCGTTTCGCCATCGACGGCGATTTTGAGCGTCTGCGAGATCGTGGCGGCGCTGATGCCGTGCAGGGCGGCTTTTTCTTTGTCGATGATGAAGCGGGCTTTTTGCTGATCGGCCTCGATGTACCAATCGACATCGACGACGCCGGGTGTGGACTTGAAAATGGTCTTCACCTCCTCTGCGAGCTTCAAACGCGCCTCTTCATTCGGCCCATAAATCTCGGCGACAAGCGTCTGCAGCACCGGCGGTCCGGGCGGCACCTCGGCGATGGCGACACGCGCCTGGTAGCGGTCTGCGATGGCCGTGACGGCAGGACGGATGCGTTTGGCGATGTCGTGGCTCTGCGCGTTGCGCTCGTGCTTGCCGACGAGGTTCACCTGGATGTCGGCCACGTTTGCGCCGCGACGCATGAAGTAGTGACGCACGAGGCCGTTGAAGTTGTAAGGCGACGCGACACCGGCATAGACCTGATAATCGGTCACTTCAGGCTCCATGCGGATCACAGCGGCCATTTCGCGGGCGACGGCGGTCGTTTGCTCCAGCGACGAGCCTTCCGGCATGTTCAGTATGACCTGGAACTCGCTCTTGTTGTCGAACGGCAGCATTTTGACCTTCACCCAGCCGAGTCCGACCGTCGCCATGCTCGCGAGCAGCAGCGCGGTGATACCGATGAGAAACGCCCAGCGCCAGCCGGTGTGATGCAGCAGCGGCCCCATCATGCGGCGGTAGAGCTTCGTGAAAAAGTCCTCCGCATGCTCGGACGCGAGATGCTTGTGACCATCGTTGACGGCGACGCCTTCGGTCAGCTTCGAATACTTGCCACCCCAGCGCAGGATGCGAATGGAGGCCCAGGGCGTGACGATGAACGCAATGAGTAGCGACCAAAACATGGCGGCGCTCGCGCCGATGGGAATCGGCCGCATGTAAGGCCCCATCAGGCCGCCGACAAAGGCCATCGGCAGCACGGCAGCGATCACGGCGAAGGTGGCGAGGATGGTCGGATTGCCGACTTCACCCACGGCTTCCACGGCGATGGCGGACCAGTTGCGGCCTTTGTTTTGCGGCAGGTGAAAGTGTCGAACGATGTTTTCGACCACGACGATGGCGTCATCCACGAGGATGCCGATGCTGAAGATGAGCGCGAAGAGCGTGATTCGGTTCAATGTGAAGCCGTAGAGGTAAAAAACGAGCAACGTGAGCGCCAGCGTGGCCGGAATGGCCACCGCGACGATGCCGCTCTCCCGCCAGCCAAGGGTAAGCCAGATCAGAATCGCCACGCTGAACACGGCGATGCCCATGTGCAGCAGCAGCTCGTTCGATTTCTCCGCAGCGGTCTCGCCGTAGTTGCGCGTGACGCTGACGGTGACATCGGCGGGAATGACGGAGCCTTTGAGCAGATCGACTTTGCGCAGCACTTCGTCGGCCACGCTGATCGCATTCGCGCCGGGGCGTTTGGCGATGCTGATCGTCACGGCGGGTTCTTCCCCTGTAGGACGGGCATTCTGCCCGTCATCCAGTGTCGCGGGCATTCTGCCCGCTTCGGAACGGGCAGGATGCCCGTTCAACTCGGAGTCAGGCAGCATGCCTGACCTACCGCGGCCATAAAGCACGTACTGCGTCGGTTCCTCGCCCGTATCAGCAATCTCGGCGACTTCGCGCAGATACACAGGACGCCCGCTGAATACGCCAATGACGACATCGCCGACTTCGTGCGCTGTCTTCAGGAAAGCGCCAGTTTCCACGAGCACTTCGTTGTTCCCAGTGGTCAGTCCGCCTGCGCGGAACTGCCGGTTCGCCTGCTGCAGCATCGGCACGAGGCCTGCGGGACTCAGATTGCGCGAAGCGAGCTTCACGGGATCGAGCAACACACGTACGGTGCGCCGCGAACCGCCGATCAACGTCGTTTCGGCCACCAATGGCACTTGTTTGATCTCTTCGTCGATCTGCGCGGCCAGACGGCGCAGTGTGAGATGATCATAGCGATCGCTGTGCAGTGTGAGCGCGAGAATCGGCACGTCATCAATGCTCTTGAGCTTGATCAGCGGTGCGCTGACACCCATCGGGATGCGGTCGAAGTTCGAGCGCAGCTTCTCCGTGAGCCTCACGAGGCTAACGTCGGGATCTTCGCCCACCTTGAAGCGCACAATGACGAGGCTCTCGCTGTCCGTCGAGGTGCTGTAGATGTATTCGACGCCGGGAATCTCCCACAGCAGCTTTTCCATCGGACGCGTGGCGCGTTCTTCGATTTCCTTGGCCGAAGAGCCGGGCATGGAAACCATCACATCGACCATCGGCACCTTGATCTGCGGCTCTTCTTCACGCGGCAGCAGCACAATGGCCGCCGCGCCGAGAAGGACGGACGCGATGACGATCAGCGGCGTCAGCTTGGAGTCGATGAACATCGCCGCGATCCTGCCTGCGATCCCGAGCTGCGAAGCAGAGTAGCCATCTCGCGCCTGCGAGATGAGCTGAGGGCTTTCACCAGTACTCACCGTGCCCGAACTTTGAGAGCCGTTGCTTTCGGCGAGTGCGCTGGGCTCATCTCGCGGGAGCGAGATGGCTACTGTACTTTTGGATTCGCTCATGGCTGGATCGTCACGGGTTGGCCATCGGCGAGTTTTGCCACGTCGCTGATCACGACATGTTCGCCTTCCTCAAGGCCTGAAAGCACCTCGATGCTGCCGTTGAGCGCACGCCCGGTCTTCACGAGGCGCAGCGCGGCTTTGCCGTCTTTGGCGACGAAGACGAGTTCCATCTGCCCGCGCTTGATCACGCTGGTCTTGGGAACCATCAGCAGCTTCACCTCCGCCACCGGCACGGAGACGCGACCGAACTGGCCAGTGCGCAGGCCGTCCGCCTTCGGCAGATCGAGCTTCACCTGAAACGTGCGGCTCACCGGATCGGCCACGGGGGCGATTTCACTCACGGTGGCTTCTAGTGGATTGGAAACTGAAGCGACTTTCACCTGCATCTTCGCTCCCATCGTGATGCGATCCAGAATCGCCTCCGGCAGGTCGGCTTCGAAGCGAAGCGCGGTCGGCGCTTCGATTTCGAGCAGCGGCTTGCCCGGCATGGCGAGATCGCCCACGTCAGCGAGCTTGCGCGTGATGACGCCGTCGAAAGGCGCGGTGACTTTGGCGTAGCCGAGCATCGTCTCGGCCTCGTTCACGCCTGCGGTCGCCACTTTGACACGAGCATCGGCGGCATCGAAGTCCTGCCGCGTCGTCGCATTGCTGGCGATGAGCTGCTTCTGCCGCGCGAAATCACGCTCGGCCTGATCGAGCATGGCCTTGGCTTGATCGACCTTGGCCTGAATCTCCTGGTTCTCGAGCCGGGCGAGCAGATCGCCCGCTTTCACCATCGCGCCGGGTGTGGCGGTGTATTCGAGCACGCGCCCGCTGATCTTCGCCTCGACCATGGCACGCAGTTTGGAACGCACGGTGCCGACGACCTCCTCGGTGGCCACATGCGGCTCCAGTTTGGCAGCCTGCACCTTCACGGCGACGGCGGGGAGATCGGGCGGCGCGGTGTGCG
>CAMAZK010000051.1 GCA_945863205.1 Akkermansia muciniphila | reverse complement strand
CGCCCCACCGGTAATCTCTGCACGCCCGGCACCCACGTCGAGATGGGCGGCGAGCTGTTCACCAAGCACATCGCCCAATCCAGCTCGCCCACCTTTCCCGCCGAGGAATGGGTGCGCGCTGAGATGGAAGTGCGGGGCAACGAGGAAATCATCCATCGCATCAACGGGGTCGAAGTCCTGCGTTACCAGCGGCCACGGCTCGATCCCGCCTGCAAGATCGCTCCCGCCAGCGACATCACCGACGCGGGCGGTGACGTGATGCTCGGCTACGGCCACATCGCCCTGCAGGCCGAGGGCCAGCCAGTGTGGTTTCGGAAGATCGAGCTGATGTCGCTGGAGAAAAAGTAGAGGCGTTCGATTCAGCGAAGCAAAGTAGTCCTCTCGCTCCCGCGAGAGGAACACAGCGCAACCGCAATCATGCCCGCTTTCGAATCTCGAGGGCGCTGGGTGTCCGCGCTGACGTCCAGCTCATCTTGCAGGAGCAAGATGGCTAGTGTGCCCGGCTGAACCAGCCCGTGATGCTCATACGCGGCTTGAACGCCGGCAGCACCTCGTGCCAGAAATCACCCGCAAGGAAACACACCAGCGTGCCCATGCGCGGTTCGATCAGTTCAAACGTGCCGTCCTGCGTTCCGCAGGTGGTCCACAGCTTCAGTTCGCCACCGTCGCCCGGCTGCCAGTCGGGATTCAGGTAAAGGATCACGGTGATGATGCGGTCATGGGTGCCGGTGGGGCGGTCGAGATGCACCTTGTAGAAACCGCCCTCCGGGTAGATCGCGAAGTGCCCTTCAAAATCGAACAGGCCGAGGAAAAACCGCTCGTTCAGCGCCAAGCGCAACAGTTCGAGCTTCGCCAAGTAGAGCCCTTGCTCCACGGCCAACTCCCCGGTCTGAAGCCACAGCACATGATCGCTGCGAATCGCCTCACGGACCTGCCGATTCTCACCACGCCCCACGCCAGCGCGGTGGAATGCGCCCGCCGCCTCAGCCGTTTCGCATTCCTGCTTCAATCTCCGCGAATCGGCATCGCTCACGCATCCCGGCATCGCCGCCCACCCGTCCCGCTCCATTGCATTCATGAGTTCGACCATTCACACACCAGCGAGCGGGCCGCGCGAATAGCGAGGCAATTCGCGCGTGAGGCTACGAATTGTAGTGGGGTCGGCTCAGCGCAGGTTCACCGCGCCGCCGTCGAGGGTGTAGTTCGTGCCGGTGGCGAAGGAGGCTTCGTCGCTGCAGAGGTAGAGGGCGAGCGCGGCGATTTCTTCCGGCTTGGCCATGCGACCGATGGGCTGGGCTTCGCTGAGCTTTTGGAACATCTCGGCCTCCTGGCCGGGATAGGTCTTGGCGAGGTAGCCATCGACAAAGGGCGTGTGGACGCGGGCGGGGGCGATGCAGTTGCAGCGGATGCCGTCTTTGATGAAGTCTTTCGCGATCGAGTAGGTCATCATGAGCACGGCACCTTTGGTCATCGAATAGGCGAAGCGGTCGGCGAGGCCGATCTGGGCGGCGATGGAGCACATGTTCAGGATCACGCCGTTTTTGCGGGTGACCATGTGAGCGAGCGCGGCCTGGGCGCAGGCGTGCACGCCTTTGATGTTCACGTTGTGCAGGCGGTCCATGTCCTGCTCCGTGGTGGTCAAGGCGGTGCCGATGTGGGCGATGCCGGCGTTGTTAACGAGGATGTCGATCTTGCCGTGTTTCGCGGCGACGGCGTCGAAAAGGGTCTTCACGCCGGCATAGTCGCCGACGTCGCAGGCGGTGGCGTTTGCGCTGCCGCCGGCGGCGGTGATCGTATCCACGGTTTCCTGGGCGGATTCCTGTTTGAGATCGAAGACTTCGACATGGGCGCCCTGTTTGGCGAAGAGGATGGCGATGCCCTGGCCGATGCCGGAGCCGGCGCCGGTGATGATGACGGTTTTGTTGGCGAGTGAGAACATGAGGTGAGAAAAAACGAAGGAATCACTAATCGACGCTAATCGGGCCTTTTTACTTCTTTCCTTTGTTTCGGCCAGTCAGTTCTGGCGTGGCGGGTAAAAAGTCGGCAAAGCGGTTTTCGATCCGCTTCGGAATGACGCACTGAATTTGTGCGCGGCCGGATTCGTAGTCCTCGCTGAGCACTTTGCCCTCTTGATGGGCGAGGGCGACGAGGTCCATGCGGTCGAGCGGCAGGTCGAGGCTGAGGCGGACGACGCGGTCGATCATGAAGTCATGCAGACGATGCAGGAGGTCGTCCATGCCCTGACCGGTCTTGACGGAAATGAGGACCGCACCGGGAAAGTCGCGTTTCAGTTCGTTGAGCCGCAGGTCATCGACGAGATCCACCTTGTTGAGGACGAGCAGGACTTTCTTTTCGCCCGCGCCGAGTTCAGCGAGCACCTGGGTGGTGGTGGTGTAAAACTCGAGCGCCTGGGCGGAGTTGGCATCAATGACGTGAATGAGGAAGTCGGCCTGATTGGCCTCTTCAAGCGTGGCGCGGAAGGATTGCACGAGGTCGTGCGGAAGATTGCGGATGAAGCCGACGGTGTCGGTGACGAGCAGGGGCTGGCCGTCCGGCAGCTCCATGCGCCGGGTGGTGGTGTCCAGCGTGGCGAAGAGCTTGTTTTCGACGTAGGCGTCGGATTCGGTCAGGCGGTTGAGCAGGGAGGACTTGCCGGCATTGGTGTAGCCGACGATGGCGGCATGCGGCACGGGCACGCGGCTGCGCTCCTTGCGCATGGTGTCGCGCTGGCGCTTCACATCCTCGAGATCGGCACGCAGCTTATCGAGGCGCTTGCTGGCGAGGCGGCGGTCCACTTCGAGCTGCGTTTCGCCTTCTCCACGCGCCGCACCGGCACCGCCTTGGCCACCGCCGGCACCACCGCCCTGACGGTCAAGGTGGCGCCACATGCGGGTGAGGCGGGGGATGGAGTATTCGAGCCGGGCGAGCTCCACCTGGAGGCGAGCCTCGCGGGTTTTGGCGCGCATGTTGAAGATGTCGAGGATGACCTCGTGACGGTCGATCACGCAGATCGCGCCCTCGCTTTCCCAGGCCCGCTGCTGGGCGGGGCTGAGTTCGTTGTCCCAGACGATGCAGTCGGCGCCGAGTTCTTTCGCCTGTTTCATGAGTTCGGCGGACTTGCCGCTGCCGATGAGGTAGCGGGCGGTGTGCTCGCGGGCAAAGACGAGCTCGCTAGCGATGACCTCGATGCCGAGCGTGCCGACCAGTTCCCCGAGTTCCTCCAGGAGGTCGGAGGCGGGCTGTTTTTCGCGGCGGTCGAAATAGGCGCCGATGAGGAAGGCGCGCTCGACCATGTTGGGCTTTTCACGGATGTCGAACATGAGTCCGTGAGCATGGCGAGCGGCGACGCGTTGCCAAGCCGCGTATTCCATGCGATGAACGCCGCCATGACCCGCCGCCACGCTTTTTTTGCCGCTCTCTGCCTCGGACTCGCCGCCTGCGATTCCTCCGACGGGGGGCGGATGCCCGTGAATCTCTTCGAATGCGATGCCGGTGAGGCTGCGGTGCGCCACCTCATCTCCAAGCTGCCTGAACTGAATCCGGGCGTGGCAAAGAGCTACTCCATCGTGCTGGGGGAGGTGAACCGCGACGGCATGACTCCGGCCAGCGACGAGTTTTCGGGGCGATTCAGCGATCTGAAGCTGAAATTCGTCAACGCGCTGAACCTGAAGGACATCGATCCCGACCACACCATCGTGGACCCCGAATCACGCTTGGCGGCCTTCGTTTTGCAGCTCCGCACGCTGAAGCAGAAGAGTGCGACGAGTTGGGAAGCCGAGGTCGGCTGGAGCTACAAGAAGGAATTCGGGCGGCTGAAGGTGCAGATCGACACGCAGGACGGGAAGCTCGCGGCGGTGTCATCGAGTCCCGTTTCCTGATGCTTGAGGAGAGAAATCTCAGCGGAAGTTGTAAAAGTCGGATCAAACCCGGTCGAATACTCTCGCCCCGCTAACGACCAAGACACCGCCATGCAAAACCACATCGAGTCCACCGCCGCTGCGCCCGCCGCCCCACGGGCGCGTTCCACGAAGAAAATCGTTCTCATCACCCTCGCCGTCGTTCTCGGCTGCGCGGGCATCGCCGCCGCCACGACGGCCTACTGGGTCAAGCACACCTTTTATCCCTCGCCCATCACGCCGGTTAGCCTGACGGCGACTGAGCAGGCGGCATTCGACGGCAAACTCCGCGCCCTCAGCGATCCGTCCGCGATTCCTCCCGACGAGGTGAACCGCACGATCCTGCTCACGGAGCGGGAGGTGAACGCCTACCTGGCCGAGCAGCAGCTGGGGGAGACCGTGCAGGTGAGGTTTGGAAACGGAAATGTGTCCGCCGCGATCATCCTGACCGCGCCGGAAGATTTCCCCGTGGCACCGAACAAGAAAATCCGCCTGCGCTTCACCTTCGGCACCAGCCTGACGCCGGAGCACAAGCTCTCCCTGAAGCTCGATGATTTGAGCCTGGGTGGCATCTCGCTGCCGAACAGCTGGCTGGGCGACATCAAGGGCGTCGATCTGGTGGCGGAGAATGTCGAGTCCGATCCGGCCCTGCAGAAGTTCCTGGACGGAATCCAGTCTCTGGACATCCGCGACGGCGCCATGAAGCTGGTGCTGAACAAGTAGCCCGAGGTCGGATCTGAAATCACGGCCCGGCTTTCCGCCCATGCGGGAAGCCGGGCTTTTCATTTTCCTCCGGGGTGCTTCTGTGACGACCTGTGGAAGACGAACCCAAAGCTCCGAAACGACGCCGCTGGCTGCGTTGGCTGGTGCGTCTGACCATGATCGCGTTGGTGATCGTTTCTGCGCTGCTTTACTTCGGCTGGAAAGAGCGGGTGCTGTTGGTGAATGCGGTGCTGCTGCGTGCTGGCGGAGATTTCCGGACGCAGATCAAGGCTCTGGACTGGCAGGACGGCGTACTGCGCGTTCAGGGTGCTGATGTCACCCATGCGCCGACGGCCCACCGCCTCGCGGAGGTGGGTGAGATCGAGTGGAGGCCGGTGTGGCGTGAGTTGCGTGCGAAGAACGTGGGGAAGCTCAAGATCAGCGGTGCCGAGGTGGACGTGCCGCTGAGTCTGCTCACAAGCCCGGGGGATGGAAACGGCCCCGGCGCTGCAACGCCCTGGCGTGTGGATGCCGTGGAATTGGGGGCCACACGTTTCACCGTGCATGATGAAGCCCACGAAGCACTGGTGAGCGGCCGGTTGTCCGGACACATGGGTGAGGGGGCGAAGATCTTTGTCGAGGTATCGGAACTGAACTGGCGGGAGCATCGCTTGATCCGCCGACTGACGGCCAGCGGTGAATTCGAGAACGGGAGAATCGCGTTACAGGAGGCACGGATCGAGGGCGGTCGCGTGGATCTGGCATGGCTGCCTCTGCCGGTGCCACTGCGAGGTGGTTTTGAGTTGGAGTGGCAGGGCAGGGGGCTGGTGGTTTCCAGCGGCGGACTCGCTGCGGGTGGCAGTCACGAACTGCATCTGAAAAATGTTGTCCTTGAACCCGGGTCCGGCCCGGGTCGCATCAGCGTGGCGACTTTGGATTTTGATGCGACCCAGGAGGACGATGGTCTGTGGCGTGTGAAAGCGGCTGCGGTGTCGAAACCCGAGATCGAGTGGACTTTGGCGCTGGAGGAGGTGCTGATGCCGAAGGCGGAGTCGCAGGTGGGATCGTCTTCGCCGGTCGCATGGAAGGCGCAGGTGGACCGCTTGGTCGTGACGGATGGGCGCGTGGATGTGGCGGAGACGAAGATCGCGCCTCTCGCGGGCGGATTCACCTGGGGGGCCACGCTCGAAGGTCTGGCGGTCGCGCAGGAGGGCGTGAGTTCTGCCTTGAAGCAGCGCCTGGAGGTCCGGGACGTGGAACTGCGCTGGGATCGCGCCGCTGCGGAAGCGCCGCCGCCTCCATTTGTCGTGCTGAAGGCGGTCGCGCTGGAAGTGGTGCCGGATGACTTGCGTGACCGCTGGCGCGTCGAGTCCCTGACGGTCACGGAGCCGGACGTGAACCTCACAACGGAAAACGGTCCCTGGTTTGACCAGGTGACCGAACTTGCGGCGGAAACGGGCAGCGGCGTGAGCGAGCCACCGGTCTGGGAACGGGTCAGCTTCGATCACCTCACGTTGACTGGCGGGCGTTTGACGGCGACGGTGCCGCTGGCGGAGCGGGTCGAGCTGGCGAGCCGTTTTGAGATCAAGACAGAAGACGGGAAGCAGCATCTGAGCGTGACGGACATGCGGGCACTGGTGCCGAAGCGGGCCAATCTGCCGGTGCTGGCGCTGGACTCCGTCGAAGCAGTGGCGGTGCTGCCCGAGATGTGGCGTTCCCGCAGGCTGGAGAGCCTGAAGGTCGAAGGCGGCCAGGTGGAGGTCGGCGATGCTTTGATGACCCTTTTCTCCGGCGATGCGGCCGCCGTGGAGGCGAAAGTCGATGCGGCGGCGGAGCGCTGGACGGCGGCCCAGGTGGAGATCGCAGCGCTTGGGGTGACCATCATGAGTTTGGCGCCGGGACTGCCGCCGGTGCGTTTCGACGTCGAGTTCGCGGCGAAGGAAACGCCGCTGGATCTGGACGGCCTGGCGGAGCATGCGGAGCCGCAGCGCATCGTGCTTTCCCGCCTGCGCATTCCCTCGCCCTACGAGCCGCTGCGCACGGTGGCGGAGATGGATGTGATCCACGTGGACTACACGCTGGACGGCCTGCTGCACCGGCGCATCGACAAGGTGGAGATCGTCTCGCCGCTTCTTTATGTGGGCGAAGATTTGTTCTGGTATGTGGAGAGCTACCGCAAATTCATGGACGGCGAGGCTCCAAAGGCGGACCCTTCCTTCGGACCACCCCCGCCGCCGAAACCGACCGCTCCGGGATGGAAGGTGGAGACGCTGGCCGTGAGCGACGGGCACCTCATTCTTGCACCAAAGGGCGTGCCGTTGGCCGGCTTTGGTCGGCCGTTTCCCTTCAGCTTCTCCTCGAGGCTGGAAAGCGGCCAGATGGAGGCTGTCTTCGAGATTCCGAGCGACGACTACACTCTGAAAGAGCTGAAACTGGCGTTTCGCGGCATGAAAGGGAACGTCCAGTTCAACCTGCCGCTAAAAGATCGCAGCAACAACCTCACGGAGACCTTCACCGTCGATCAGATTCGATGGAAGGAGCTGCACGTGGAAAAGGCGCATCTCAGCGTGACCTACGACTCCGCGGGCATCTACGGCCAGTTCGGCGGCCAGGCCTACGGCGGTTACATGAACGGCGCCTTCGACGTTTACCTCGACGATGTTTTCACCTGGGACGGCTGGGTCACCGGAGTCGATGTGGACCTGGGGCCGCTGACGAAGGCTTTGTTCCCCGGCTACCTGCTGCTTGAAGGCAAAGCGGATACCAAGGTGATCGCCACCGGAAATATGAACGAGTTGTACCAGGGGGATGTGGAGTTCACGAACCGGTCGCGCGGCAAGTTCAGCATCGAGGCGCTCAATGACGTGATCGCCGGGCTGCCGCCGGTGCGGAGGGGGGACATCGCCGATCAAATCACCCGCATCGGACTGGAAACCCTCAGGGACTTCGAGTATGACAGCATCGATGGCAAAGCACGCATGTATGGACGCGAAGGCAGCGGGCACCTGCGGTTCACCGGCCCGCATGGTTCCCGCAAGATCGACATCAACGTTTTTGACCATCGCTGGAAGGCCGAGCCCAAGCCGGTGGCGGACAACGTCGAATAGAAGCTCCAGAATGACGATTCCTCCGCCCATTTTCGCTTTGCCGCCGGTTGTTCTCGGTTTGACCGTCTGCGCCGGATTCCTGCTGACCGGTTGCAAGCAGCTCCCGGAGGTGCCGATCACCACGCCGAAACCGCTGGAGGTGAACCTGAACATGCGGCTCGACATCTACCAGTATCGTGGTGACGAACCGCTGGACAAAGAGGCCGCAAAGGGAGTCGCCGAAGCCACGCAGCGCATGCGCAACCGCATGGCCGGGATCCAGACCTACAAGAACAACCAGCTTCTCGGCGAAGACCATCGCGGCCTCTTGCAGGTCCGCGAGGTGCCTGCGGGCGAATGGGGCGTGCAGATGAAAAAGAACGTAGCCGCCGAAAACGAAGACCGCATGCTGATCATGCGCAACAAGGCCCGGGAAGCGGACCGTCCCCTGCACGAGGTCGAAGCCGAGCAATGGCGCCTGCGGGCGCAGCAGGCGAATCGCGGCGAGTGGATCGAAGTTCCCGGAGAATCCCCCGGATCATTCCAGTGGAAGCGTGCAGGGGATGAAACGAGTGTTAAGGTGGAACGTTCTTCTTCAACAACCGGACCCCCATGAGACTCATCATTTTTCTCCTCATCGCGCTGCTGGTCATTTTGGCGCTTACCAATCCCAACGAGGCCGAGTTCCGGTCTCACATGCAGCAGAAGCACGGTATCGCTGGCACCTTGAGCCTGAAGGTTGCCTCCATCTTCTCCGCCGGGACCGGCACGGGAGTGCATCGCGACAATTATTTCCTCTTCAGCCGTTACTACATCGGCGGAGACGGCATCCTTCCGCGCAGCGATCTGGCGTGGGGCATCGGCGGCAAGTTTTACGAGATCGAAGAGAAGCCTGAGCCGCGCTGATCGCGCACGGCTCCAGTCTGGAGCTGTCGTGAGGTCAGGGGTCTTCCGCCGAGCTCTGCGGGGCGGCATCGTCTGCATCCTGCGCGGCGGCTTTCTCCGGCAGTTCGACGGTCACCTCCAGTTCCCAGGCCCGGTAGCGCACCGCCCAGATCAGCATGGCCACGCTAAGCACGCCGAGAATGATCAGGTGAATGAGGCAGCTGTTCCGGCATCCGGGGCCGTCCGCTTCGACGCTTGCTCTTGGGGCGGTGGTTCTTCCAGAAGGATGCACGGCGGGTATCCTGTGCCATCTTGCATTGGACAGCCAGCGATTACCGCCGATTTTCACCCCGGACCGGAATTTCCCCTTAACACCTTTTACCTGAGCACACTCATGTCCCGCCGCGCCCAATCCGGAGTCAACCCCGCCCACTGGCTGGGACTGATCATCATCATCGCCGTGGTCGGCGGCGGTGGTTACGCCCTGATGAACCGCGCCACCGACCCGATGACCGGCGTCACCGAGCTCAGCACGAACGAGTTTCTCGACAACGCCACCGCCCTCAGCGGGAACGTTTACAAGGTGGAGGGCATCGTGGACGACCGCCTCGACAAGTGGCGCATCTCTGAGGGCCGCCTTTTCAGCGTCCAGATCAGCGACGGTCGCGGCGGTGCCTTCGTGCCCGTGTGGGTGCCGGGAGACTATGAGGGCGCCAACATCCAGCGCGGACAGCGCTACGTTTTCAAAGTGCGCGTCCAGGAGAATGGCGTGCTCGAAGTGCTCGAACTGCTCAAAGTCTGACCCCCGCCTGATTTATGAAACGCGCCCTTTACCTCGCCCTCATCGTTTCCGCCTGTCCTCCGGCCTCCCTGCTGGCGCAGGTTCTCCCCGGTGCTCCCGGCGGCGGTCAGCCGGCTCCGCAGACCACGAACTCGAACAACAATTACAACATCGTCCCCGGCAGCGCCTCCGACCGCCAGATGGACACGCAGACCGCTCTGGGGAACATGCCCATGGGCGATCCCGGCAGCGAAAACGTCTCCTTCAACGGCCGGCTCTGGAATGTGACCAACAACCGCCTCATGCGGTCCCGCTTTGAGACCTACCTCACCACGCCGGAGGCTAACTCTGCGGAGGATCAGGCCTATCGCGACATCATCGCCCAGATGATGCAGTATCTGGCGCCCACCAACAAGCCCGGCCCCGAGCCGATGAAGGCCTTCGCTCTGCTCCCCGAAGCCGGCACCTACTCGATCGACGGCGGGCTTTGCAATTCCATCGCCAACGCCATCTGGGACGTGTGGCTATCCCAGCGGAAGCAGCAGAATCTCAAGCTCGCCAACAACGCCATGCTGGACCGCCGCAAACAGCTCGAATGGAACGCCGAAATGGGCCTGAACAACAGCCAGCTCGCCCCGCCGGGCGGTGCCGGCGGCGGCTCCACCAAAGGCGGCGGCCAGACGAAGGGCCAGCAGGCCAACCAGAACGCCGTCACCAACAGCGCCACCGTTGGCCGCACCAGCGGCTACATCAAAGGAATCGCCGAGATCGAGGCGCGCATGAAACTCAATGAAACCGCTGCCGGTCTCTCGGAAATCACCAGCAAGACCGCCTTCCAGGCCCTCATCATTCAGATGTTCCTTCAGCGCCGTTTTGAGCACGCCGTCATCGCCTGCCGCTTCTACCCGAACCTCTTCAAGGACGGCGAAAGCATCCTGCAGCTCGACAAGGACAGCGACGTGCAAAAGATGCTCTCCAGCAGTTTTGGCGTGCCCCCCACCATCAGCATGATCGACGGCCTGTCGCTTGAGGCCATCCGCAGCGTGGATGAATCCCTCGTCTCCTTCGAAAACCTCGTCGCCCGCCGGGACGTGGACAGCGCCGGAAACCGCCTGCTCGAGGCCTTCGGCATCGGCGAGTACCTTCCCCGCGTCCGTCGTCTGCCGATGAGCGAAAAAACCAAGGTGCTCGATTTCGTCCGGAAGAAAAACAAACTGCTCTCCTTCATGGAGATGAAGGACTACGCCAGCGCCGAGGAGGTGGTCACCGACCTCCGCAGCCTCTCCGATGACTTTGAATACGCCAAGCCACTGGCCGCCATCCAGACCGCGAAGGCCGTCAGCTCGCTGCACATCAGCAAGGCACGCATGGCCATGGCGAACAAGGACACCAAGACCCTGGAAGCCGAAATGAAGGCCGCCACCGAGATCTGGCCCACCAATCCCGCCCTCTCCGGATTCAGTGGTGAACTCGTCCAGGGCAGCGACATGCGCGCCCAGGCCATCATGGAGTTCGACCGCCTCCTCAGTCAGCGGAACTACCGCCAGATCTTCGAAAATCAGGCCACTTTCATCGCTTCCGTCGCAGACGATCTCGCCCGCGAGGATCAGCTCGAAAAAGTGCTCAAAGACATGGGCAGGCTCGAACTCATCATCGGCGGCGCGAAGGAACTCGCCGCCAACAGCCCGCCCGCCGCCTGGGAGAAGGTCGAAAAAGAATCCCTCACCTACCCGGACGATCCCGTGCTCAGCAAGCTCCGCGCCGACCTCGGCGTGAAGGCCAGCGAATTCGTCACCGCCATCGAAAACGGCCGCCAGCACGAAAAAAGAGACCAGATCGGCTCCGCCATCGGCTGGTATCTGAAAGCCCGGCGCATGCATCCGCCGAGCGACTTCGCTCGCGACGGCGTCCAGCGCCTCGTGGACCGCATTCATGCCGGAGATCAGCCTCCCGCCGCCGAGCCCGAGTCCGCCTTGAACAACTAGACTTTCGTCCGGCTTTCAAACGCCCGCCACAGCCGCTCGATTGCCTCTTCGGGGTCCTCCAGCATCATTCCCTCTTTGATCTTGCTGGCAAAGATCCCGAAGGAGAATGGCGACACCACCGGCACTTCGCGAAGCTCCCACCTCAGCCCTTGCGCACGTTCCAGAAAGCCCTGCGCACGCGGCAGGTCGAGGAAGGTGTGAGTCGCCTCCCGGCGAGCCTGCTCCAGCATCGGATGCTCAGGCTCGTGTTCGCAGAGCACTCGAAACAGGATCTCCGAGCTCCAGCGCAGCTCCTTGACCCGGCGCTCCTGGCCCGGGCGGTTTCGCGGCACCATCAGTCCCGTCTGCGCTACGCCGCCGAACTGCCATTTCACCAGCGCGGAGTCCTTCAGCACCGCAGCCAGATCTCGCTCCGCGTGCTCCGGGACGAAAAGCTCCCGCCACGCGTCGCAGTCGAGTTCTTGAAAGGGCTTCAAGGTCAGCAGGAAACCGTAATCGTCGATCGTGACCAGCGCATTGCCGCCCGCCGCTTCCTTCAGTCGCTGCGCGATGATGCGTGAGAGCGCGTCATTCGCGGCACGACCGATCAGGCTGTGAAAAAAGAAATGCAGCAGCCCCTCGTCGTCCGGGTCGCCCTCCTTGCGTTCATGAAACCGCTCGATCAGCATCGTCCGCTCCGTCGGGATCGCAGACACCTGAAGTTGGTTGCGGCAGTGTTTCACGACCGCCGCCGCGTTCGTGCTGGAGATCATGAATCGCTCCACCAGCCAGTCGCCGATCACCTCGTCGCTTTCGACTTCGAGCCGCGCAGCCAGCTCCGTGCGCAGTGCGGCCACCTCGTTCGCCAATCCGGACGCCAGGGGCATTTTGTTCGCGTTCCAGGCCGGCACGGTCGGCATCTTCCCCGCCGCGTCCTCCACCTTCACCTGCATCACGCCGGTTTCGACCAGACGCACCGTGCGTCCGGCCAGCACGAAGATGTCTCCCGTTTTGAGCCTTTTCAAAAACGACTCCTCGATCTGCCCAAGTCGTCGTTTGCCCAGGATCACGCTCACCATGCCTTCCGTGTGGATCACGCCCACGTTCGCCAGATACTCGCGCTCCACCTTTGGCGTCGGCGTGACCAGGATTCCATCGCGCGTCGTGATCTTGCCAAAGGTTTCGCGATACTGCTTTTCCAGCGACCTGCCGCCGCCTTCGAGGTAACGCCGCACCCGCTCAAACTCCTCCGGCGCGAGGTTTTGGAAAGGCTGCGCACGCCGGATCAATGCAAAGGCTCCCTCCGTCGTGTGCCTGCCCTCCATCGCCAGCCCCACCAGATGCTGCGCCAGAACGTCCAGCGGCTTTTCCATGATCCGCACCGCGTCCAGCCGCGCATCCCGCGTCATCTCCGCGCACACGACGCACTCCATCAGGTCGTTCACGTTCGTCGCCACCAGGATGCCATGGCTTTCCTGGTGGATCGAATGCCCGCTGCGTCCGATGCGTTGCAAGGCGCGGCTGATGCCCTTCGGTGTCGAGATCATCACCACGCAGTCCACGCTGCCGATGTCGATGCCCAGTTCCAGGCTCGTGCTGCACACCACCGCCCGCAGCTCCCCGCGTTTCAGCCTGTCTTCCACATCCACCCGCACATCGCGGTCCAGGGACGAATGATGCGCCTCGATTTTCGCCGCCAGCTTTGGCAGCACGCCCTTCAGCCGGATCGCCATGCTTTCCGTGCCGCTGCGGGTGTTGCAGAACACGATCACGCTCCTGTGCCGCCGCACGATGCCGGCGATGTCCTCCAGCACGCGCTGCGCCGTGTAGCCTGCGGGCGGATACGGATCACGCCGCAGCGGGGAGAGCACCTCCACGCGCCGGCCGCGTGCCTTCGTCGCCTCCACCATTTCGCAGGGCCGCGATCCGGTCAAAAAACGCCCCAGCAGCTCCAGCGGAGCCGCCGTGGCCGAAAGGCCGATGCGCACCAGCGGATGCAGCGCCTCCAGCCTTTCCAGCGACAGCGTGAGATGCGCCCCGCGCTTGTTTTCCGCCAGCGCGTGCAGTTCATCCACGATCACAAAGCGGCAGCACTGCAGCGCCTTGGCGAAGGCTTTTTGCGGCAGCATGATCGCCAGGCTTTCCGGCGTCGTGAGCAGGATGTGCGGCGGTTTGCGCCGCAGCTTGGCACGCTCGGCGGCCGTCGTGTCGCCCGTGCGCATGCCCACGCGGATCACATCGCTCAGTCCCGCACCCTCCAACGGTGCGCGCAGATTCTTTTCGATGTCGTAGGTCAGGGCCCGCAGCGGTGAGATGTAAACCGCGTGAATGCCCTCCCGCAGGCCGCCCGCCTCATGCTCGCGCACCAGATGATCCAGCACGCCGAGAAAACCCGCCAGCGTCTTGCCGCTGCCCGTTGGTGAAGACAGCAGCACCGACCTGCCGGCGAGAATGTGCGGAAGCGTCAGCTCCTGCGCCTCCGTGAGTTTCCCGCGAAACGCCTTCTTCACCCAGGCGCGCAGGCGGGGATGCAGTTGCTTCGTGATGGCCATGACATTCTCCGGCACGAATTCTTCTACGCCGGAGATTGACCTCCAGCATCTCTTTCTGCCATTCTCCCACTCCATGAAACGCGCTCTCCTTCTGCTGCTGGCTCTCGCTTCGGCCTCGGCCCAGGCTCAGTCACCTTCCTTGCAACTCGACCTCGGGGAAGGGGTGACGATGGACATGATCCTCGTCAAGCCTGGCAGCTTTGAGCAAGGCTCGCCCGCCAACGAATCCGGGCGTGAAGCGGACGAAGGCCCGCAGCGTCGTGTCACCATCACGCGTCCGTTTTACATGGCGAAGTATCCCGTCACCCGCGGCCAGTTTAACCGCTTTGCAACGGTGACCCGATTCCGCACGGAGGCCGAGATTGGGGTTTCAGGTGGTTTTGGAGTGGTGGACGGCAAACTGGTGCAGCAGAAGCAGTTCAACTGGCGCAATCCCGGTTTCGAGCAGACGGATGATCATCCCGTCGTCATCATTTCCGCGCACGATGCTGCCGCTTTTTGCAAATGGCTGAGTGGCAAGTCGGGCCGGGTGTGTGAGCCGCCTACCGAGGCGCAGTGGGAGTATGCTTGCCGTGCGGGCACCACGCTCGCGCACTATGCCTCGCCGGTCGATGCCATCGCCTGGCATCGTGGCAACGGCTTGTCTCAAACGCACCCCGTCGGCCAGAAAAAAGCCAACGCTTGGGGTTTTCACGACTTCTACGGTCCCGTCTGGCAATGGTGCCGTGACTGGTATGCGCCCTACCCGAGTGGGCCCGCCTTCGATCCGCTACAAACCAATCAGCACCTCTCCGACAAGCCGCGGCAGGTGCTTCGCGGTGGCTCCATCCTCAGCGATGTGTCGCACTCCCGCTCCGCCGAGCGCTATCGCAACGACGCCCGCAGCCGCAATGCTGACAACGGCTTCCGCATCGTCTGCTCCATCGAGCAGCGTGCCGTCGCCGCCCCTCCGGCACCCGTCCACGAACCGCTGCCATCTTTTCCCGACCCGGATGACGATCTTCATCCTTCCGAGCCGCAGAGCAGCGGCGGCGGTTGGTTGCTTGGGTTGTTCAGCCTTGGCGTTCCGCTGATCGTTTTGTTCATCATTGTGCGCAAAGTCTTGGCTTCATTTGGAGGCGGCGTACGGCCAACGGCCATTTCGTCAGATATGACCGGCCCCGAGGCGGCGGCTCTGCTTTTTTCGAAGCGTCCTCCTCTCGGTCATCGCTTCGCCTTCAACCTGACCGACGACGGTTTTTATATCACCGGTCCTGCTGAAGCGATGGGCTGGCTGCTTCGTTACGAATGCGTGGTCTCGGGTCGCATGATTGCCGACGAGATCGCCTTCACTCCCGGGCCGCAGGGTCAGTTCATCTTCACCGGCAAAAAACCCTCCAGTGTTCGTATCCAAACGAGTGGCGGAGCCGCAGGCACCGACAGCGCCGTGATTTCGCATGGATCCAGCTTCGACAACGACCGTCATCGCAGCAGTTTCGATTCATCAAGCAGTTCCTCCAGCTACCCGTCCGCCTACTGAGCATGGACGGCCCTGTTTGGATCCTCGCCGATGAAAATCAGCCTCCCTGGCTGCTCCGGCGCACAAAGTGGTCCGCACAGTCCCCTGTGCGGCGCTCCGCAAGCGGATACGGCTTCGAAGTGCCCACACAGCAATTTGTGACGCGGAGTTTGTTTTTAAAAAGAGAGACGACAGACTTCGACACGCCGCACAGAGGACTGTGCGGACCACATTCTGGCTGGCATGTTCAAGCGGGGGCCTGGACACTGCGCGACTCGATTTTCCTCCCCGAAGTCGAAGAACCGCTCGTTCTGGTCGGTGCCACACTCGATGCGAATCGTCCCACGACCGAATGGAACGACGCGTTGAGGATGAATGGTGGCCTGTTTCACCTCGCAGATCGTCTGCCTCTCATTCAAAGCCTCTGGCTGAACGAATCCGCCGCAGGAGAGCTTCAAGGCACCTCATTGAATGAGATCGCCACAGCCGCGTTGCAGCGTGGCTGGCGTGTCATTCGCCATTCCAGTTTGGACGTCGGTTTTGATCGGCGTCCACGCCTGCTGCAAGTCATCACCAGCCTGCAACGCGGCGGCGCGGAGCGCCTGGTGCTCGACCTGCATCACGAGCTGCCGCGTTTTCATGTCTCTTCGCACCTGCTGACGCTGGGCTCGCCCACCCGCCAGCCGTTTCCCGCGCCTGCAGATGTGATCCAGCTCCGTCTGCCGCCCGATCCAGAGCTCCGTGCCCGGGAAATCATGCGCGTGGCTCGCCAAGTCGGCGCGGATGCCGTTCACGCGCATCTCGTTGATGGCGAAACACTTTCTCAACTCGATCCCGAGTTGCCGCTGATCGTCACGTTTCATAACCAGTGTCAAAGCTGGCCCGCAGCCATCAATCAACTGCGCGAGAGGACAGACGCACTGCTCATCGGCTGCTCCCGGGCTGTGACACGGGAAATCGAGGCTTCTTTTCCGCAGCATGGCGCACGCACGATCTGGAATGGCATCCATCAAGAAGTGGGGTGCGCCCGGACTGCACGGAATTCAGAATCCTTGTGTCTTGTAGCCATCGCGAATCCGCGTCCGCAAAAGCGCCTGCCGCTGCTAATCGACGTCCTCGCCGAACTACCGGGAGCAAGGCTCAAGATCGCTGGCGAAGCCTCCGCCGTCCATGCCGATGCTCAAGACGAAGTGCGCCTCTGCCGTGAAAAAATCATGGAGTACGGTCTGGAATCGCGCGTGGAGTGGCTCGGTGCCGTGGACGACATTCCCGCCTTGCTCGCTCAGGCAGATGTTCTCGTCTCAACAAGTTCGCATGAAGGCTTGAGCCTCGCGCAACTTGAGGCGCTGGCAGTCGGCGTGCCGGTGGTCACCACGGCTGTCGGCGGTGCTGAGGAGGTCGCGGCCAAGCATCCCGGGCAGGTGAGGCTCGTGCCGGTCGATGCGAACCCGGCCACGTTTTCCGCTGCCATTCGGGAGCTGGTGCACAAACACAAGGCTGGCATCGTCGCTGCCGATTTCACCACTCGCGCGATGACGGAACGTCAGGCTTGGCTGCTGCGCTCGGTGCTTTGCCGGCCCATGAGGCCGAAGCGCGGCCTGCTGCTCGTGACGAACAACTTTTCCACCGGAGGCGCGCAGAGCAGCGCACGGCGTCTGCTCGTGAAGCTGCATGAAATGGGCGTTCTCGTGCGAGCCGTCGTGCTCCAGGAAAATCCAGGTCATCTCACTCCGGGAACGACAGCTCTGACCGCCGCAGGCGTGCCGGTGATGGCCCTTCTGCCGGGCGATGCCATGCGCGCTTTGATCCCGCTGCTCGAGAGCATGGCCCATGATCCGCCGGCGGCTGTTCTTTTCTGGAACGTGATTCCCGAATACAAACTGCTCCTCGCCGAGGCGCTGCATCAAACACGCGTGTTCGATGTCAGCCCGGGAGAGATGCTGTTTGCATCCTTGGAGCGCTACTTTGCGAATCCTCGCCCCGGCTTGCCGCTGCCGGATGCGGCGGCCTATGGAAGTCATCTCACAGGCGTGATCGTGAAGCATGCGAGCGAGGTCGCGCTGGCGGAGCAGATGTTTGGACGGCCGGTGCATCTGATCCCGAACGGGGTGCAGTCGCGAGAGCCAAAACCCGAAGTCACCGGTGCCCGATGGTGCATCGGCACGGCCGCGCGACTTCATCCGCACAAGCGGCTAGAGGACTTGATCGGTGCTTTTCGCCTCGTGAACGCAAGGCTGCCGCAGACGCGGTTGCGCATCGCCGGTGCTGCGGATTCGGGGCAGGAGGAGCATGCGGAGTCGCTCAGGCAAAGCACACGAGACCTGCCGGTGGAATGGTGCGGTGAAGTCACCGACCTCGCCGCATTTCACGACAGCCTCTGCGTTTTTGCGATGATCTCTGAACCTGCCGGCTGCCCGAACGCTTCGCTGGAAGCGATGGCTTCAAGCCTGCCCGTGGTGGCGACGGCAGTCGGCGGTGCCGTGCAGCAGATCGAAAATGGCGTGAGCGGCTTTCTGACGCCACCGCGTGATGTGCAGGCGATGGCCGCCGCCCTGCTGCGACTGATGCTGGAGGATGAACTCCGCGTCTCCATGCGGCGGGCGGCGCACCAGCGGCAGCAGGGCTTTTTCAGCTTGGATGCCATGGCGGAGGCCTACCTGAGCGTCATTCAGGAGCCAGACCACCCGATCAGAGCAGAGCCCTGAACGAAAGCCTCGTCCGCCGTCATCCTCGGCTGTGCGGCCTGGATCACCGAATCCGACACAAGCTTTGCCGAGATGTCTGACGCGGGCCTGCGTTTCAATGCGATCAAATGAAGTGCCCTGCCTTAGTTCTCACCTTGCTTCTGCTCCTGAATGCTGCGGCCCTGGCGGAGTCACGGCCGAATATTCTCTTCATCCTGACCGAGGATCAGGGGGCGCACATGGGCGCACTGGGCACGGCGGGCATCCAGACGCCGCACATGGATGCGCTGGCGCAGTCCGGCGTGCTGTTTCGCCATGCTTACGTCGCCTACCCGGTCTGTTCGGCCTCGAAGGCGGCCATTTACACGTCCTTGCACAATCACACCAACGGCCTGCTCAACAACACGGCGAACTATCACAAGCCCGCCGCCAAACTCACGGAGGCGGAGAAACAGCGCGGCGTCTATCGACTCAACCGCATCCAAACCGAGACGCAGACGCTCGTCGAGCGCCTCAAAAACGCCGGCTACTATCAAGGCGTGACGCACAAGCTGCACGTCGCGCCCGTGGAGCGCTTTCCGTATGATGAATTCATCCCTCATAGCGATGGAAAGTCCGCAGCGGGCTTCTTCCAGCGTGCGAAGCGAAGCGGCAGGCCCTGGCATCTGTTCTTCAACATCTCCGTTTCGCACCGCCCCTTTCCAAACAGCGACCGGGTGAAAATCCGCGTGAATCCCGCTGAGGTGAAGCTTCCGGCCTTCCTGCCTGACACACCGGTCATCCGCCAGGACTGGGCCGAATACCTCGCCGCGATCGAAAAAGCCGATCAATTCGTCGGCGAGGCGCTCGCCGCGCTGCGGGAGTCTGGCCTGGACGAGAACACGATCGTCGTCTTTCTCGGCGATCACGGCCCGTGCTACGCGCATGGCAAGATGACGCTGCACGACCTCGGACTGCGCGTGCCGCTCGTCATTCGTACCCCCGGAGGGCCGCAGGGCGCCGTCAGTGGGGCGCTCGCCAGCGAACTCGATCTCGCACCCACACTGCTCGATCTCATCGGGCTCAAACCCTTCGCCAAATCTCACGGCGTCAGCCTGCGGCCCATCTTGGACGGCGAGCCCGATGCCAAGCCTCGCGAGTTCGTCTTCGCCGAAATTTCCGACCGCGGACCGCTTCCGAACGACGGCATGCAGGAGCGCTCCGTTCAGGATCGGCGCTGGAAACTCATCTACCGCGAAAAAGTGCAGACAAACTGGCGCCAAGTGAACGCCGACTCCATCGAGCCGAAGCCCTGGGGCAACCGCGCCTACAACGAGACCCTGCGCGTCCAAGACCAGTTCCCCGAAGCCTTCCGCATCCTCGCCGAGATGCATCCTCAGGCGCTGAATGGCAAGGTCCCCGCTCTCGAACTCTACGACCTGCAGTCCGATCCCGACGAGATGCACAACCTCGCTGCTGATGCCGCACATCGCGATCAGCGCGACCGCCTTTTCGCCGCTCTGCTGGACTGGGTCCGCCACACCGACGACAGTTCCCTTCAGCCACCCGCGAAACTCCCCGAGTGAAAACACACCTCATCATCCTCACGCTTTGTATCCACGCCTTCGCGTCTTCCACCGCTCAGACGCCCCAGTCGAAAATCGATGCCCTGCGTCGCACGGAGGACCTGCTGCTGCTCGACAATGGCACGGTCAAAATCGGCCTCAATCGCGCGATGGGCGCCTCGATCACCTGGCTGTCGTGGGCGGCTTATCCGGGGAACATGGTGAACTCCGTCGATCCCGGTCGTCTCATCCAGCAGTCCTACTACGCCGGAAAGCGGCTCGACCGGACGGCGGAGGGCCAGAGCAAGTCGTGGAGCCCGTGGAGCTGGAATCCTATCCAGGGCGGCGGCATCGGATCATGGGCGCGGGTCACGGAGTGCCGACAGCTCGACGATCAAACGCTCTACGCCGAGACGGTGCCCAAGCTCTGGGACATGCCGGACGAGGAAGCCGCCGCGCTCATGCGCCAGTGGACGGGATTCGAGCCCGGCATGCCAGACGTCGTCGTGGTTCGCTGCGAGTTCATATCAAAGCGTGCGCAGGAAGACCGCTGGGGGCCTGCCGCCAACTCGCCGCAGGAAATCCCCGCCTGCTACTTCACGCGGAATTTTCACCGCTTTAAGAGCTATCTCGGCGCAGGCCAATGGCGCGATGAGGCGCAGCCGCCCGGCCCGCCCTGGGGCCATGCCCATCCGCCGCTCAAGGCCATGGCCTGCTTCACAGCGGGCGGTCAGGGTGTCGCGGTCTTCAGTCCCGCGAGCACGCAGCCGTGGAATTTCGGCCCGCACGGCGGCGGGAACACCGCCGACCCCGCCGCAGGTCCGTGCGTGCACGTCGCGCCGATTGACCGCGTGAAAATGGGGCCGCAATCGACCTATCGCTATCGCTACTGGATGGTCGTCGGCACGGAGGCGCAGATCGCGGCTCGTCTCGAAGCACTCGTGAAGAAATACAGCGCCGAGAAGTCGGAGCTGACGAATCCGTAGAGGGCGCGGCGCTCGTAAAGCGGTTGCTTCGGCCCTTTGCTCGTCCTTCCTTGCCGTCTTCTCCGATGAAACGTTCGCTCTCACCCATCGCTGCCTTGTTCCTTGTCGCCTCGTCCGCATGGGCGGTGTCGCTCGCGGAACTGCAACAGCGCCACAAACCGCTGCCCACCGTGCCGGAGGCGCAACTGCCGCCGCTGAAGAACAAGCCGGAGCCCTTTCCCGGAACCGTGCGTCATCCAGGCTTCGAGGCGCACACCTGGGTGAAGTTTCCCTTTGTGGAAAATCCGGGCAGCTTCGGCTTCGATCGAAAAGGCCGCCTCTTCGTCGCTGAGACGAACCGTTTCTGGCAGGGCGTGCCGGACCTGCGCGGCGCGAACGAACTGATCCGGGAGGACTTCCAGTCGGTCAAAGTCGAGGACCGTGCCAAACTCTACGAGAAGTGGGCCGCGCGTTTCCCTCCCGGTTTCTTCACCAACACCGCCGACCGCCTCATCCGGCTCGAAGATCGCGACGGAAACGGCGCTGCGGATCATCGCACGCTGTTCTCAGATCGGTTTTACGAAGCGCTCGACGGCATCGGCTTCTCGGTGCTCGCGGAGGACGACGCGGTCTATTTCACCTGCATTCCGAATGTGTGGAAGCTGGCGGACAAGAACGATGACGGTGTCGCGGATGCCGAGGAAGCCATCGCCACGGGCTTCGGCGTGCGCGTTTCCTTCATCGGCCACGATCTCCACGGCATCACGCGCGGCCCGGATGGTCGGCTCTACTTTTCCGTCGGCGATCGCGGCTACCACGTCACGACGAAAGACGGCAAGGTGATCGCCGGGTCCGGTCGCGGGGCGATTTTTCGCTGCGAGTCCGACGGCAGCGGTTTCGAGCTGTTTTGCAAAGGTCTGCGCAATCCGCAGGAACTCGCCTTCGATGAACACGGCAACCTGTTCACCTTCGACAACACGGGCGACATCGGCGACCTCGCACGCATGGTGTATGCGCTGGAGGGCAGCGATTCCGGCTGGGACATGCGCCATCAGTCGGCGCATCAGTACGTGACCTTTCTCGACTGGGAGGATTTTCATCCCGAAACGTCGATGTGGGTGGCGGAGAAGATGTATGAGACCTTCACGGAAGAACAGCCGCAGTGGGTCTATCCGCCTGCTTCGCACGTCGCGCGTGGCCCGTCCGGTGTCACCTGGCTCACCGGTGCCACGCTTCCGGGCGATCTTCGCGGCAAGTTCCTCCTCGCGAACTACCGAGGCGCTTCTCAGGGCTGCGAGGTGCTCAGCGTCGGCCTCGGGCCGAAAGGCGCGGGCTACGTGGCGACTTCGGAAGACGTTTTCGTGGAAGGCGTCGGTGTCAGCGATGTCGAACTCGGGTACGACGGAAATATCTACCTTTGCGACTTCGGCGGCGGCTGGAGCATCAACACGA
>CAMAZK010000050.1 GCA_945863205.1 Akkermansia muciniphila | reverse complement strand
GCGAAGCAGGTGGCGGTATCGGCATCCTTCACCGGTTGGTTGAAGCGGAGGAGCACACCGTTGTCGCGAGCCTCAAACGCCACCGGCACCGGCTTGTCGCCGCCGGTGAAGCGCACGCGTTGGAAGCAGCCGTCCTTCGGCGTGTAAGTACCCCAGCCCTGCATGCCATTCACATAGAGATGTCCGTCCTTCGGATTGAATCGCGCACACTGCGGCCCCGAATCAAAGTTCCCGCTGATTTTGACCGCCGCCGCCTGCCAGCGACCTTTCACCTGCTGTCGCATGACCAACCAAGCACTGCCGCCGCCGGAAGAAAGGTGGATGAGGTTGTTGTCGCCTTTGAGCGCGGCCCAGGAATGTGGTGCAGCCGTCCCGGCTGCTTCAGGAATGAAAACCTGACTGCTGGCGCTGTTGTCCTCACCACGCGGCAGATACATCAGCACCGGCTCCGGTGGCTTCCCATCCTTCGGACCACCCGCGCCAAAGTGTGCTCCGAGATTCTGATCGAGCTCGATCTGGCAAATCGACGTCGCAGGTGTCCAATCGCCCTCTTGCACGCTCGTCGTGACAAATCGGCCATCGCGCGAGAGACCGAGTCCATTCGGATTGCGGAAGCCGGTAGCGAGGACTTCCAATGTGGTGTGGCCGTCCCGGCCACTTTCAGAATGCAGCCGAGACGGCTGCACCACACTGTTAATCCGACACACACCCTGATTCCCCGATGCGAAATACCATCGCCCTTCTTTGTCCGCTTCGAGTCCGACGATGAAATCATGACCGCCCGGCGAGGTCTGCATCGCATTCGTGACGCACTCGTAGAAGTCCGCTTCGTCATCGCCATTCAAATCATGCAGGCAGGTGATTTGATCGCGACCGAGCACGAAGAGCTTGTCCTGCACGATCTTCATACCCAGCGGCTGATGCAGCCCAGTGGCGAAGCGTTTCCAACGAAGCTTCTCGAGTTTTTCGTCGATGCCCTTCACGAGCCACACTTCCCCTGTCATCGTGGCGACAGCAGCGGTGCCATCGCTGAAGAAATCATGCGCCGTGATGAAGAACAACGTGCCATACGGATTCTCGAACGGGATCGTGATGCGGTCTGTGGCAAACGGTGCCTGCGTGCCGAGTTCGCCTTTGGTTTCGATCCATTGGGGCCATTGGGCAGGGCCTGGAGCAGGGAGTGGCGTTTCGGTGGTGACAATATTGACCTCATTGACTCGGCGGAAAAAACCAAGGTAGGAGCCAGCGACCTTCCTTTCCTCTTTGGAGATCACTTTGCCATCCATTGGCGCTCCAGCCATGAAGCCGTGGCGATTGTCATTGAGCTTCAAAAAGCCTCCAGACCACTCCAAGCGCCACGCCATGCGTTCAGGATCAAAAACAGCCGCTTTGTCCTCAAATCGCACGCAGACCGCTTTCGGAATTTTTATGCCGCCGCCGTTAAACACCCCGCTGAACACACTCCCCAGATCACTCGCGGCCCAGCGACCATCCTTCCACGTCACTTGGTCGTTTTGATTGCCCCAGTGGCCTTGCTGGCCGCCGTCCATGCCGGGGAAAGCGGGGATTAGTTCGGGCAGCGGTTTCTGCTTCATGAAATGCAGCGCCTGCTTGCCGTAGAAGTCGAAGGTGCGCTCGCGATTGACGAACTCCTGCCAGTGCTGGTTGTCGGCTTTGTTGAGCGGCGGCAAATCCGGTGTGAACTCGGCGGCCTTCGGTGCGGGTGGCGGCAGGAGATCGCTGAGGTTGTCGAAGTCCCAGAGGCCAAGCGTGTTATCCATGCGCAGTCGCGGCGAGTTGCCTTTGCGCGGCTTCATGACGCCGCGTGAGAGGCGCACATCGTCGAGGATGCCATCGCAGCCGATGCTGCCCTCGACGAGGCGACCGAAGGCGAGACGTAGATCGGACTTTCCTGTCCGATTCGGATTGGGAACGGACTGGAAAGTCCGTTCTACGGTGGCGACCTGCTTGCCATCCACCCACATCACGACGCCCTTCGCATCCACGCTCGCGAGCAAGTCGTGCCACTTCCCGTCGCACACATCGACCTTCGAATCGAAATCGCCGCCGCGTCCAGGCATGTAGAGCGCCAGCGTGCCGCGACCGGCGTGGGTGTAGAGTTCCCAATGCGTCGCCGAGGACTTCATCTCGGACGCGACGAGGATGTTGTAGCCCTTTTTGCCATCCAACTTCGCGCGACACTCCACCGTGAACGGCAGCTTCGCATACTCTGCATCCCCATCGACCACCCAGCCGCCCTTCAGCGCCTTGCCAAACTCCTCGCTCATCGACGCGACGCTCTCGGGATTTATGATTTCTGACTTATGATTTATGATTTGGGCTGAGAAGGTGCGGTAAGTCGGTTTGGGGCCGGGTTTGGCATCATCGAGCTGCGGCACGAGCCACTTCAAGCCATCGAGATTGTCGAGCAGGCGGCCTTCGGCGTCCTCGTCCGTGTGATTCAAGATGCCAATCGGTCCGCTGTAGCCGCTGGCGCGGATCTGGCGCAGCACCTTCACATCCTGCGTGCCGACGCCGAGCGGGAGGATTTTGCGGCCTTTGGTATCGCCCGCGATGTCCATGCCGTTGAGGTTGAAGCAGAGCAGGTGAGGTTTCATCGCTTCGATGGCCTTCGGTAGGCGGTCGAGGTGGCTGTGACCGTGGTGCAGGTTGTAAATGATGCCGATGTTGTCGGTGGCGTGGTTCTTTTTGAGGTAGTCGCACACCGCGACCATGTTTTCAGGCTCGCCGCCCCAGCCGCCGTGGTTGTAGATGCCGACATGGCTGCCGATGGCCTTCGCTTTGGCCAAAATGGGCAGCAGACCTTCTGCGGCGGATTTGACCTGAGCTTCCTGCGTATCGCCCGTGCCCTTCATCATGATCCAAAGCTGCGGATGGAGTTTGTATTTCTCAAACAAACGGAACGCCTCGTCATGCGCACCCCAGAAGGCAAAAAACTCGATGCCGTGTTTTTGATAGGCGAGGATCTCCCGCTCAAACTCCGCGACATGCTCCTGCCGCCAGTCGTAGGCGATTTTTTTGATGCCCATCTTCGCGACCATCTCGGCGCGGGCTTCGGGGCCACGCTTCGCGGCATCAAAGGGCACGATGCACCAAGCGGCGAGGTTGGGCTTGTCAAAGAGGTCAGCGGCTTGGCCCACTGAATACACAGAAAGCACGGAAAGGACCAGGAAGAAGAGGGGGCGTGACATGGAGAGGTGGTCTTTGAAGGTACAGTAAGTTCAGTGTGTTTCGTGGTCGATTTAGTTGGCAAAGCGTTCGATGACGACGCCGTCCTTGGCTCCGAAGTTGATGAGCAGGCCGAGTTTCATGCCAGTGGCTTTGAGGTAGTTGATGATTTGCGAGCGATGCTCGTCGGTGAGAGCTGAGACGGCTTTGAGTTCGAGAATGATCTTGTCGTAGCAAATCACATCTGGGACGAAAGTGTGCCTCAGCTTTCTGCCTTTGTAGGTTAGCGGGATTTGACGCTGGGCGTCATATGGAATCTCTTGGAGGGAGAGTTCCATCTCCAAACACTCCTGATAGATGGGTTCAGTGAAGCCACAGCCTTTCTCCTTATACACTTCAAACAGCGCGTTGCGGATACGATAGGTTTCGTCGGCATAGATGAGCGGTGGTTTCATGATGAAGGTAAGGGTTGCCCACGGAATACACAGAACTCACGGAACTGTTTTCTGAGAATCTAATTCCGTGCGTTCCGTGTATTCAGTGGGCCATTATGGATTGGTATTGAGTGCATGGTTATCCGTGCGGAAGGGCGAGGCGGGCAAGTCAGCGGCGTTGTAGAGATTGCAGGTCGGGTTGTCGGACCACGCATAGCGCACGGCGATGGGCGCGGGCACTTGCTTTGACGAGACGAGCACGGTGTCGATCTCGATCTTCGCTTCGGCCCAGACCCATTGCTTGTCGGCACCGCAGATGGCGAAGCCTTCGAGTTGGCTTTGCGGGCTGTGGCGCTCGAGCGGCGCGGTTTTACCGGCCTTGCGCATTACGTCGTAAGTTGCGGGCACTTCTTTGGCGACGAGTCCGCCGCCGAGGTGATCAAAGCTCAGCCGGATAGCGCTGCCTTCGATCTTCATCGACGTGTAAACCGGACCTGAATGCACGACCTCGCGGCCATACGTTTTCGCGAGCGCGATCTTGGCGAGGCGTTCACCGGCGACTTGCTTGCTTTGCGGATGGATGTCCTCGGATTCGCCGGTGTCGATGAGCACGGCCATGCCGGTATTCGGAACGGAGAGCGTCTTTGCCTGCGCCTCGCGGAGTTCGGCCCATACGCTTTCGCCGGGCTGGTTCGTCTTCGGTCGGTAGTTGGCGAGCTGGCAGAAGTAGAAGGGGAAATCACCCTGCTGCCAGTGCTGCCGCCAGTCTTTGATCAGCAACGGAAACGAGGTGCGGTAAAGGCTGGCGTTTCCCGTGTTTGACTCGCCCTGATACCAGAGCACACCGCGAATGGCATAGGGCAGGATGGGATGCACCATGCCATTGAAGAGCCTGCCCGGCAGCACCTGCTGACCGGTGAGTGGTGGCACGGCTTTCTTCGCTGCGGCATCGAGCGGCGGCAGCGCATACTCCGCCTTTGCCATCCAGCCGCCGAGTATCTTCGTGGTGCCCACGCTGGGGAACCAACTGAAGCCCGGCGGCTCGGCCGGAGCAAAGAGGCGCACGGCGAGGTGGTTCACGCCTTCCTTCAAAAGCGTGGGCGGAATCAAGTAATGGCGCACGCTGATGAGGCCGGTGAAGTTCTCCACGCTGCGCTCGCCGATGAGCGTGCCGTTCCAATACACCTGATCAAACTGCGCCGTGGGACCGAACTGCAAGACCTGCGCCGCGCCGGTCTGCCGTGCGCTCAATGAGACCTCCTTGCGAAACCAAAACGCGCCGAAGTTCGGCAAGGAAGGATCGGACACTAGCCCGCTGTCCTTCACCGCCACCCAGCCGTCGTCTTTCGAAACCGGCCCGCTGAGGAATCGCGATGCATCGCCTGAGGTGCGATCCTCGCGTTGCGTTTGCTTCAACCACTCGCGAAAGGCGCTTTTGTTGCGCTCGCTCATCGCATCCAGGTTCTTGGCACCTGACGCCAGCTCCGGCACGCTCGCGAGCGAGGCCGGACTGATCCACGGCTCCACCTTCGAGCCGCCCCAGCACACTTTGATCAGGCCGACGGGCGTCTTCAGCTCACGCTGGATGCTTTTAGCGAAGTAGTAGCCCGCCGCGATGAAATCCTCCGTAGTGCCGGGTCGTGCCACCGTCCAGTAGCCCTGCACATCGTCCACGGGGGGCCTGGCGGAAGGATTCTTCAGCACATGAAACTGTCGCAACGTCGGATTCGCCGAGGCTTCGATCTCCGCAGCCGCGCTCGTGATCGCTTTCATGTCGAACTCCATGTTCGACTGCCCGCCACCCGCCCAGACCTCGCCCACGATCACGTCGCGGATGACTTGGGAGTCGCCGTTTGAGGTGCGGATCTGCATCTCCCGCGATTCGGCGCTGGCGGCGAGTGGATCGAGCTTCAGCGTCCATTTGCCCTGCGCATCCGCCGTCGCGGTCTTGCTCTGTCCGGCGAAGCTGACGGTGACCTTTGCCCCTGAATCAGACCAGCCCCACACGGGCACCGATTGATCGCACTGGAGCACCATGTGATCGGAAAAGATCGAGGGCAGGCGGAGATCGCTTGTCGTTTCGTCACTCAGCAGACGGATCAGGAGCGGCTGCATGGCACGCGCCCAGACTTCGTAACCCTTTTCCGTGAGATGCAGGAGATCCGGAGCGACCAGACCGGGAACCAAGGTGCCATCGGCTTGCAGAAACTCGCTCCACAGGTCGAGCCAATGAACTCGCTGTTCGTCGGCGAGCATGCGGAGTTGCGGATTCAGCGCCGCGATGCGCTGCCGCCGGTCGTCCGCCGGTGAGGCCCCTCGCGGCAGGATACCCATCAGGATCACCTTCGCCTTTGGCGCTGCGCGGGTGATCCGATCGACGATGGCCTTGACCCCGGCGATGGTGTCTTTGGCCGATTCGATGTGGGGAGGACGATGACCCACATTGTTGGTGCCGATCATCACCACGAAGACCTTTGGATGATAGCCTTCGAGCTGTCCGTGATCGAGACGCCAAAGCACATTTTCGGTCTTGTCTGCGATGACGCCGAGATTGAGCGGCTCATGCGCGGGATAAACCGTTTCCCAGGCTTTCTTTCCCACGCTCCTCCAGCCGTCGGTGATGGAATCGCCCACCAGCACGACTTCCCATCCGCCCCGCTTCGCAAGGGCGACGTGGCGGTCCACCTTCTCCATCCAGGCTGCGGGCTCTGGCCGAGGTGTCGGCGTGGTGGAAACCCTCGCAGGGAGGTCCGCCTCTGGATCATCGGCTCGCTTCAGGCGCAGCGACTGGATCTCGATTCCCGGTGCCGCGCTGATCTGGAGTCTTTGCAAGCCGCCGGAAACCCGGAGCGTGCCGAGCTTCAGTGGTGCGAAGGCCTTGTCTGGCACCTCCCAGCGCGGCACGAGATCGCGGCGCGGGATTTCCGGTGGATTGTGTGCGGCGGTGAGGGTGGTTTCGATGACGTGCTCACTGGCTGTGACTTTGATCTTTCCTCCCGGCTCTTGGGCGGTGTGTAGCGCGGTGACTTCATACGTTCCGGCCTGCGGCACTTCCAGATTCCATGTGATGGTGGCGCTGGGTGTGGGAAACACGGCCCAGTCGTTGTCCCAACCCTGCCCGAAGAACTTCGCCCCGCCTTCGAGTGTGGCGAAAGGGGCGAGCAGCTCGGTTCCTTCGCCGAGGGTGATGGGAAAGCGCTGCACTTTGCCCTGCGTGGAGACGATGGCCTCGGCGAACCAGGCATCGTAGGCCTTGGAAAGCGTCGCGGCGATCTCCGGCTGCTGTGCGGCGATGTTGGTTTTTTCACCTGGATCGCTTCGCAGGTCGAAGAGCATCTCCTGCTTGTTGTCATGCACCCAGCGATGTGTGTCGCTGCGCACGGTGCCGGGATACTTCGGGATGATGGTGCCGTCCTTGCCGCCGCGACCGGTGACCTCAAAGAGCAGTCGCTCAGGCGACTTTAGCTCCTCGCCCTTCAGTAGAGGCGCAAGGCTTCGACCGTCGAGCGGTGGCGTCGCAGGCAAGGGCACGCCGACGAGATCGAGCAGGGTTGGCAGCACATCGACATGCTGGGCGATCTGGGACAAACGCTTGCCGGCCTCGAGTTTTCCAGGCCAGCGGATGAAGCAGGGCACGCGCTGTCCGCCCTCAAAGAGGCTGCCCTTGCCGCCTCGCATGCCGCCATTGAAACGCGGTGTGTTCGGGCCGTTGTCGGTGGCGAACATCACGAGGGTGTTTTCGGCGAGCCCGAGCGAATCGAGCTTCGCGAGCATCCGGCCCACATTGGCATCGAGATTCTCGATCATCGCGTAAACGGCGGAGGTCTTCGGCTCGAAGCCCTGCGCACTGTATTTCGCGAACAAGTCCTCCGGTGCCTGCATGGGTGAGTGACAGGCATTGAATGGCACGTAGCAGAAAAACGGCTGCGCTCGATGTTTCTCGATGAAAGCCATCGCCGCGTCCGCGAGCACATCGGTGATGAAACCCTTCCGCGCTGCCGTGACGCCATTGTGCTCCAGCGCGGGATCGAAGTAGTTCGAGAAGAAGCCACCCACGAAGCCAAAAAACTCATCGAAGCCCTGGCCGCGTGCTGTAGCGGGATGATTCGCGCCATTGTGCCATTTGCCGAAACAGCCGCTCACATAGCCCGCCGGTTTCAGCGCCTCTGCGAGCGTCACTTCCTCACCATGCATGGTTTCTAAGCCCGAGGTCGTATTCAGCACTCGGAGACGAAAATGATGGCGTCCGGTCAGCAACGATGAGCGTGTCGGCGAACAGACCGGGCTGACGTGAAAATGCTCCAGCTCCACGCTTTGGCTTTGGAGCCCGTCGAGCGCAGGCGTGTCGAGCTTTTCGTTGCCATGACAACGCAGATCCCCCCAGCCCATGTCATCGGCGAGGATGAGGACGATGTTCGGCTTCTGCGCCTTGGCCGGGGTCTCGGCGGCGTGGAGTGGGGCCAGTGCGGCCAATAGCAGAGCGGTGAGGAGGCAGGAACGACAAAAAAATTGGAGACAGAAAAATGGGATCATGTTCTTCATCTTTTTGTCTCCAGTCTTTTTGTCTGTTGTGCCTTGGTGAGTCGTCATTCGGGTTGGTTCGCCTTTCGCTTCTACTTTGATCCAGGGGCTTCAGCATCGTTCTTTACCACGCGACCTCGTTGGCAAGTTCCGTGGCCGTGATGGGTTTCGGCTGGAGTGGGGCCAGTGCGGCCAGGAGCAGGGTGGTGAGGAGGCAGGAGCGACAAAAAAATTGGAGACAGAAAAATGGGATCATGTTCTTCATCTTTTTGTCTCCAATCTTTTTGTCTGTTGTGCCTTGGTGAGTCCTCATTCGGGTTGGTTCGCCTTTCGCTTCTACTTTAATCCAGGGGCTTCGGCATCGTTCTTTACCACGCGACCTCGTTGGCAAGTTCCTTGGCGGTGATGGGTTTCGGCATCTGCCTTAGCGGCGATTTCGATGCCGTGCTTCTTCGCCGCTTCGATTTCCGCATCGACCGCACTGCCCCCGTTGTAGGCGAACTTGCTCAAGCCAAGCTCCTTGAGCATCTGCATCCGTTCCTCCGGCCCGCGCTTTTTCGCATCCCACGGAGGCGCGATCCACAACGCTGAGATGTTCTGACGGTCGAAGATGGACGGTGTGTCGGCTGCGGTGAGCCTCGCGGATGCGGACGCGAAAAGGGTGACCGTGAGGAGGCCGAGTGCGGCGAGTGAATGCAATTTCATCAGAGGTCTGTGGCGGGTGTGTTGTTTGAAAAAGGGAGTGAGGCGGCGAAGTCGGCAAAGGCTCGCAACACCGAATCGGGGTGATCACGGTGCAGGTTGTGACCGCAGCCGGGGAAGCGGACTTGCTGGCAGGTGGAAATGATGAAGTTGAGGCTCTCGGCATCGGCGTCGGTGAGCGCACCACCCGCAGATGGATCGGCCTGGAGCAGCAAGGTGGGACAACGGACGCGGGAGAGCGCTTCAGGGAAATCATAGCCGTCGAGCCAACGGCCTTCGATGACGGGCGTGAGCACCTCGGCATCGAGTTGGCTGAGGCATTGCGCACTCCAGGCCAGCGAGGCGTGGTCGCGTAGGTCGCCGAGGCGTTTGAAACCTCCGCCGCTGGCTGGAAGGCGGATGTCTGCGAGGGCGTCGGAGATTTCTTCCACGCTGCCGCGCTTCCGTGCGGCCTCTCTCATGCCAGTGAACTGTGCCTGCCAGGCACTGCCCGCGATGCGGTTTCCCATGGTGTGAAAGGGCGGGTCTTCGAGAATGATGCCGCGCACTCGATCTGGCAGTTCCGCCGCGACGACTGCGGCCACCATGGCTCCCAAAGAATGCCCGAAGAGGACGACGGGGGCGGAGGTTTCCTCCTGCACAAAGCGCACGACATCAGCGATGTAGTCGGTGACGAGATAGCTCCCGGCTCGCGGCGAAGTCCCGTGACCCCGTTGGTCGAGTGCGATGACCTTCCAATGTGCTGAGATGTTCGGCAGCAGTGGTTCCCAATCGGCTCCGCAGCGCGTGACGCCGTGGAGCATCAACAAGACAGGACCGGCACCGCTGGTGGTGCGATGCAGGTTCAGCCTTGGCGAAGCGGGATTCATGCGGTGTCGAGGGTTAGGCCTAAGTTCCGAAAGAGCGGCCCACGGAATGCACTGAATACACAGAACGCGAAGGTATCGTTGGAAGTTCCGATATCACTTGATGGGTGATAGCTAGCAAGGCGCTAAACCCCTCTTTTCCGTGAAATTTCGTGCATTCAGTGGGCATTCATTCTCCGTCAAGGTTAGGCGGACCTGGCGTCGAGGCTGGTGCGCCAGTCGTTCCAGCCTGCGTCCACCGATGACGGGGCGGCGTGCCATTGCGGCATCGGCTCGCCGGTCGCGGGATCACGGTCGGGAATGGGCAGCATCATGATGCGTTTGCAGGCGCGTTTGTAGTCTTCATCGCTGAGGTAGGCTTCCTCGATGTCGTCCCAATCGCGTCCGCCCGGATAGCCACCACACACATGAAGATCATCCGATTGGGCGACCATCTCGTGACTGACTCCAGCAGGGATGACGATCACATCGCCAGTGCTGATCCGCAGACGGGTCCAGCCGCCTTCTCCGACCGACAATTGGAGATCCATCCAACCGTTGGCACAGCCGAGACACTCATGGGACGTGGAGTGGAAGTGCGCGTAGGGGTAAACGCCGGGGTAATCCCAGTTGTTGGACCAACCGTTGGCACGGAACCGTGCTTTGATCGCCTCGGCTCCGCCACCTGGGATGGCGTTGCGATGCACGAGGAGGGGGAATCGGTTGTTGGGAATTTTGCCTTGGGGTTTGGATGTGTAGCTCTCGGTGGACATGACGACTGCTGTGTTGGGTTGGAGTTCTCGGATCGGATTCTTGGTGAAAAAGCGGCATCACTCGGCTGCGGCACCATACGCCACGTCTTCGCTGCCATAACGACGGACACGCAGGTTGCATTGCTCGGCATGACCCACGAATCCCTCCAGCATGCAGAGCCGTGAGCCGTATTTGCCGATCAACGTCGCGGCTTCATCGGTGACGACTTTTTGATAGGTGTGAGTTTTCAGGAACTTGCCCACCCAGAGACCGCCGGTGTAGCGCCCGGCCCTTCTCGTCGGCAGGGTGTGGTTGGTGCCGATGACCTTGTCGCCATTGGCCACATGGGTTCGCGGACCCAGGAACAAGGCTCCGTAACAGGTCATGTTTTCCAGGAACCAGTCGTCGCGGTCGGTCATGATCTGTACGTGCTCAGAGGCGATCTCGTTGGCCATGGTGAGCATTTCATCATAGGTGTCGCAAAGGATCACGGCGCCATAATCCCGCCACGAGGCGCGTGCGGTTTCCGCCGTGGGCAGGATGTCGAGAAGACGATCAATCTCAGCGAGGGTCGCGTGCGCGAGTTGCGATGAGTTTGTCAGCAGGACAGCGGGTGAGTTGTAACCATGTTCGGCCTGCCCCAGCAGATCCGTCGCACAAAGCTCGGCATCGACGGTGTCGTCCGCGATCACCATCGTCTCTGTCGGACCAGCCAGGAGGTCGATGCCCACGCGGCCGAAGAGTTGGCGTTTGGCCTCGGCCACGAAGGCGTTGCCGGGACCCACAATCATGTCCACCGGGGCGATCGTCGCCGTTCCCAAGGCCATGGCACCGATGGCCTGCATGCCGCCGAGGACATAGATTTCGTGGGCACCGCCCAGGTGCATGGCTGCGACAATGGCGGGATGGGGAGCGCCGTTTTGAGGCGGAGCCGCAGCGACGATGCGCGGCACGCCGGCGACGGATGCGGTCAGCACGGACATGTGGGCCGAAGCCACCATCGGGAATTTGCCGCCCGGCACATAACAACCGACCGATTGCACGGGGATGTGCTTGTGGCCGAGGATGACGCCGGGGAGCGTTTCGACTTCGAGATCGGTCATGGTGGCACGCTGGGCCTCCGCAAAACGACGGATCTGTGCTTGGGCGAATCGGATATCGTCAAGGTCGCGGGCCGAGACCTTGGCCATCGCTGCCTCGATTTCAGAAGGGCTGAGCTTAAAGCTAGGCGGGTCGTAGCGGTCGAACTTGATGGACAACTCACGCACGGCTTCATCGCCACGCGCGGCGATGTCCGCCAAGGTGCTTTCGACGATGCCGCGCACTTTGGTGTCGTCTTCGGCGCGTTCGACTTCGGGTTTACCAGATTTCAGAAAAGTGATGGCCATGGGGTTGGTAGGGGTGCGGTGTCTTCGTGACTTTGAGGTTGTCACCAATCGTCTGGTAAGTCTTGAATCGACGCGTCTGTTTTTTGTCTTGGAGCGGCAGCCGCACTTTTCAGTGCCGATAGTGCAGCCGATAGTCTCCCGGAGTGCGTCCGAGCTGGCGTCTGAACTCGTGATTAAAATGGCTCTGGTCGGCAAAGCCCGAGTCGATGGCAATCTCCGCGAGCGAGCGCTCAGTATAGACCAGCAAGCGGCAAGCGATGCGCACCCTCAACCTGCGGATGTAAGCTTGGGGCGTGTCTTGGAAGGTGTGTTTGAACCTTCGCTCGAAGGTACGGACGGAGAGGCCCGATACTCGGGCGAGATCCGCGTTGCTCAGGCTGGTCTGATAGTGATCCCGGATGTAGCTCAGCACCTGATCAAAGCTGGAAAGACTGGCGGGCGTGTTTACGGGCGCGTCCATCCAACGCGTGGTCCCCGAGCTGCCGATGACTCGCCCTGTCTCGTTGTAGAGGGGGATCTTGTTCGTCACACTCCAGCGCGGGGGCTCGGTCGTGCCACCGACCAACTCGATGCGGTTCACGACACGCGCGCCTTTGACCACCTGCTCGTCATCCAGCCAGAACTGATCGGCTAAGAATGGCGGAGAGAAGTCGTAATCGGTCTTGCCGGTGACTTCTGATACATCGCCCAGCGTGTAGTTCAGCAGGAGAGCGCGGTTGGCGTGCAGGTAGCGATGCTTGGCGTCTTTGATCCAGAACTGCACGTCCGCAAGCGGCTCGAAAAGTTCGGCGAGTGGCCAGGGTTTGGTTGCAAAGATGAGGGGCTCCGACATGCCGAAAAGTGGATGAGGTAACCAGGAACGGATTTCCAGACCCCTTCAACCCAACGAACGCCACCCGAACAACCTATCCGTTCGTCCGTCACGAAGGGTGAATCCATTGTGCTGGAGGAGTGGAGTAGTGGAATCCATCACTCCAACGCCCCGTCTCTCCGAGGGCGGCTGCTAGGAAAGTGCATTTAAGAGGGTTGGCAATTCTGAGTAGCGCCGTCGATGGCCACTTCGCCAGGGAGGATGATTTTTGGTGAAAGATGGTGGGCAAAAGATTTCTGGTTTTCTGCCTCTTATCTTTTACCCCCAATCTTTTACCAATAAAGTCACTCTCACACATCGCTGAGGATTCCTTCATTGGCCCCGAATTGCTCGGTTTCGATGCCGGTTTGCTGCAACATCCTGACGAAGAGATTGCTGAGCGGCGTGTTGTTTTTGCGGTCTTTGAGGACGTGGCCCTGATGTTTGTAGCCGCCGCCCGCTAGAATGACGGGTAGGTTTTCACAGGTGTGGGCAGATGCGTTGCTGAGATTGCTGACGTTGAGGATGGAGGTGCGGTCGAAGAGGCTGCTGTCACCTTCCCCGGCTTGCTGCATGGTGGTGAGGAAGCGACTGAACTGCTGCAACTCCGTTTCTTCAATGAGTGCAAGCTGTTCGATCTTGGTTTCATCTTTACCATGATGCGAGGCGTCGTGATGCCCCAGAGTGAGCCCGTCGAGCTTGGCGCGTCCGGAATCACCCAGAGTCAGTAGGATGACGCGGGTGGAGTCGGTTTGGAAAGCGAGTCGGGTGATATCGAACCAGAGGGTCACCCGCGCGATGATCTCTTCGTTGCTCGGATCGACTTTCGGAGCCGGGTATGGGATGGAGGGCTTGGGGCGGTTCACCCAGGCTTCGGAGCGCAGGAGGTTTTGTTCGGTTTCGCGAATGGAACTGAACATGAGCTCCAGGCGCTCACGGTCTTCAGTGCCGAGCTTTTTACCGAAGCTCTTCGCCTCCGCGCTCACTTGGTCGAGAATGCTGCGCCCGGTTTGGAGCCGATGCGTCTCGGCGGCGACTTCATCGGGGCGGCCATCAATGAAAAGCTGGCTGAAGACTTTGCTGGGACTGCGCTCACTTGGCACGGGCACGCCTTTTTCATTCCAGGAGAAATTCCACTGCACGGGCTGGCCGATCACGAGGTTGCGATAGCGGGTATCGGCTTGGATTCGCTCAGCTGCATATTGATCGAGCGAGATGCTATTGTGGTGCTCTTTGGCGGGTTCCTTAATGCGGTCCCAAGGCACACCCGTGAAAAGCCCGGCCTCACTGTGATGGTTGTTGTAGTTGATGTGCGAGACGCCGGAGAAGATCGTGAATTTGCCGCGATGTTGCTCGAGATGCCGCAGGTAGCGGGTGCTCTCGTATTTCAACCCGGCGGTCTCGGGAAACAAGAAGGGTGCGTGCAGACCAAGGTTGCGACCAATGAGGAGGAGTCGTTTCGGCGCTGCTGGTTCTGCTGCGCGAAGGCCGCGTGGGAGCATGGCGTTCAGCGCTGGCAACGCGAGACTGATGGCGCCGGCTTTGAGGAAATGACGACGAGCGACGGGTTGGCGGAGGCTGATGTTCATGAGGGAAATGAGTTCTTGGTTCGTCGTTCTTGGTTTGGGCCTTTGATCTTTTACCCCCAATCTTTTACCAGAAGAATTGGAGAGGATTCAGTTGGAAAAAGAGGGTGGGTAAAAGATGTCTGATTGGTAACTATTTGTTTAGAAAAGGGCGGCTATCGACGATGCGATGGATGAGGCTGCGGAGGCCGTAGTTCTCGGTGCGGATGGACTTCACGATGGCGGCCACGTCCTCGCGATCAGCGAACTGCACACGCGCTCCGGTAGCGTAGGTGAGGAGCTTTTCAGTGAGAGCCCGGGCGATGCCGTCTTTATCCTCGAGCAGCAGATTTTTATACTCTGTCACATTCGCAAAGGCGCGTCCGTCAGGCATCGTGTAGCCCGCTTCGACAGCGTTGCCGCGGTGGACTCTTTTTTTGCTTGGCAGGATCTCGATGATCTGGCCGGTGCTGGTCGGGACACGATAAAAATCTCGCCAGCCGCCAATGACATCGAAGGTCTCCAGCGCAAAGCCCGGTGGATCGATCACGCTGTGGCAGCTCATGCAGGCGGCCGTATTGCGATGTCGATCGAGCTGTTCGCGGATGGTCGTGGCACCACGGATGTCGGGCTCGATCGTTCCTGCATTAGGCGGAGGTGGCGATGGATGGATGCCGAGGATTCTTTCATTGATCCAGTTCCCGCGAATGATGGGCGAGGTTCTTGCCCCATCGGCAGTGACTTTGAGAATGCTGGACTGAGTGAGGAATCCGCCGCGATGATTGTCGGCGGGGAGCATCACTTTGCGGAGTTCATGACCGCTGATCTCGGCCAATCCATAGAGCCAGCTGAGCGGCTCATTGAGATAAGTCCAGTCGGACTTCACCCCCTCCAGCAAACTGCGATTCTCCGTCAGCAGTTCATGGAAAAAGAGCTGTGTTTCGCGCATGGCGGAGAGTTGCAGGACGCCATCGAACTCAGGATACAAGGCGCTGTCCGGCGAGGTGGCATCAATCTTTTGAAGATCCAGCCATTGATCCAGAAAGGCCCTCTCGAAGCGCGCAGACCGGGGATCACGCAAGAGCCGCTCGACCTGGGCGTGGCGCTCTTTTGCCTGGTTGAGATCGGCATTTAGCAGCGCCTCATCCGGCGGGCCGTTCCAAAGGAAATAGGCGAGTCGGTTGGCCACGGCATACCGGTCGAGCTGTCCTGGCGTTTCCTCATGCAGCAGGAAATGCGGTGAACAAAGGATGGCTTTGTAACCATCGAGCATTGCCCGATGAAAATGCGCGCCGTCATCCAGGGCCTTGAAGACACGAGCGAGATATGGCTGGGCAAGATCTTCCGGGACGGGCCGCCGAAACGCCTTTGGCAAAAATCGACGCAGCAGTCTTTCGGCATCCAGTTTGGGCTGTTTTGACACGGGCATCGCCGGATTTGGTACGCCCTTGACCGCTGGCACGCCCGTGATTTCCGCCAACGAACGGCGCTCCAGATTATCGAATAACTCACGATAGCCGACTGATGATCCTTTGATCACGTTGCCGTCGCTATCGATCGGGCCTTCGATTTCCACCTTCTGGATGACCAGCGCTTGTTTCTTCCAGCGCTCTCCTTTGCGACTGAGCGGGATCACGTAATCACGCTGAGCGAGCGTCGGCCCGAAGACGTGGATCTGTTCTTCGCGCTGAAGGTCCGCCTCCATCGTCACCGTTCGCATCTCCGTTTCTGGAACATCTCGCAGATCCAGCAGTTCCGGCGCATCCGGACGTGAGGCGTGATGACTGTGAACACCAATGGCGACGGGCATGGACCTTCCACCGTTGTTGCGAGCCTGTGCGGTGATGTAGATGCGATACCTGCCGCTCAACGGCACCCACGGCCCCATGATGACCGTGTAGGGATAAAACATTCGCGAGGTGAGGACGAAGTTATTGTCCTCCAGCCAGTTCCCATAGTTGGTGAAGGTCTTTTCGTTTCCTTTGAAGAAGCGCTGCCCATCCTGCGAGAAATTCAGGCTGCCCGCATGGTAGATCGCATCGGCCAGTGCCTTCTCGGCGGCTATCTGGTACGTGGCGAAGTGCGTGGACGAGAGCGTGAGCCCCTCGCCCACTTTATCAAAACCAGCTGTCACCGCGTCATCGGGGAAGAGGCCTTTGAGATCGCACTTGATGTGAAGCAGGTCACTCACGGTGGTCTCATACTCGGTGCGGGTAAGTCTTCTCACTGGGCCACGGCCTTCCTGCTGCGCCACAGCAAGAGACGCCGCTCGTAAGCTTTGCGCGAGCTCCGCCAACCATGCCGCCTTCTCCTCCGCCGCAGGCTGACGTTTGTTTTTCGGGGGCATCTCCCCTTTCGCGACACGGTCAAAAACCTGTTCCCACTTCAACGCATTGCCACGTTGCGTCGGCTGATAGGCGAGCTCATCAAGATTCAGTCCTCCTTTGCGCATTTCGCTGTCGTGGCAGTTCATGCAGTTGGCGTCCAGGAAGGACTGCATCAGCGGCGGTGCCGACCAGGCTGACACCGTGAGCGATACAATGAACAGGGTGTAAAAGAGGGGCTTGGGGTGCATCGATCCAGCTAAATATCAGTTTTCATCATGAATGTCGGCCAAAGCTCCAGGGCTGCGATTAAGCCGCATCTCGACATGGTCCAGATAGTGCCCCGGAAACTCCGTTGCGCCCTGCAGCTGCGATCCCTTGAAGACCACCGCACAATTGATGACGATGAAGTCGGCATCCGGCGGCACCATCAGCGGCACCGCTACACGCTGCCAGGTCCCTAAATCAGAGTCGGCTACCACGAAGTGATTCGAGCTGCTCGCGCTCGCGTCACGATCCAGCCACAGCCTCGGTGCATCGGAGATGTCGCCGCGAAAGGTTGCCGCTTTCACCGCAAACTCATACCTCACTCCTGGTGTCGAGATCGAGTTAAACCATGCTGAAAGCTCCACCATCTGCTCTGCGCCCGACATCTCCGCCCTCAATGAATGCATGTCGATCACCTGCACCACATCGCCCACATAGCTACTTTCATTCTTTGACGACAACTCATTATCCGAACGTAAAAAGCGCAGCATCTGCTGCCCCTTCTTTGGAGTGATTCCGTTCTCCGCAGTCACCACGCGCGAATAATCCCCACTCCACTCTCCCGCCGCTGCTGGAACACCAAGTGCCGGAACCTGTGAGCCCGATTCAAAACCCGCATTTGCCAGAGACAGCACTTTTGTCGATACCACCGAAGCGCTAGGTAGTGCATAAGCAAAAACCATGGAAGTGCAGAGCATCCCAAACACAATCCCCGCTGCCGCTGCCATGAGAGGACGCCAAGCAAACCAGCTTTTTGAACGGCTCGACTCTGTCATCTCAGGCGAAGTGAGCAGTTCGCGGGTCCCTTCGGCCGAAGCCGCGCACGCCTCCAATGCAACCTCGAGCGCAATGTGGCGAATGTACAGATCGGCCAGTTCGTCTTCAGTTTTCAACGCGTCAGAGAGACGCTGTGCCTCATCATCGGTGGTGAGTCCGGCGATGTGTCGCTGGATGAGATCATTCCAATCCGTGTTCATGCAGTTTTTTCCTCGGCAAGTTTGCGCTGCACGCACTCCAGCAGCGCAAGCCGAATGCGGTGGAGCATTTTGTAAAGAGTCATCGGCGTCAGTCCGCGCTTCACCGCCAGTTCATCGATTCGAGTGCCTTTCGTGTAGGCGGTCAGCACCAGCTCCCGCTGCGTCGCGGGAAGCTTCTCGAGGCAGCCTTCGAGAGCTTCACGACGCGGCATCACCTCCGGCTCCCGCAGTGCGACCCTGTCAGCGAGACGATTCAGCAGATCTTCGTCAAAGACATGCCGGTCGCGCTTACGCGTTTGAAGATAGCGGAGAACCTCCAGCCTCCCCACGCCGAAGGCCCACTTCTTGAAATCCCGAGCCGTTTCAAATTTCGTCCACAACACCACCACGACCTGCTGCATGACCTCGTCGGCTTCTTCACGGCACGACAACATCGAACGAACAAACACATGCAACGCCGCCTCATGCTCCGCGTAGAGGCGGAGGAATTCAGCATGGAGAGGATCGAGCGGCTGTGACATAACAGGGGGACACTACTTAGCCACAATGACTCGCCTCATTTGCCGTAAAAAGTTTCAAATTGCAGAAATAGCCAAACTGGTAGATGGCGGCGAGACGTGAGCCAGCATCGCCGCGCCCGTGGCGGATCTCGCCCGCTTTGCGGGCATGTCCATCCGAGGTTTTCAGCGGCACTTCAAGAAAGCCTTTCAGCTCACGCCCTCTGCCTACCTCCGTCAGTTTCGCATCGGCAAAGTCTGCCAACTCCTGGTCGAAACCGACGAGACCATCACCACGATCGCTCTGGAGAGCGGATTCAGCGATCACAGCCACATGAGCCGAGAATTCACCCGCGCCATGAGCACCACGCCGGGCGCTTATCGGAAGCGATACAGCGGTGATTGATCCCTGGGTGAAGTATCGATTTAAGCTGTGCCGTGACTGATGGACTCGGAGAAGCAGATGAATTTGATTTTGCCTTTCGGCTGTTCAAACCAGCAAGGGAAGGCTTTGAATGAAGGATTGCAGAGAAAGGCGGCGGAAGATAAACTCAGGGCATGGATACGACGAAGATTGATCCGAAACTACTGAACAGTCCCCTGTTTCAGGAACTCATGGCTGAGGGGCTGGCCATGCAGGACCGCTTCGCTGCGGAGCCCGTGTATGCCAAGACGGGGAAAGGCTATTTGAAAAGCGCGGGGGTGGAGGAACTGAAGAAGATCAAGGATTCCACCCAACAGAAAGCAAAGTGAGTCATGAAGGCGAAGCAAGCTTGGCTGGCTGACTATACATGGGAGATCGTTACAGCTCAGAATGCCGTGCTTTGCGCGGCCAAGAACGCCCTGCACAAACCGACCTCCGATGGTCATGCGGAGACGAAAGAACTCTGGCTGCTTCAGCACACACAAAGCATGCGTTTGGACGAGGCGGTGGACCTGTGCCGGCGCTGCCACCGCAAGGCACCGTTCTTCTTTTACAACGGCAATACCTTCGCTTCGATCATCGCGCTCTTGATCAAAAACCTCGCCCTGCCCGCCGAAGAGGCCTACATCATCCGCAGTCTCGCTAGTCACATCGTGGCGGGCGTTGCGACGGATGAAGAGGTGCGGGCGTTTCGCGAGTTTTGCGAACGGATGGATCAATCTCAGGCGGGCTGACGGTCAGGGATTCTGCGAGTAGCTCTGCCATTGTGCTTCAATCCATTTCGCGTCTGGTTTGCCGTCGAAGATGAGGAGTCTGTATCTAGAGACATACGGTTTTCCAGGCTCGATGGCCCAATCACCATCCTGAGAAGGTGCCACGCAGAGCTGCGGGTTCTTCGGATTCAAACGCAGCGGCTGCGGAAAGCGGAAATTCGACGGATGAATGAGCACGGCGATGCCGGTGGGCATGCCATCGACCATGCCGCCGAGGTGGACCCACTTCGCTTTGCTGTTGTCGCCCGCTTTGCGGTCGTGACCTTCGCTGGTGAGCATGGTGACGGCGTCGATGGCGTTCCAAAGCGGGTTCCCGCGCACGCCGAGGCCGCCGTAGTGGTATTTGGGCAGTTTGAGCGGCTTTTCGCCCGCGCAGGTCTGGGTGCTCGTGAGATCGATGATGTTGGCGAGCGTGCCATCGAGCGTCTTTTGCGACACCGCGACCTGCCAGGTTTCATTGAGCACCTTTTCATCCGGCGTGTGGCTGTGATCGAGAAACACATGCCTACTCACGAAACCACCCACGGGGCCATTCCAAAGCTTCTCCAGCTTCTCGAAGCGCACTTCGGCCGCGATCTTGTCATCCTTGCCCATGTTCCAGAAATCGGGATGCGAATCGCCAAACTCCGTCTTCGTCCAACCGATCCACACACCACGCTGCCAGGGATGATCCGGCTGATGGTTGCCCGTGACGAGTTTGCCGCTGGGCGAATAGACCGGATGCAGGTGGGCACCGTGTTTGAAGGTGGGATTGACGCCTTCAGGAACATCACCGGGCTCCATTTGGTAATCGCAGAGTGCATTGCCGCCGATGCTGAAGTGAAGGACGGAGCCGCTCTTTTCAGCAGTGATGTCGGCGGCGATGGATTGGCCTACGGAATACACGGAAAGGATAAGAATGCAGAAGTGCGAGCGCAGCGGGGTGAGTTTCATAAAATCAGATTTCCGTTTGTTCTGTGTCTTCCTGAGGCAGCCCGAACTTAACGCGGCTGGAAATCAGAAACTCGCAGGCTTCACGGAAGGGCAGGGTTGTCCAAAACGGGGAGCGCGGCGCTGCTGAATCATCCAGGCACAAAAAAGCGGAGCCGCGTGGGGCGGCTCCGCTATGGACGACGAATGCTGAAGTTATTGCCGCACTTCCTTGATGTGCTTGTCCGGCGCGGCGTCGAAGGCGGCCTTGCTGGTCGTGTCGGCAAAGGCGACTTGGCGCGTGTAGCTGACGGTGATGGCCGGATCGGACTTCTTCTTGCTCAGCGGGCACTGGCCGCTGACCGCGCCGACGATGTTGTTGAGGTAGGCCTTGGGAGTGGCGTTGAACTGTGCTTTGCATCTGTTGCAGCAGACGGCGACGGACTTTGTGTAGGTGGTGGTGATGGCCGGGTTGGCTGGTTTGCCGGAGATGGGGCAGACCGTGTTCAGAGGCTCGGCGGCAGAGGAAATACCGGCGAGGAGGCCGAGGGCGACAGCGAGGGTGAGGATGTGTTTCATGGTGAGCAGAGTGAAGACGAAGCTACTGGGATACGGATTCAGCCGTCTTTCTGCAACCCTAAATTTCCCGCTGCGGCGCCGGAGATCTGGTGGAGCCGGGGTCAGGCCTTCGGCTGGAACTTGGGATACCGCTTCTGAAGCTGCGCCTGCATTTGGGCGGCTTGCGTCTCGTCACCGGCTTTGCGGAGCACTTTGGAGGCTTTGTGCAGGGCCTGGGGCGTGATGTCGGGGTCTTCGAAAAACTGGCTGGGCACGGCATATTTTGCGGCGGCGGCTTTCCATTTTTCGATGGCTTCGCCCCGCATGCCGTCACCGGCCAGCCTGTCGCCCTGCGCGGCGTAGATGTCGCCCTGGAGGATGAGGAGTTCGGCCTGTAGCTTGCCGTCTTTGACGACCTTGAGAGCCTCCTGGGCCACGGTGTCCGCATCGTCAAAGCTGCGTTTGCCCAGCAGCGCCCGGCCTTTGGTCAGTTGGGCGCGCGCGGTGGAGGCGGTGTCGGGATTGGAGAGAAGGAAGTTCTCCGTGGCCTGGATGCTGGCGTCAAACTTGCCGTTTTCGAGCTGTGCCATGCCGAGGTAGTTCCACACGACGGCCTCCGTGTTTTCAGGATTGTCGGGAGTGACGGAGAGTTCGAGGAAACGTGCGGCACGCTGGAAGTCGTCGTTGCTGTAAAGCTTCAGACCGAGCCACTTGAGGATGTTCGGCGGCACGCGGCCACCGGGTTTGGCCTGGAGGTAGCTGTTGATCGTTTTGGCGAGGTCATCTGCGTTCTGACGGGCGTAGTCGCAGAGGATGATTAGCTGGCTGGACTTTTCGAGGTAGTCCTTGCTGTCGAGTTCGATCGAGCGCCGGAGGGCGGTGACGGCCTTGTCGTAGATTTTCTGGTCGAAGTTGCCACGCCCGATGCCGTAGTAGGCCCGTGCAGCAGCGGGGGACGTGGGGAATTTTTTGAGCAGCGTTTCGAAGGCGGCCACCGTGGCCTTGGGGTCCTTTTGCTCCATCGCGATGAAGCCCAGCTGCAGCCAGGCCATCTCGCAGGCGTCGGATTTCGGAAACTCCTTC
>CAMAZK010000049.1 GCA_945863205.1 Akkermansia muciniphila | reverse complement strand
CCTCTCCTTTGTCACGAAGCGCGGCGAGAAGTCGATCCACATCAAGAAGCTCACACCGCTGTCGAAGGCGCTGCGTCCGCTGCCGGACAAGTGGCACGGCATCGCCGACAAGGAGATCAAGTACCGCCAGCGCTACCTGGACCTCATCTCCAACGACCGCAGCCGCGAGATCTTCGTGACACGCAGCAAGATGGTCGCGTCGATCCGCAACTACATGCAGGAGCGCGGCTTCCTGGAAGTCGAAACGCCGATGATGCAGGACGTGCCGGGCGGTGCGGCGGCGAAGCCCTTTGAGACCTTCTTCCACGCGCTGAATCAGCCCATGTTCCTGCGCATCGCGCCGGAGCTGTTCCTGAAGCGCCTGCTGGTGGCGGGTTTCACGCAGATCTTCGAATTGAACCGCAATTTCCGCAACGAAGGCATGAGCCGCCGACACAATCCGGAGTTCACGATGCTGGAAGCCTACTGGGCCTACGCGGACTTCGAGAAGATGGCCGACCTCGTCGAAGGCATGATCTGCCACCTCGCGGAGACCTTCTGCGGCGGGCTCAAGATCGAGCACAAGGACGAAGAGGGCAATGTGACCCGCACGATCAACCTCGAGCGCCCGTGGAAGCGTGCACGCTACACGGACCTGCTGAAGGGCATCGACCCGCAGTGGTATGAGTACACGCCGGAGCAGCGCAAGGCACGCGCGGCGGAGCTCGGCGTCGAGATCGGGCCGAATTTCGAAGACTACGAGGTCACGCAGCATGTGTTCGAGCGTCTTATCGAAGCGCCGCAGTTCGATCCGCTCTACGTCACGCATTGCCCGAAGGAACTCGTGCCGCTGGCCAAGCAGAACGCCGAGGACGACTCCATCGTCGATGTCTATGAACTCATCATTAACGGCCAGGAGATCAGCCCCGGTTACTCCGAGCTGAACGACCCCATCGTCCAGCGCCAGCGCCTGGAGCATCAGGCCGGCGAGGAGACGCAGAAGATCGACGAGGAGTTCATCCTCGCCCTCGAGCACGGCATGCCACCCGCCGGCGGCATCGGTATCGGCATCGACCGCCTGATCATGATGCTCACCGGCGCCGAAGGCATCCGCGACGTCGTGCTCTTCCCGCAGTTGAAGAAGAAGGGATAGTCGGGCATGAAGATCGGCGTCAATCTTTTGCCAGCCAAGGTTAGCTCCAGCTCTTGTCCGGGGCACATGTGCGTCTGGTGGTGCCAGGGGACGACGACGATTTTCCGGGGTTTCCATTTCTCGCCCAGCGACCTTCCCGTGAAGTTTCGTGACGTTACCAAATGGCGCGAGTACCTTTTTGATCATGCGGTGCACGGCTATGTGCAGAACGACCTCTTCATGCGTGATTGGGCGGAAGAACATGCCGCCAGCATGCTGCACAAGACATGGAACGTGCCCCAACCGCAGGGCAGCATGCTGGCTCTGCGCTGCACGCCAGGACCTCAGGGAAGGTATTCTTTCAACCCCGACGATCATCCCGGGGCTTTCAACTGCGTGACGTGGGCAGCTGAGCGCCTCAATGAGGCGGCAGGTTCGGTCTTGCCAAAAGTCAGGCAAGGGCGTATCAAACTAATGGCAGCAGTGCTGAAAAGCCATGAAACCAGCGATCCTTAAACTCAGAACCAAGGACTACGGCCTGTTTATGGACCTCTCCACGGGTGGTGCCGTCGCCGTGGACCGGGAAACGGGAGATGTCATGATCCGGCACGATGGCATGACAGGGGTTGTTTTTCCCAAAGACTGTCTTGGCTTTCAAGTTCGCCAGTCAGGCCGTCGGAACACCGTACGTCTCCGCTACGCGGACAAAAGCACCCAGGACTTGGGCTACAGTCTCGACCTGTCCTCTTTGCAGGGATGGGTGCATGCGGCGAATCAAACGATTGAACAGCATCGCCCCACCATCTTGAAGAGGCCTCGACAGCAACACATGAACGAGGCATCTTCGGCTGGTAAGCTAAAGCTAGAGGCGGCGGTGGCATGAGTCGCTTCAAATGATGGAAGAATGATGTGGCTGGCGGGCACTGACTCCTGCTAAATGCGGAATGAACAGTCTCGCCTTCGCCCTGTTGCTTTCACTCGCCTTCTCCGCGACTGCCGCCACACCGGAGGCGGCTGCGCAGGCGGTGAATGCCTTCGGACTCGATCTTCACCGGCAGATGCCGAAAGAGGGAAATGTGTGCCTTTCGCCCCACTCGATCCAGTCGGCGCTGGGGATGACGTATCTGGGAGCCAGCGGCGCCACGCAGGAGGAGATGGCGCGGGTGCTGCATTTGCCAGAGGACAAGGAGGAGCTGGGAGAGTCCTTTGCGGCGCTGAATGAGGCTTTGGAAGAGGCACGGAAGAACTCGGCAAAGGAGGTGGAGCAGATGAAGAAATTTGGCGGTTCCGGCGAGGCGCTGAAGCTGCATGTGGCCAATCGACTCTTCGGACAAAAGGGCTATGGATTCCGCGAGACGTTCCTTTCGAGCGTGAAGGGCCATTTTGGAGCACCGATGGAGTTCATGAACTTCATCAGGGACCCCGCCGGGGCTGCGCGGGAGATCAATGGCTGGGTAGAAAAGCAGACGCAGAAGCGCATACGCGACTTGATCCCTGCCAACGGCCTCGCCGCCGACACGCGCCTCGTGCTGGTGAACGCGCTCTACTTTGAGGCGGCGTGGGCCAGCGAATTTTCGACCCACGCGACGGCACCGATGCAGTTTCACGTGAACGGCTCCAAATCGACAGCGGAGGTGACCACCATGAGCCAGAGGGGTTCCATACGGTATTTGAACGGACGGGGATTTCAGGCAGTGACGCTGCCTTATGCGGGCCATGATCTGCATTTCCTGCTCATCGTGCCTGATCGCATCAGTGACGTGTCAGACGTTGAGAAGAGGCTCACTACAAGGACACTGCTCGCGTGCGCGAAGGCAGACAGTCGCGAGGTCATCCTGCATCTGCCGAAATTCAAAATCACGCCGCCGACGGTGCCGCTCGGCGAGGTGCTGCAAAAGATGGGCATGACGACTGCTTTCGACAAGCCGCGAGGAAGCGCCGATTTCAACGCGATGGCACCCAAGAAGCCGGACGACTACCTCTGCATCAGCGAGGTCTTCCACAAGACCTTCTTCCAAATCGACGAAAAAGGCACGGAAGCGGCAGCTGCGACGACAGTGATCATGGGCAAAGCGGCAGTCGCCTTATCGCCTCCTCAGAAACCCATCGAACTCAAAGCCGACCGTCCGTTCCTCTTTGCCATCCAGCATGCGGAGAGCGGCGCGTGCTTGTTTTTCGGCCGTGTGAGTGATCCACGGTGAGAATTGGCGCGTGAGCGTTTTGGAGTGCTCCAGCCCTCTGGAGCTTTCGCTGGTCACGAGACTCCCGAAAGCGCCGGAGGGCCGCCGCGCTTCAGGACGCTCTCGCGACGGCGACGCTGATGATCACTTTTTATCGTCCAGAAACTCAATCGCCTTCTTGAGCCATTCGGCTTTCGGCGGCTGATGCCCCTGAGCGGGAATGTTCATGAGTTTGACCGACTTGAAACCTTCCTTGAGGAAGCCGTTTTCATAGATGGCGCTGGTGTTCTTGAGGTTGAAGTCCTTCTCACCGGTGACGAGGACGTAGCGGCAGTCGGTCTTGGCCTGGGCGGCGATTTCCTCGTGCGGGATGTAGCGGGCCTCGAAGACCTCGGTCTTGTCGAGCGTTACGATGTCGGTGTAAAAATTGGCGCCCATGAAGGCGATGGTGCCGGTGAACATATCGGCGTAGGTGACACCGAGCATGCTGGCGACACGGCCGCCGCCGGAGAAGCCGGAGACATAAACGCGCTTGTCGTCGATGTCGTAGAGGTCGCGCATGTTGTCATTGGCATCGACGGCCATGCGCATGCGGGCGAAGACTTCGCGGTTGTTGCCGGAATTGTGGGCGCCTATGAAGATGAGTTTCTTTTCGGCGAGCACGGCCTCCCATTCAGGGGAGAGCGAGGGGGCGTTGCTGGGGCTGATCCAGATGAAAAGGCCGTGCGGATCGCCCTTCTTGTACTTCTTCGGCACGATGATGTCGTACTTCTCGAAGCTGACGTTGTAGGGCGGCGGGGTCTCCATGGCATGCATGCGCATCTTGATCTGCGCGTCATCGGAGACCGGTGGCGAGAATTTGAAGGTGATGGGCGAACGGACGCCGGGCTTGATCGTGTCGTCCGACTTCTTTTTCGAGTCGGCGGCCACTGCGATGGAGGCCAGGAGGGGCAGGATGAGGATGAACCGGAACATGGGCCGATGAAAGCGGCTGGGATTGAGGATGTCGATGCCTAAATGATGCCATCCAGCGGGAAGGGGGCTTTCTTCACGCCTTGCGGGCGGTGTAAACAAAGGCGGGCGGCAGATTGTTCCAGACCACGCGGCTTGTCTCGACCCCGTGGGTCAGCTCGTGCAGCAGGCTGCGGAAGCGGCGGCCGCTGGGAAGCTTGTGGAAGCCCCAGTAGGCGAAGGTGGCGAAGCAGCCGCCGGTGGCGACATGCGGAAGGACATTGTCCAGAATGGCCTTCTGCAGCTCCTCCGGGAAGGCGGTCCAGGGCAGGCCGCTGATGACGGCGTCGAACTTTTCCCCGGGTGGGAGCACGGTGGAGAAATCGAACTCCTGCGCACAGGCGCACTCGAAGCGCATGGCGGGAAAACGAGGCCGGAGCTGGCCGACAAAGGTCTCATTGAGCTCGATGCCGAGGCAGTCGGCGTCATGCGGCATCGCATCGGCGATGGCGGCGGTCAGGGCTCCGGTGCCGGGGCCGAGTTCGAGCACGCGTCTGGCCTGCCAGACGCCGGCGGCCTCCATCATGCGTTCAGCCAGTGCGCGACTTGATGGTGCAATAGCACCGACGGACTGCCAGTTACGACAGAATTCTTTGAGGAAGGTGGCGGCGGACATCCAGTTCACAAGCTAGCAACCCGTAGCGACAGTGCGAGGGCTTTCGTGGCCCGGTCTCACTCTAATGCTCTGATGATGGGGCCCGTCTGGGCTCAGGGTTTGAGCTGCGCCTCGATCTGGCTGACGGACTGGCCGGCGATGCGGGTGTGGGGATGACCGGCGCCCAGCGTGCGCTTGAATCCGGCATGGGCACGACGCATGAAGCCGAGCGCCTCGGCAGGCTTGGACCGGGCTTCGAGGCAGAGGGCGAGGTTGAAGCAGCTGAGGAAGACATCCGGATGATTCGCGCCGAGCACCTGCTGGCGGAGATCCAGCACGGTGCGGTGCTCCTGTTCGGCTTCAGCCTGCCGGTCGAGTTCCTGGAGCACGGCCGCCAGATTGTTGCGGCTGGCCAGGGTCTTTGGATGCCGCGGGCCGAGGAGGCGGGAGCGCAGGGCCAGGACGAGGCGATGCTCCTTTTCTGCATCGGCATGGCGGCCCTGGTCATTGTAGGCGGTGGCCAGATTGTTCCGGCTTTCGAGGGTTTCGAGATGCTCGGCTCCGAGCACCCGCAGACGTGCCTGGAGCACCGCGTGGTATTCCTTCACGGCCTCGGAATGCCTGCCCTGCTCCTGCAGCGCGGCAGCCAGATTGTTCCGACTCATGAGCGTATCGGGATGCTTCTCCCCCAAGACCCGCCGCCGGATGGACAGCACCTCGCGGTTTTCCTTCTCCGCCTCGGCGTACTTTCCCTGCTCGGCGAGCGTGGCGGCGAGATTGCTGCGGTTGATCAGGGTGTCGGGGTGCTCTTTGCCAAAAACTCGGCTGCAGGTGCCGACGATGTCCCGCAGCTCGTCCTCAGCCTCGATGATCCGCCCCTGTGCAGACATGGCGACGGCGTTTTCGTATTTCCGCTGAACCGCGAGCAAGGTCGAGGCCTGATCCGGCGCCCCGGGCTCGGGCACCGCCGCCAAGCCCTCTGCGGCAAGGCCGGCAAACAAAAGCAGTGCATGGGCTAGGTTCATCCTTGTGATCACGCTAGAATTTTCACGAGTGAAGCCCTTGGCCGCAAGATGAAAATCGCGTTCCAGCTTTGCAGTTTCCCTGTCCGCGAGTCCGCGCAGCGTGCCGGTCCCGGCAACATTTTTTGAACCCCTCGCGTGATCACCGAGTCACAGCTCATCCATTCAAAAAGTGGAAGAACCCCACCGTCACAACAAACCATGAAAAACATCACTCATCCTTGCTTCACCCTGACCTTGAGCCTGTGCACAGTGCTTCTCTTTTCACAGTGCTCGTCCCCAGCGACCGCACCATCAGCCGCATTCGCGGCGACGCCGAAGGGCAACGTCACCATGCAACAACTCGGGGACACGACGGTGATGACGCGCCGTCTCATCAACCATCCGCTGACGAACAAAGACATCGGCAAGGTGCTGGAAGAGATCACCGTGGTTTCCCCCAGCGGCACCTCGATGCAGGAACGCGTCATCGTGAACGTGGCTCCGAGGCTTGAGACCACGAACACCACGAAGCAGTAAACGGACGTTGGATGCTTGACGGGCATGGTGCTTTGCGACGAGACTTTGCACCATGCCCTATCTTTTCGACGCGCTTGTCATTCTCGGTTACTTCGCCCTGATCATCGGGATCGGCCTTTCCCAGCGCAGCAAAAGCGGCAGCGTGGAAGGTTTCACACTGGGAGACCGGCAGATCGCATGGTGGGCGGTGCTGGCGTCCATTTTGGCGGCGGAGATCAGCGCGGCGACTTTCCTCGGCGCTCCTGAGGCGGGCTACAGCCGGCAGAACTGGAGCTATGCGCAGTTTGCGATCGGCACGGTGCTGGCGCGGATCATCGTGAGCTTTCTGTTCATCCCGATCTTTTACCGCCATGGCGTCATCTCGCTCTACGAGTTTCTGGAGACGCGCTTCGGGCCGGTGACGCGCAAGTTCGCCTCCATCACCTTCATGTTCACGCGCGTGCTGGCGATGGGCACGCGGCTTTATGTTTCTGCTATCATCCTCGTCATTGCAGTGGCCATGTGGCAGGGCGGCGCGGTGGATGCGAACACGAAGTTCTGGCTCTACGCGGGTGCGGTGGTGGTCGTGACGCTGCTGACAGCCCTTTACACCTCCGTAGGCGGCATTCGTGCCGTGATCTGGACGGACTTCATCCAGGTTGGCGTGCTGGTGGCCTCCCTCGGATTCACCATTCCCTATCTGCTGATGAAGATTCCCGGTGGCTGGGGCGCGGTTTCGGAGGTCATCAAGGATCCAGTGTTCTTCGATTTCGCCAAGCCTGCGGAATCAGGCGCGTGGGCCTGGATCAAGAACGTCTTCACCAGCGAGTACACGATCTGGGCGGCGATCATCGGCAGCACCTTCGTGACGATGAGCACGCACGGCATCGACCAGGACACCGTCCAGCGCATGCTCACTGCCAAGAACCGCCGCCAGAGCGCCTTCGCCACGATTCTCTCCGGCCTCATCGACCTGCCCATCGTTTCGGCCTTCATCTTCATCGGCGTGCTGCTGAAAGCCTACTACTTGGCGCATCCCGCCGTGAACCTGCCGGCAGAAAGCCGGGAGGTGTTCCCCTTCTTCATCATGAACGAAATGCCCGCAGGCATGCGCGGCCTGGTCACGGCGGGCATTCTCGCCACGGCGATGGGCTCGCTTAGCACGGCGCTCAACGCGCTGGCCACCAGCCTTTCGCGCGACTTCATCCTGCCACGACTGCCGGCGGACGCTCCGGATTCGAAGCGCATCTCGGTGCTTCGCTGGAGCACGGTATTCTTCGCCGTGATGATCATCGGCGTGGGCGTGTGGACAGCGTGGTTCATGGCGCACAATCCGAAGGTGGAGATCCTACCGCTCGTGCTCGGCATTCTGGGATTCACCTTTGGCTCGCTGCTCGGGGTCTTCCTGCTGGCCGTGCTCACCAAAACGCGCGGCAGCGATGCAGGTAACATCATAGCCATGCTCGCCGGCATGACGGCCGTGGTGTTTCTCAGCAACGTGCTGGGCGTTCAGACGAAGATTGGCATCACAGAGCCCTTTGTCCTGTCCTTCCCCTGGCGCATCACGCTGGGGACCTTTGTCACGATCGGCATTGCCATGCTCTTCCGGACCCCCGATTCGCGGCAGGCTTCGGCACGTGCGATCGACGAGGTCCACGCGAAGGCTGCGGGGGCATAAAAAAGCGCGGACCGTCGCCGGTCCGCGCCTCGCTTGATTCTTTGACCCGCTCTTACGAGTAGCTGGCCTGCTGGCCCTTGATGTCGCGCTTCTTGATCCAAGGCATCAGGCTGCGAAGGCGAGCGCCGGTCTTCTCGATCGGGTGCTTCTCGCCAGCTTTGAGCAGCTTGTTGAAGTTCTTGTAGCCGGTTTCGGTCTCTTTGATCCATTCCTTGGCGAACTTGCCAGTCTGGATGTCTTTGAGAGCGGCTTTCATGCGCTTCTTGACGGACTTGTCGATGATCTTCGGACCGACTTTGACATCGCCCCACTTGGCGGTCTCCGAGATGGAGAAACGCATGCCGGCGATGCCGGACTCGTTCATGAGATCGACGATGAGCTTCAGCTCGTGCAAGCACTCGAAGTAGGCCATCTCAGGGCTGTAGCCAGCCTCGGTGAGCACTTCAAAGCCGGCCTGGACGAGGGCGCTAGCGCCGCCGCAAAGCACGGTCTGCTCGCCGAAGAGATCGGTTTCAGTTTCTTCCTTGAAGGTGGTTTCGAGGACACCTCCACGGGTGCCGCCGATGCCGTGCGCCCAAGCGAGAGCGATCTTCTTGGCCTGCTTGTCAGCGTTCTGATAGATGGCGATGAGAGCGGGGACACCTTTGCCTTCAGTGTATTGACGGCGGACGATGTGGCCGGGGCCTTTCGGGGCCACCATGATCACGTTTACGTCCTTCGGCGGGACGACGGTCTTGTAGAGAATGGCGAAGCCGTGGGAGAAGAGGAGCGTTTTGCCCTTGGTGAGGTGGGGGGCGATGTCCTTCTTGTAAACGCCGCCGATCTTGGTGTCCGGCACGGCGACGAAGATCACGTCGGCGACCTTCACGGCCTCGGCGGTGTCCATGACCTTCAGGCCCTTTTCCTGGGCCACTTCACGGCTCTTGGAGCCGGGGTAGAGGCCGATGACGACTTTGACGCCGCTTTCTTTGAGGTTCAGCGCGTGGGCGTGGCCTTGGGAGCCGAAGCCGATGACGGCGCAGGTCTTGCCTTTCAGGGGGGCGAGACTCGCGTCTTTTTCAGTGTAGATTTTGGCGGGCATGTTGGATTCTGGTTAGAAGGGCGGCGATAGTGGTTCATGCCCTCCCCAGGGTCAAACGGCTTTTTCCCGGAGCGGCAAGGCTTTGATTGACCGGACATCCGGGACGCGTAGTCTCGGCCCCTCTTATATGAAACCCACCACCGCCCTGCTCTGCGCCGCGTTTGCGGCCGTCACCATCACCCAAGCCCAGGAAGTCAAGCCCGCTGAAGCGGCCGCGGCGCCTGCCGCCTCCAGCACCGTTCCCATGGACAAAGTAAGCTACTTCATCGGCCGTAACTTCGGCGAGCAATTCAGCGGTCAAGGCATCGCCATCGACCTCGCCGCCCTCACCGAAGGCATCAAAGCCGGCATGTCGGGTGAGAAGCCCAAGTACTCCCAGGAAGAGCTCATGGCCGCCATGCAAGCCTTTGAATCCAGCATGCGCGAGAAAGAAGCGATGCGCGGTCAGGAGTCCAAGGCTGTCGGAGACAAGTTTCTGGCTGAAAACGGCAAGAAGGCCGGTGTGACCACCACCGCCAGCGGCCTGCAGTATGAAGTGCTCAAGGCAGGTGACGGCGCGAAGCCCGTCGCCACCGACAAGGTCAACGTCCACTACCACGGCACGCTGATCAACGGCAAGGTCTTCGACAGCTCCGTCGAGCGCGGGCAGCCCATCACCTTCGGCGTGCAGGAAGTCATCAAAGGCTGGACGGAAGCGCTTCAGCTGATGCCGGTCGGCTCGAAGTGGCGCATCTACATCCCCTCGACCCTCGCCTACGGCGAGCAGGGCGCCGGTGGTGACATCGGTCCGAATGAGGCGCTGATCTTCGACGTCGAGCTTCTCGGCATCGTGAAGTAAGCACCCTTCAGGGAACCATTTTTCGTCAAAGGCAGGTCTGTGGACCTGCCTTTTTCATGGCTTCGTCTGTGGATTGAGCCCGGCATGAATGATCATCAACTTCTGCCAGATTTTCCGGGACAGACCCGTGGTCAGCCCTTCGATTTCATCCACGGTGCTCAGCACCACCTCGTCATCCGAGTGCTGGAGGTAACTGGCGGCCAGCTTGCCCACCAAAGACAGCATCTCACTGCAATAGTCTAGGTAGCGCAGCAGCTGCTCGGGAGTGAGCGCATCCGAGGGGGAGGAAGGCGTCGTGAGCAGCACGCCTGCCGCGCGTTGCGGATCCTTGGTGAGCTGGTGCATATCGATCACATGCGCCAGGGAGCGCAGCTCATGCAGCGCTTTCAAAATCCGACGGCGGCGGATGCGGTTTTCGAGGCTCGCGAGGAAGAACACGCCGATGCCGATGAAAACGATGTCATTGATGCCGGACTCGATCGCCTGCACCAGCTCCAGCCATGTGACCGGCTCGCTCCGGGGCTGAATGCGAAAGGCGGAGATGCTCATCACCGTGCCGATGACGAGAACGACCAGCAGCAGCCCGATCAAGGCGCGAATCCAAAGGGACTGGCGGGCGGACTCCGTCACGCGCTTGTGGGACTCCGTAGCCACGGCGCAAAGATGCTGTGATACGCGAAACAGGCCCGCCTGTGGAAAGCGCTCGCCAATGCGCACGGACAGCTTTTCTACCGTGGCGACCAGCAGTTCGGGATTGAGCTGGGAATAGTCGGCCATGGCGGCGATCTTCACGGGGATTTTGGGCGTCTCTTCAGCGCCTCACCCAACGAGATCCCGGAGAGAGGCCCACCTGCCAGTTCCGCTCGTGCATGTAAGAGTAGTCTGTCTTGCCCACCGCGCCGACCATCCATGAGCCGGTCTTGCTTTTCCAGACCTTGCTGAAGCTCTCCGCCGTGTGACAGCCCCAGCTTTGGCAGAAGGCGTTCCTGGCGAAGGCGCTGCGGCTGATTTTTCCCAACTGGTTCTCATGCAGCCACGCCGTGGAGGTGGCATACACGTCCGAGCTGTAGTCAAACATGAAGCTGAACTTGTTCGAGTGGCCGAAGTACTCGAAGCCTGAAATTTTCAGCCGGCCGCGACCCGAGGCGCCCTGATTGATGTAGCGGATGAGTTCGTCGGTGCTGCGGAACCAGACCAGATTGATGAAGGGGTAGGCCGCCGGAACCGACTCCACATTCTGGGTCAGCGGTTGGCGCTCTTCGGCCGCACGCCGCACGTAGCCGTCTCGATAGACCAGCCAGGTGATGCGTGTGCCGGCCGGAGCGGTCCTTTGAATCTCCTGCATGCGCACCCGTGCCGTGCGGATGAAATTTCCCCACCACCGGTCATGCTGCTCCCCCGGCTTGCGCAGGTCCTCAAACTTTCGCACGGCGGGTCCGCCGCTGACGATGAGATACTCCGTGTCTGCGGCGGCCATCGTGGCGAAACCGCAGGCGAAAAGGCAGATTGAGGAGAGGAGCAGCTGCTTCATGGGGAATAGACCAAAGGCGTCATGCCAGGCTCGTCATTACTTCGACTCCACGAGCTTGAAGTCCTTGAACTGAACGATCATCGGCGGGCCCTGGTGAATCTGCAGCGCCAGCAGGCCTTCCTTCGGCGCGTTGGCGGTATCTTCGTCCGTCACGTCGATGGTCTGCAGGCCGTTGATGAAATGCTGCACGTGATTGCCCTTGGCCACGATGCGGTATTCGTTCCAGTCCTCTTTTTTGATCGCAGCCTGGATCGTGGCGCTGTCTCCCACATTGCCGGTCACTTCGACGACGGGCTTCTTGGCTCCTTCAGGGGCCGGCTTGATGGTCGTCTTCTCTCCGCGCTTGGCCAGGATGCCGCGGCCCTTTTCTTCGTACAAAATGCCGCTGTAGGTCTCGCCGGCTTCAAAGTCGGCCTGATAACCGCTGATGATCGGGCCAAACTCGCCGGGGGCCAGTTCCTTGCTCCGGTATTGCACGCCGGAATTGCCCTTTTCGATGCGATACTGAAAGGTCAGCTCGAAATCACCCACCGTGCCGCCTTTCCAGACGAGGAAGGTGTTGTGCTTGATGATGCCCTTTGCCGGATTGGCGGGGTCGGGAGGCGTGATGCCGGTGATGGCACCGTCCTTCACACTCCAGAGTTCCATGTTCCCTTCCCAGCCGGTGAGATCCTTTCCGTTGAAGATTTCTTTTTCGTCGGCGCTGAGGACGGCGGCGGAGGCAAGCAGGGCGAGGAACGAGAGCGGTAGTTTCATAGAAATGTGGTGGTTGGTCGGGCGAGGTTTAGCGCGAAGGCGCAGAAATGTCCATCGCTTTGCCGCCGGGCCGCCTTCGCGCTTGCGAATTCGCCCTCTGGTGATACCCGCGACAGGGCATGACTTTACCTCGCGTCTTCTCCCATCCAGCGCCTTGGCGTGTGTTCCTCCTCGTTTGGGCGGGGGTGCTGATCTGGCTCTCCGAACAAAGCCACCTGCCCTCACCCGCGAAGTTCGAAGGCATCGACAAGATTCAGCACGCCGTCTATTTCGCTGGCGGCGGGGTCTGCTTTCTGTTGGGGCTTCGCCTGGCCGGCCATTTACGCAGCTTCAGGGCGGCGATGATCGCGACAGTGGCGTTCTGCTCACTCGTCGGCGTGCTCGACGAATGGCATCAAACCTTCACGCCTGGCCGCAGCGGAGCGGACGTTTGGGACTGGGCGGCGGACACACTGGGCGGCCTTTTGGGGGCTCTGATCGCCCTCGCGATAGAAAAGTGGCTCACTTCAGCGGGAACCACCACATCAGCAACGCGGTAAGGAAGACGTTCGCGAGGGCGAGCTCGAAAAACACCTTCCAGCCCAGCGCCATGAGCTGGTCGAAGCGGAAACGCGGCAGCGTCCAGCGGATCACGATGAAGAAAACGATGAAGCAGAACACCTTCGCGAAAAAGCAGCCGATGTGCAGCAGACCGAGCCACCAAGGCGTGGCTCCAGCCTGGTAATCGAGGCCCAGATACGGCGCGAAAGGGATGCTCCAGCCGCCGAGGAAAAGCGTGACGGCGAGACCCGAGCCGATGATCATCGCGGCGTATTCGCCGAGGAAGAACAGCGCGAACTTCATCGAGCTGTACTCGGTGTGATAACCGGCCACCAGTTCGGTTTCGCACTCCGCGAGGTCGAAGGGGAGGCGGTTCGTCTCTGCAAACATCGAGACGGTGAAGATGCAGAACGAAATGAAGATCGGAACGAGCAGCACCCAGCGCGAAAAGCTGAGCCCTTCCCCCCAGAGCGGCAGCAGCAGCCAGCCATTGGCGTCCTGGAATGCAGACATCTTGGTCAGATTCAGTTCGCCGAAAATCATCAGCACCGGGATGATCGAAAGCCCAAGAGAGATCTCATAGGAGATCATCTGCGCACTCGCGCGAACCCCGCCGAGGAAGGGGTACTTCGAGTTCGACGCCCAGCCCGCCAGAACGATGCCATAGACCCCGAGCGATGCGATCGCAAAGGTGAACAGCGGCCCCACGCTCAGATCGGCGATGACCAGCTTCACCGGTTCGGCGAAGCCCAGGAAAGACAGGTCAAGCTCGCTGCCGAAGGGAATCACGCAGCAGGTCAGCAGCGCCGGCACCATCGTGAGGCACGGAGCCAGCCAGTAATAAAAAGTGCGGACGTGTGCGGGAACGAAGTCCTCCTTCAGAATAAATTTAAGGCCGTCTGCCGCCGCCTGCGCCAGACCGCCAATGCCCAGGGGCTGCCAGTCTTTCTTGAAACCGAGAAGCGTCAGCGGCACGCCCACGCGGTTCGGCCCTACGCGGTCCTGGATCACGGCCGAGATTCGACGCTCGAAGTAAACCGAAATCGAGACCAGCGGCAGGATCACGAGAAAGGTCAAAAACACGATCTTTCCCACCGAAGCGGCGAGCGCGAAAAGATCGAAAGAGGCAAGCATGGGGGAGAACATCGGCGCGGCGATTATCCGGCCCTCCAGAAGGGCGGCAACACGATTTTGTGAAAAATTTCACAAAGTCCCCGCAACCGGCTCACGAAGGCGGATTCGACGCCGGGTCCCGGACCATCCTGGCCGCCTCGGCTTCGGACATCGGCGCGATTTTTTCCGCAATGCGGAAGATGGCCAGGATCAGCTCCACCAGCACCCGGGCGACGATCAGATAGAGCAAAAAGCCAACAGGGGCCATAATAAAGCCCCAAAAGCCGCTGAACATCAGCTGCAGCGCATAGATCAGCGCGGCCAGCATGCTCAGCAAGTATAGCATCCGCACCAGGCGCGGGGTGACGAAGCGCTTGAAGGAGAGATCCAGCACGAGGTCGAGCACCGCGCGAATCTGCTGCCACAGGCCGGACAGCACGGAGGTGGAGGGACTTTCTGCATTCATGGCCGGGAGAGTAGCTCCTCCCCATTTCGCCGCAACCGGGCAAACAAGCGCCGCACGAACGTGTCAAAAGCCCTTTGGAATAGTGGTTGCGTGATTTCAGAACCACCGCCAGAATCCGCGCCTCATTTTCCGCCCTGTGGCCAGGCGCGGTCAAGCAAGAGCTCATCGACAATTCAACACCGTAAAGCCATGCCTGCGAAAACCAAGAAACCCGCAGTTAAGAAGCCAGCCGCCAAACCCGCCAGCAAGCCCTTGCCAAAGGCGTCGGTGGTGAAATCGAAGAGCAAGCCTGCCGTCAAGAAGCCCGCACCGAAGAAGGTCGCGGCAAACAAACCCTCCCCAAAGAAAACGGCACCGAAGAAGCCTGCTCCCAAAAAGCCGGCGCCCAAGAAGCCTTCCCCAAAACCCGTGAAGAAATCCAGTCCGAAAAAAGCTCCTGCCAAGCCCGCCCCGGCCAAGAAGCCAGCCGCGAAAGCAGTGAAACCCGCCGCTCCGGCCAAGAAGCCGGCAAAGGCTGCCGAACCCGCCGCTCCGGCGAAACCAGCCAAGCCCGCCAAAGCTTCCGCCCCCGCGCCTGCACCCGTGGTCGCGACTCCAGAAAAGACCGCCAAGGAGCCGAAAAAGGCCAAGACCAGCTCGAAGTCCGCTCCCGCTCCAATCACCGTTAAGGGACGAGCAACTTTCACCAACAAGGGCACTCCCCGCACGGGCAACGACTACGAAGACGAGGGGATCACCATCGAACCGCAGAAGGGTCCGGTGAAGATGACCACCTTCCTCAAGAAGCAGAGGCAGCGTCTCGTCGATCTGCGTGACGCCTACCTCAATTCCATCGAAGGCGTGGCCAGCGAGACCATTCGCAATGAAAACGGTGACGCATCCGCCTTCGGCATGCATCAGGCTGACGCAGGCAGCGACGCCTACGACCGCGACTTCGCTCTCAGCCTCCTCGGCAAGGAGCAGGACGCCCTCTACGAGATCAACGAAGCCCTCAAGCGCATCGAAACCGGCACCTACGGCCTCTGCGAAGGAACCGGCACCAAGATCCCCGAAGAGCGCCTTGAGGCCATGCCCTTCGCACGTTACTCCGTGGCTTATCAGGAAAAAATCGAGCGCAGCCAGATCTCCGGACGCTGGAGCCGCCCGGTCCACTCCCTCTTCGGTCTGGACAATGCGGACGACGCGGCGGCCGACGACGATAAGGACGACGATGACACCGCCCCCAGCAGCAAGTCTGGCGAATCGCTTGACTTCTCGAAGTAGTGACCTAGCATCCGCGCCCCAAAATTATGCCGCGAGAAATCATCACCCTTGAATGCACGGAAGCAAAGGCCGCAGGAATGCCGACCTCACGCTACGTGACCACGCGCAACAAAAAGAGCGTCCGCACCCCGGGCCGCCTTGAGAAGGTGAAGTTTAACCACTTCATGAAAAAGCGCACCCTCCACCGCGAAATCCGCTAATTTTTAACCAAGAACAGCCATGCAACCGAAGACCAAAGAACGCATGTCCAACTTCCGGCGCTCGAATCGCAAGATGCCGCGTCGTCGTGTGGACATCCCGGTGGAAAAACTCATCTACACCAACCCTGAACTGCTCGCCCGCTTCACTAGCGAATCTGGCAAGCTCATCGCCCGCCGTATCACCGGTCTCCCTGCATGGCTTCACCGCAAGGTCGTTCGCGAAATCAAGCGCGCCCGTGCCGTGAACCTCATGCCCTGATCCGCAGGCCGCCCGTGAAGGGTTTTTTCTGATCCGCTTCCCACTGTTGCAACATGCGGCAGTGGGAAGTTCTATTTCCGGCCCATGTCCGACCTCAAAGACACGCAAAGCGAACTCGACCACCGCCGCCTCCCGATCGACCGCGTCGGCGTCCGCAGCCTACGCTTCCCCCTGAGCATCCGTGATCGTGATGCCAGCGCCCAGCACACGATCGCCACTGTATCGCTCGCCGTCGATCTGCCGCATCAGTTCAAAGGCACGCACATGAGCCGTTTTGTCGAGGTCCTGCACGCCCACGGCTCCGAACTGACCGTCTCCAACATCGTCGGCATGCCGACGGAGCTGATGAAAAAGCTTCATGCCGACAAGGCGCACGTCGAGCTGCGCTTTCCCTACTTCCGCGCCAAAAAGGCGCCCGTCTCAGGCGCTGAAGGCCTGCTGGACTACGGCGTCATTTTCGAGGTGAACGCCGACGCCGGCAGCACCGACTTCGTCCTCACTGTCGAGGTGCCCGTCACCACCCTCTGCCCCTGCTCGAAGGCCATCAGCGCCCGCGGCGCCCACAACCAGCGCGGCACCGTCACCCTCGCCGTCCGCTTTTCTGAGCCCGTCTGGATCGAAGACCTCATCGAGCTCGTCGAATCCTGCGCCAGCAGCCAGCTCTACAGCATCTTGAAGCGCCCGGACGAAAAGCACGTCACCGAAGTCGCCTACGACAATCCCGTCTTCGTGGAAGACCTCGTGCGCAACGTCGCCGTGAAGGTCAAAGCGCACCCTAAAATCACCTGGTTTCGCGTCGAGGCCGAAAACTACGAATCCATCCACAATCACAACGCCTGGGCGGTGATTGAAAGCACCACCACTTCTCCATGACCCACGTCACCGCCGTTCTTCGCACCGATGAGCCTCCGCTCATGCACCAGGCGGTCGAAGAGGCCGTGCGCCTCCTGAAAGAGGGCGAAGTCGTGGCGCTCCCGACCGAGACGGTCTATGGCCTCGCCGCGAACGCGCTCGATCCGGCCGCCGTGACGAAAATCTTCGAGGCCAAGGAGCGCCCGACCTTTGATCCGCTCATCGTGCACCTCCCGCACAAGAACCAGCTCGACCTCGTCGCCGACGTCCCGGCGGACATCGCGCAAACGGTCAAGCAACTCACCGAACGCTTCTGGCCCGGACCGCTCACGCTTCTGCTGCCGAAAAAGGCCGTCGTGCCCGACATCGTCACCGCCGGTCTTCCCACCGTGGCCGTGCGCGTCAGTTCGAATGCCGTCTTCAGGAAAGTCATCAGCGCCTTCGACCAGCCGCTCGCCGCACCCAGCGCGAACCGCTTCGGCTCCATCAGCCCCACCTCCGCCGGCGCCGTGCTTTCTGAGCTGGATGGCCGCATTCATCTGATCGTCGATTCGGGCGCCAGCCTCTACGGCCTCGAATCCACCATCATCAAAATCGAGCCCGGGCCGCCGAAACCGGTCATCACCATCATCCGCCCGGGACCTGTCACGCCGGATGATTTGAAAGCCTACGGCAAGGTCAAAGTCGCCATCCGTAGCGTCATCGACGGGCCGGCCGAGTCCCCTGGCCAGCTCGCCTCCCACTACGCGCCGCGCACTCCGCTGCGCCTGCTGGAGCAGCCTTCCGACTTCATTCCCGAGCCGGGCAAGCGCTACGCCCTCATGAGCTATCGCGGAGAGGAGCAGGACGGCTACCTTCACCTCACCGACTGGGAGGAGGTCATGATGCTCAGCCCGGGCAAGGGTAAGCTGCCGGAGGCCGCCGTGCGCTTCTTCCACATCCTGCGCCGCCTCGACGAGCTCGGCGTGGATGAAATCATTGCGGAACCGTTGCATGAACATGGCATGGGAATCGCCATGATGGACAAACTGCGGCGCGCCAGCGTCCGCCATGCCCCATGAGTGACGAAAAGAAAGACTCCGCCTCCCACGCCCGGTCCACCGGGGTCGTTTCCGTCGCCATCCTCTGCAGCCGCGTCCTCGGCCTCGTGCGCGACCAGATGCTGAACGGCTTCTTCGGCTCTGCCTATACCGGCATCTTCACCGCCGCCTTCCGCACGCCGAACATGCTGCGCGACCTCTTCGCCGAGGGCGCCCTCTCCACCGCCTTCGTCACCACCTTTTCGAAGAAGATGAAGACCGAGGGCGACGAAGCCGCCTGGGTGCTCGGACGGAAGATGATCTCTCTCGCGACGTGGTTCATGACTCTCGTCGCCATCGCCGGTGTGGCCCTGGCGCCCATTCTCTTCCGCATCCTCACGCCCGGCCTCAGCGAGGAGGCCAAGGTCCTCGGCACCTGGCTGGCGCAGATCATGTATCCCTTCATCGCGCTCGTGTCCGTCACCGCGCTGGTCATGGGCATGCTGAACTCGAAGAAAATCTTTTTCATCCCGGCCGTCGCCTCCGCATTCTTCAATCTCGGCTGCATCGTCGGCGGTGTCGTTCTCGCCTGGATGATCGACCCCGGCTTCCGCAGCGGTCAGGTCAGTGAAAAAGGCCTCACCGCATTCGCCATCGGCACCCTTATCGGCGGCATTTTGCAGCTCGCCGTGCAGTTGCCCGCACTCCGCCGCGCCGGATTCCAGTTCCGCTTCGACTTCGGCTGCAAGGACCCCGCCGTGAAGGAAGTGCTACATCTCATGTGGCCCTCCATGCTGGCCGCCAGCGGCACGCAGGTCGCCGTGCTGTTGAATTCCATCTTCGCCTCCTTCACCGAGGGTCAGGAATCCTCCCTGGCATGGCTGTCCATCGCCCAGCGCCTCCAGCAGCTCCCGCTCGGGCTTTTCGGCGTCGCCGTCGCCACCGTCACGCTGCCCATGCTTTCGCGGCTCGCCACCGAGGGCATCACCCCCGCCTTTCGCGGCGCACTGGCCAAGGGGCTGCGTCTGGTGCTCTTCCTCACGCTGCCGTCGGCGGTCGGCCTCTCCCTACTGTCGAAGGAAATCATCTCCGTCATCTTCGAGCACGGCAAGTTCACGGCCCATGACGTGGCAAACACCGCCGCACCTCTGCAGGCCTACGCCTTCGGGCTGATCTTTTACGCCGCCATCAAGGTACTGCAGCCCGCCTTCTACACGATCAACCGGCGCTTCATTCCCATGTTCGTGAGTCTCGGCATCATCGTTTTCACCGCTACGGTGAATTCCATCACCGTTTTCGTTCTGAAGTGGGACCATACGGCGCTCGCGTGGGCCACGGCCGCCGGGCTGGCGCTGAATTTCCTCACGCTCTACGTCTGCATGCGCAAGTTCGCCGCCGGCCTTGAAACACGCTTCCTCTTGCACGCCCTGCTGCGCCTTGCCGCCGCCATCGTCGTCATGGGTGGCGTCTGCCTCGCCGCAAAGTTCAGCCTCATGGCCGACTGGGCGCATTTGAGCCTGATCTCCCGCTGCGCCATGCTCGGCATCACCATCAGCGCCGCCGCTGTCGCCTACTTCGCCGTCACCAAGGCTCTCAAGGTGGAGGAATCCAGCGAGTTTCTCTCCATCCTGAGCCGCCGCTTCGGCAAGCGATAGACCGCATCAGCGTCACCGGGCCGGCTATTTCTTGCCGAAGAACTCGGCAAGGTTCTGAAGCTGGCTGCCGTCAGCCGGTTTCATCGCGCTTTGGATCGCCTCGTCCTGGATGGCGATGAGTTCCTTGATGCCTTTGCGCCCGTATTCGAGCATGGAGTGAAGCTGCCCCTCGGTGAAAGTGGCCTCCTCGCCGCTGCCCTGAATTTCGACGAATTCGCCGTCCTCGGTGAGCACGATGTTGCTGTCCACATCGGCGGCGGCGTCCTCGGTGTAGCACAGGTCGAGCAGCGTCTCGCCCTTGACGATGCCGACGCTCACAGCGGCGAGCTTTTTCTTCAGCGGCTGCCGGGTGATCTTGCCTTTCTCCAGCAGGCGGTTGAATGCGATGGAGACCGCGATGCAGGCGCCGGTGATGGATGCCGTGCGGGTGCCGCCGTCGGCCTGGAGCACGTCACAATCGACGTAAAGGGTGCGTGCGCCGAGTTTTTCGAGGTCCACGACGGCCCGCAGGCTGCGGCCGATGAGGCGCTGAATCTCGGTGCTCCGACCGTCGGGCCTGCCGCGGGAGCTTTCGCGGTCTTTACGCTCCAGCGTCGAATACGGCAGCATCGAGTACTCGGCCGTCAGCCAGCCCCCTTTGACGCCCTGCACCTTCATCCAGCGGGGAACTTCCTCGTTGATGCAGGCTGTGCAGATGACGCGGGTGTTGCCAAAAGCGATGAGCACCGAGCCTGCGGCGTGCGGGGCCACATCAAGGATGTATTCGATTTTGCGAAGCTGGTCTGGGGCGCGTCCGTCGGTTCTGGGCATGGCGCTGCTTAGCACGGGGGGGCGGGTGTCCAAACAGATTTGTCGCCGCTTGTTACAAAGAGAGACGGGCGGCGATTGAACATGCGGGCCGGGGGGCATTTCAAAATCACAATCCAAGATGGCACCTGATATGCTTTTAGCAGACGACAGCACCAAATTGATCACCATGACTCGCTTTCCTCGCCCGGGCTGCTGGTTCCGTTTCACACCGACGGATTGGAATTTCATCCGCGACACCCTGGCGCTCACCGAGCGGGGCAAGCAAGGCTTCAACGCCATGATCGAGGATCCAGACGCCGTACCGATCATCCTCGACAACGACAAGCTTTTCGACGCGGCGCTGGTTTCAAAGAAGGCGGCGCTTCTCTCCCCCGAACTCTTCTTTTTCCTCGTCGTGCGGCACTCGTTGAAGGAGTTCGGCATCGAGGAGATGGCCGTGGCCGACTACATGGCCGTGGTCTGCGCGGACTTCGGCTGCACGCCGACGAAGGGACCGGAGGACATCAACCACAGCGTGGACAGCATGTACAGCGTCGATTACCTGGAGGCGATCGAGAATGCGAGCCGCCACCACAAGTTCTTCCTGCATGTGCAGTGCGCGAACCAGTTCCTGGTGCTGACCTGCCTCTATCCCGACTTCCTGCACCGCCGTGCAGCGCGGCGCGGCGCACCGGACGTGGATTATTATGAAGGCGTGGTCGTCAGCCACCTCGACGCGGCGCGGAAGCATGTGCTGGCCGAAGAGTTCGCGCTGCAAGAGACCTTTGAGAAAGTAGCGGAGTGCTTCCCACCTGCGCGACGTGCGATGAACCACACCGTGCGGGAGTATTTGAGTCTGGGGCAGTGAACGGGACGATGCACGATCCCGGAGGGATCAAAGAAGGTAGCCAGGGGTAACTTCGCGCAGCGAACGCCACCCCTGGAATGTTGAAACAAACATCGCACCCAAGGGCGCATGCCGGAGGCATCCAAGAAGTCCTTTCCAATCGAGCGAAGACGTTTGGCGCTTGAAAGCCTCTGGCATACCTCAGGCATGCGGCTGTGAGGAAAATGGCCGCCACGATAATTCCAAGGGCGGCGGCTTCGTGCCTCAGCCTTGCCCCTGGCTACCCTCCTTGATCCCTTCGGGATCGAGTGAGTTCTCCGACGTCTTGCTGCGGTGCTCGGCCAATTTGGAGCGCAGTTCGGCCAGTTGTTCTTCGAGATCGGCGATCTTCTTTTCCAAAGCAGCGCAGTACTTGGCTGGATCACGCTGCTGAAGTCGGTCAAAGAGGTTGAAGAGCAGCGCCAGCCGCCAGACCCGCATCCACAAACCGCGCAGCCGATAGGCGCGGAGCAGTTTACCGGCGCGGATCATGCGGGCGAAGCGGAAGGCGTTCAGCACGCGCAGGAAGGCCACCAGCGGCAGCAGGATGATGACCAGATTAATCCAGTGCTTCAGGCAGTAGGCCAGTTTGTTCGGCGCTGCGGCCACCATCCACACAAACTCGGCTGTGAAGCCGATCCAGATCACGCAGGTGGTCAGATGCGTCGCCAGGGCGAGGCGCGGATGATTTTCCAAAGTCTCGCCGCCGGTGAGTTCCGCGCCGAGCACGGGAAGTACGAGCAACGTGAGCACGACCAT
>CAMAZK010000048.1 GCA_945863205.1 Akkermansia muciniphila | reverse complement strand
CGAGGCCTACGACGCGGAGGCCTTCAAGAAGCTCGGCATCAGCCTGGAGACCTTTCAGGCCCGTGCCCGCACCGCCGCCGACAAGCGTCTGCTGCAGCTCCAGCCGGAACTGATCAAAGGCGCGGACGGCAGGATCGCCTACGCGGTGTATCGCGGTGATTCGCCGCTCTTTGCCTCGCTTCTCATCGCCCCTTCCCTGCCGAAGATCTTCGAGGACCTCTTTGGCAAAGAGGTCTGGGTGGCCCTGCCGGACCGGCATGCCCTCTACGTTTTCCCGGCGCGGCCCGAGTTTGTCGAAGAATTCACCCCCGATCTCGCCGAGCGCTACCAGGCCGATCCCTTCGCCGCGAGTTGCGAGGTCTTCTCGCTGCAATCAGGCCGCGAGCCACGCGTCGTGGCCGCATTCGCCGGAGACGAGTGAAGTTCCAATGTTTCTAAAGGCGGGACGTTTACAGCCGTTGGTTCAAGCGTCATCCTCAGCCACACCATGAAACACACCGCCGCCATCCTGTCGTTCCTGGGCCTCGCCCTCGTCTGTCATGCCGAAATCCGCACCTGGACCGACGCGTCCGGCCAGCACAAAATCGAGGCCGAACTGGTCGGTGTGCAGGCGGGCAAGGTCACGTTGAAGCGTGCCGACGGCACCGTCATCACTCTGACCGTCAACCAGCTCAGCGCAGCCGACCAAGCGCTGCTCGGCGGCGGGGCGTCTGCCGGCGGCGGGGCAGCAGCGGGAGACTGGCCGCAGTGGCGCGGCCCGAATCGTGACGATGTCTCCAGGGAAACCGGATTGCTCAAAAAATGGCCTGCTGGCGGTCCGAAACGCACGTGGGTGAGCGAGGAGGCCGGACTCGGCTACTCCGGCTTCTCCGTGGTGGGCGGAAAGCTTTACACCATGGGCCTGTTTGATGCCGAGGAGAAGATCATCTGCCTCGACACGGCTACGGGCAAGAAAGCCTGGGAATCCACGGTCGGTCCGATCTACAAAAACGGCTGGGGAGACGGCCCCCGCGCCACGCCCACCGTAGTGGGCGGCATGGTCTATGCGACCGGCGGTAATGGCGACCTCGTCTGCGTGAATGCCGAGAGCGGCAAGCAGGTCTGGTCGGTCAGCCTGACGAAGGACCTCGGCGGCAAGGTGCAGGGCTGGGGCTACACGGAATCTCCGCTGGTGGACGGCGATCTCGTCATCGTCACTCCCGGCGGCGGCAAAGGCACGCTCGCGGCCTTGAACGCGAAGACCGGGAAGCTCGTCTGGCAGACCAGCGACGTGTCTGAAAACGCGCAGTATTCCTCCGTCATCCCCATCGACCACGGCGGTCAGCGTCAGTATGTGCAGCTTTTGATGAACAGCGTCGTCGGTGTCTCCAAGGAGGGGAAAGTGCTGTGGAAATCGGATTTCCCGGGCAAGACCGCCGTCATCCCGACGCCCATCTACAGCGATGGCCAGGTCTATGTGGCCGCCGGCTACGGCGTCGGCTGCAAAGCGCTGAAACTGGACGGCGGCACCGCCACCGATCTGTACTCCAACACCAACATGGTCAACCACCACGGCGGCGTGATCCTCATCGACGGCTTCCTTTACGGCCACTCCGACAAGGGCGGCTGGACCTGCCAGGACTTCAAAACCGGCGAGATCGTCTGGCAGGACAAGGGCGTCGGCAAAGGCGCGGTCACATCGGCTGACGGCATGCTTTACTGCCTGAGCGAGAATGACGGCACCGTGGCGCTCGTCGAGGTGTCAAAGGCGGGCTGGGAGGAGAAAGGCAGCTTCAAGCTGGAAGCCACGTCCTCTCAGCGCAATCCGAAGGGGAAAATCTGGACCCATCCGGTCATCAGCAACGGCAAGCTCTACCTGCGCGACCAGGAGTTCATCTCCTGCTACGACGTGAAAGGCTGATGCATTCGACGATCCGAAATTTCGGAGGCAGGGCCGCCTGGCTCTGCCTCTTTTTTGTCCTCACTCACTGCGGCCCGCCGCGCCGTGCTGAGTGGTCGCTGCTCACGCCCGAATTTGAGGGGGCGTGGCGGGCCGCGGGAATTTCGCAGGAAGGAAAAGTCGTCATAGAAGACGGAGAAATCACGCTGCATGCCGGCGAGCCGATGACCGGCGTGCGCTTTGAGGCCTGGACCTCCGCCGCCCTGCCTGTGACGCGCTACGTCGTCGAGTACGAGGCCATGCGGGTGGAGGGAAACGACTTCTTCGGCACGGTCACCTTTCCCGTGAACGACACGCACGCCACCCTCATCGTCGGCGGCTGGGGCGGCACGCTGGTGGGCGTCTCCAGCATCGACGACATGGACGCCAGCGAGAACAGCACGCGCGGAAACTCCTTTTTCGAAAACAAGCGCTGGCACAAGGTGCGCATCGAGGTGCGCGAGGATGACCTGCGCGCGTGGATCGACGGCCGGTTGTTCGTGAACGTCAGCATCCGGGGCCGGAAGGTGGGGCTGCGCGTCGGGGAGATTTCGAAGTGCCTGCCGTTCGGGTTCACCACCTACCTCACGGAGGCCCGCATCCGCCGGGCGGTCATTCGTCGGCTTGAATCCTTCTGAGGTGGGGCTTGACCTGCGGAGGCCTCCCGGTACGATCCCGATCTATGCCAACCGAGCACTTTCAAAGAGGTCAGGTCATTTTTCGCGAGGGTGACAAGTCCCAGGAGGCCTACTTCATCGTCAACGGACTCGTCGAGATCACCATCGGCACCTCTCACGGCGTGCAGTCGCTGGCAAAGATCGGCCCGGGAGAAATCTTCGGCGAAATGGGCATGATCATGGACCGCCCGCGCTCCGCCACCGCCACGGCCATCGACAACACGGCGGTGGAAGTCATCAGCGACGAGGAGTTCGAGCGCGAGATTTTGCAACGTCCCGACCGCCTGCATGTTTATCTCGCCACGCTGTTCGAACGCATTCGCAAGACCGACCTGCTGCTGACCACGACCACGAATGCCACCGTGCCTCTCAACATTCAGCCCAAACAACCGGTCGTGAAAGAGCCTGTTTTTCGCGTCAAACTCGCCTCGCAGTATGGTGCGTCGCTGGTCGATCTCCCTCCGGTCAGCAAGACGATCACGAAGCTGCCCTTCCGCATCGGCCGCTCCTACTTCGACACCGCCGTTTCCTCGCTGGCCCGCAACGACCTTTCCATCGAGGACTCCCAGCCTCATCACCTCTCCCGCAACCACTGCGAGGTGGACTTCGAAAATGGTAGTTTTGTGCTCCGTGACCGCGGCAGCAAGCTCGGCACCTGGGTCAACGGGGCACACGTCTCCGTGGATTCCGGGATCATCTCCTGCCCGCTAAAGGTCGGTGAAAACAAGATCATCTTCGGCGGGGAAGACAGCCCGCACCATTTTACGATCACGATCGAGGAGCTCAAGTAAGCTCACGCTTCACCTCATCCGCCCGATAGCCGAAACCCGGGCCGCTGAGGGTGCTGAGGTCCACGATGCCGTTGCGGCGCTGGTAGAGGCCGGGGTGGATCTCCTGCTCCGGAAGCGAGGCGTCGGGGTAGAACTGCATCGCGTTGCATTCCACGCCTTGGATCGTTCCAGCGTGGGCGGCGAGGCGCACGTGCGGGATCATGGCCAGCATCGGATTCGTCAGATCCTGCACCATCAGCGGCATGCCGTGCGCTTTGGCCCAGCACAGGCTCAGCAGGGCGCCGGTCTGCGTTTTGCAGGTCTTGAGAGCGACACCGGACCAGCCGAGGCGGCGGCCGAGACGCACAAACTCCCAGTCGTGGGCGCTTTCATCGAGAAACAGCGGCTTGCGGGCTGAAACGCTGCGCACGTCGATCTCATGCGCCTCCAGATCGTACGGAAAAGGCTGCTCCACATAGAGCGTGCGCGCATAGATCTCCGGCTCGTCGCGCAGCAGGCGGTCGAGAATTTCATTCACATAGGCAGGCTCCTGCACCGTGCAGTTGAAGTCGGCGCTCAGCCACTTCACGCCGCCGGCGAAGCCGATCCGGCCCACGCGCACCATGCGCTCGTAGTCCCAGGCCGCGTCCGTGCCGCGCAGTTTCACCTTCAGGCATTGCAAGCCGTCGCGTTGGATCCAGTCGGCCAGCAGGATGGGATGTTCGTCCTTCGGCTCGCCGCCGGTGAGATCGGCGGTCTCCAGCGCATCCACGCCGCCCACCAGATGCCACACCGGCAGTTGCTTCGGCGCGTCCATGACGAGGTAGTCCTGGGGGTAACGGCCCTTGAAAACGATGCCGCTTTCATATTCCGGCGTGATGAAGGCGGAGAGGTCGCGGTTCATGAACTCCGCGTTGTAGGTGGTGTAAATGTCACGCCCGTGCAGCACCCCGTACGCGTCGTGAATGGCGATGTCGAAGGCGCTGAAGGCCACCAGCGACCCGAGGTAGGGCATTTCATCCCCTCCCGCTGCTTGGTTGGCCTCTTTCAGCGTGAGCGCCAAGGCGCCCTGCATGAAGTCGTGGCCGATCTCCATCGGGTGGCCGCTCAGGCCTGTCGCCACCAGGCGCTCCGCCAGCAGCGTCGAGAAATCCTGCATGCGCTGCGCCCGCACGGCCACGCTCAGCGTGCTCGGCCACACCCAGGAGACGCTCAGCGGCGTCTCGCCCCAGCCCTGCGCCGTCTTGCCGTCCTTGTCGGCCACCGTCACCCGCACGCGCAGGCAGACGACATTGGTCACGGTTTCCGGGCCAAACTTCAGCGGCACCCGCATCGTCACGGGGATAAAAAATACTTCGGCGGCGGTGACACGGACGTCGGTGGGCTTGGTCGTGGACATGGCGGCAAGGTGGACCGTCCGCCGCGGCCCGCAAAGAAAACATTCCCGGCCTTGGCACCCTCCTCAGTCCTTGCTCTTCCGCCCGAAGCCGAACAGCCGCTTCAGCAAGCCGCCGCGTTCGGGTTTTTCGACCGCCTCGCTCGTCGGAGCCATCGGCCCGCCGAGGCGCCGCTCCACCGTCCCGCTCTCGACGGCCTTCGTTTTCGCGGTCGCGGCTGTTTTTGCCGCCGGTTTCGGAAGCTGATCTCCCCACCAGGACGGGGAAAGCGCCGCCACAGCCTGCCAGGACTCGAGTCCGGGATGCCAGACGAGGGAATCGGCCATGATCTTCTTTTCGCGGGCCAGCGCCGTCATCGCGTCATCGTCGTGGGGGCCTTCGGCGGCACCGGCGTTGTTGAAGTACCAGTTCATTGTCCCGCAGAGGCTAGACGCGCCCTCCGCAGGGCGCAAGACGCCAGAAATCGTGTTCCGGCATGCGCGGGGCTGGAGTTGCCGCCAAAACGCGTTAAGCACGGAATTCATGCTGCTGGCTCTCCACAAGCCCTTCGACGTGCTCTCCCAGTTCACCCGGGAGCACCCGTCTCACCGCACCCTCGCCGAATTCGCCTTTCCGCCGGGTGTTTATGCCGTGGGCAGGCTGGACCGTGATTCGGAGGGGCTGCTCCTTCTTAGTGACGAGGCCAAATGGAACGACCGCCTGCTGAACCCGCGCCACGCCCATCCGCGCACCTATCACGCCCAGGTGGATGGTGAAATCAGCGACGATGCGCTCCGCAGCCTCCGTGGCGGCGTCGATTTGAAGGAATTCCGCACCCTCCCGTGTCAGGCGCTGCGTCTAGCCGGAGAGCCGCATCCGCCGCGTGATCCGCCCATCCGCTACCGCAAAAACATCCCGACGAGCTGGCTTGAACTCACCCTCACCGAGGGAAAAAACCGCCAGGTGCGCCGCATGACCGCCGCCGTGGGCTTTCCCACGCTGCGCCTCGTCCGCGTGAGCATCGGCGGGCTGAAATTGGCGGACTTGGGCCTCCGCCCGGGCGAATGGCGGGAACTGCGCCCGGAAGAACACTCCCGGCTGCTCGCCACCTGACGCCCTGCGACCGCGGTCATCCGGCCAGCTTGCCCGGTCCTGCATTTCCCTGCTTGCGCCCTCGGTGCTGCGTGCCACTTTCCGCGCCCTTTCCCCAACCCCTAGCATGGCCCTCATCGTCCAGAAATATGGCGGCACGTCCGTCGGCACCACAGAGCGCATCCGCAACTGTGCGCGTCGCATTTTGGAAACGCAGCGTGCCGGCAACCAGGTCGTCGCCGTCGTCTCCGCCATGTCCGGCGTGACGGATAATCTCATCCGCCTGGCCTCCGAGGTCTCCCCTGAGCAGGACCCCAGCGAGCGTGAGATGGACGTGCTCCTCGCCACCGGCGAGCAGACCACCATCGCCCTCACCGCCATGGCCATCAACGCCCTGGGGGGCAAGGCCGTGTCCCTAACCGGCGCACAGGCCGGCATTTCCACCGACGGCGTCCACACCCGTGCGCGCATCGTGAACATCACGCCGGATGCCGTGCGCAAAATGCTCGACGAGGGGAACATCGTCATGCTCGCCGGATTCCAGGGGGAGACCGCCAGCGGTGAAATCACCACGCTGGGCCGCGGCGGCAGCGATCTGACCGCCATCGCCATGGCCGCCGCCATCAAGGCCGACCTCTGCCAGATCTTCACCGATGTGGACGGCGTTTACACCTGCGATCCCCGCGTCGTGAAGACCGCGAAGAAGATCCCTGAAATCTGCTACGAGGAGATGCTCGAAATGGCCTCCTCCGGTTCGAAGGTGATGCAGAACCGCAGCGTTGAATTTGCCAACAAATTTGGTGTGCGCTTTGAAGTGCGCAACAGCATGAACCACAACCCCGGAACCCTCGTGAAAGAAGAAACCCCCGGCATGGAATCCGTCGTCGTCCGCGGCGTCAGCCTCGAACGCAACCAGGCCAAGGTCACCATCGACGACGTCGCCGACCGCCCCGGTATCAGCGCCGCCATCTTCGACGCCATCGCCCACGCGAACGTCATGATCGACATGATCGTGCAGAACGTCAGCTTCGACGGCATCACGGACATCTCCTTCACCCTCAGCGCCGCCGACCTGCCGAAGGCCGAGACCGCCCTGAAAAAAATCCTTCCCGAACTCGGCGAAAAGGCCCAGCTCCGCACCACCAGCGGCATCGCCAAAGTCAGCGTCGTCGGCATCGGCATGCGCAGCCACAGCGGCGTCGCCGCCACCATGTTCCGCGCCCTCGCCGATGCGAAGATCAACATCCAAATGATCTCCACCAGCGAGATCAAGACCGCCGTCATCGTGCAGGAAAGCGAGATCGAAAACGCCGCCCGCGTCGTCCACACTGCCTTCGGCCTGGACGCCTGACGGGCTTCAAAGATTTCTGTTTCAATCTGGCGGCGGGACAGGGTAGGATGCTCGTCATTGCCCATGAAAATGCTCCTCCTGCTGCTGATTGCCGCTACGCCCTGTCTTGCCGGTGTACCAGAGGAAATAAAGCTCTGGCCCGATGGCGCGCCCGGCCAGATGCAACCGCATTCGAAGGCCACTGAGGAGTTCATCCGCACCAAGAGCGGCAAAAGCACGATCACGGACATCACCGATCCGACGATCACGATTTACCGCCCCGAGAAGCCGAACGGCACCAGCGTCATCGTCGCTCCCGGCGGCGGTTACGTCTTCCTCTCCGCTGTGCATGAAGGCACGCAGGTCTGCGAATGGCTCAACACCCTGGGCGTCACCGCGTTTCTGCTCAAATACCGCACGCCGACTCGCGAAGAGACGTCTCCGCACGAAAAGCCGGTCCAAGACGCCGCACGTGCGGTCTTGCTCGTCCGAAAGCACTCCAAGGATTGGGGTCTCAATCCGGCTCGCGTCGGCCTGCTCGGCTTCAGCGCCGGTGGCAACCTGCTTGCGCATATCGCCTGCGATCGCAATTGGCTCACCGGCTATGCCAAGACAGCCGACATCAAATTCAGTCTCCCCACTTTTGGAATCATGATCTACGGCGGCGGGTTCGTGGACTTCAAGGATCCGACGAAGCTCAAGCAAGACTTCACCGTACCTGCCGACGCGCCGCCGATGTTCATCGCCTGCGCACACGACGACGGCCAGAACCCCATCGCCTCCACGCTGCTCTACCTTGAATATAAAAGGCATAACATCCCCTGCGAGCTCCACCTCTTCACCAAAGGCGGCCACGGTTTTGGCATGCGTGACAACAAGCAGCCGATCAACGCCTGGCCGAAACGCTGCGAGGAATGGATGGCGGACATGGGCTGGCTGCCCACAGTCGAAAGACTCGACAAGGCCATTGCCCTGCGAAAGGCAAAGGTTGAGGAGGTATTGGAACGCGGGATCAATGGCAAGAAGACGAAAGACGAAGTGGCACGCCTGAAAAAGGAGCAGATCGAACTCGAGGCCGAGCGCGAGCTTTTACTCGAGGAACAGTCCACGGATCGCGCTCGCTGATGACTACTCCTGTATGAACTCTAAGAAACACTCCCCGCAAAGTCGCCGCCGATTCTTTGCCCTCGCCGTCGGGACGTGCGGCGTGCTGCTGCCAAGTTGTTCCCGCCAAGGCGGCGTTCGGAAGTTTTCCCGATCTTCCCAAGCGCTCGGTGCCACGGTTACGATGACCGTTTTGCATGCAGACGAAAGTGGAGCCCATGCGGCGCTCGACGCGGCATTCACGGAACTGGAGCGCATCGAAGGCGTGATGAGCCTATATCGACGTGAGAGCCAGATTTCGCGTTTGAATCGCGAAGGTGTGCTCGAAAAACCGGATGCTTCCTTTGTCGCGGTGCTACGATTTGCGGCTGAAGTGGCTGAAAAATCGGATGGAGCCTTCGATGTGACGGTGCAGCCGCTGTGGAAGCTGAGAGGCGTGGCGCCGAACGCGGCCACGCTGGCGCTTGTCGATTGGCGGAAGATCGAACTGAGCAAAGAGCGAATCAAACTCGCTCCCTGCATGGCGATCACGCTGAACGGCATCGCGCAGGGCTTCGCGGCGGATGCGGCGATGCGCGTGATGCGTGAGCATGGCATCGACAATGCGCTGATCGACGCGGGCGAGTTCAGCGCGCACGGAATGAACGCCGAAAACGCCCCGTGGCGCATCGGCATCCAGCATCCGCGGCAGCGTGATGCCTTCGCGGCGCTCGCTCCGCTGGAAAACCGCTGTCTTGCAACTTCCGGTGACTACGAGACGGCCTTCTGCGATGACTTCAGCCGTCATCACATCGTCAATCCGCGAACGGGTGATTCACCTGGGGAGCTCGCGAGCGTGTCGGTGCTCGCACCCACGGCGATGAGCGCCGACGCCCTTTCCACGGCGCTCTTCGTGCTGGGTGCGAAACGCGGCATGGAGTTTCTGCGCGGGTATCCAGGCACCGACGCGCTGCTTATACTCAAAGACGGCCGACGTTTGACCACCAGCGGCTGGAACTTCGCGGCTTGAAACGGCTCTCCATCATGAAATTGTCCCTCTTCATCCTCAGTCTTGCGGCTCCTGTTCTTGCCGCCGATGTCGCCTCCCTGACAAAGCAGGAACTGCCGTCGCTCGTCGCGCTCTACAAGGAGCTGCACGCGAACCCTGAACTTTCGCTGAACGAGGTCGAAACGGCGGCTCGCGTCGCCAAGGAGCTGCGCGAGATCGGATTGGAGGTAACGGAGAAGGTCGGCGGGCACGGCATTGTCGGCGTTTTGAAGAACGGCGACGGCCCGGTTATTCTCGTGCGCACGGATCTGGATGCGCTGCCGGTGAAGGAGCAGACGGGAGCACCTTACGCGAGCACGAAGGTGGTGAAGGACGATCTGGGCCGTGAGGTGAACGTGATGCACGCCTGCGGTCACGACATTCACATGACCAGCTTCATCGGCACGGCCCGTGTGTTGAGCAAACTCAGGGACCAGTGGCATGGCACCATCGTCATGATCGGCCAGCCGGCGGAGGAGCGAGTGCTCGGCGCACGCCTCATGCTGCGCGCAGGTCTTTTCTCCAAGTTTCCGAAGCCGGACAAGGCGGTCGCGCTGCACTGTTCCTCGGACATGGCACATGGCCAGATCGGCATTGTGGAAGGCTATGCGCTGGCGAACGTCGATACGGTCGAGATCGTCGTCAAAGGCGTCGGTGGACATGGTTCAATGCCGCATTTGAGCAAAGACCCCATCGTGCTCGCCGCGCAGATCGTGCTGGCTTTGCAAACCATCGTCAGCCGCGAGGTGCGGCCCGGCGATCCGGCCGTCGTCACCGTGGGTAGTATTCACGGCGGAACGAAGAGCAACATCATCTCCGACGAAGTGCGCCTGCAGCTCACGCTGCGCAGCTACAAGACCGAGACGCGCCAGAACCTCATCGATTCCATCAAACGCATCGTCAAAGCCCAGGCCGAATCCGCAGGCATGCCCGCTGACAAAATGCCCGAGGTCCTCGTATCCGACGATCAAGCCCCGGCGCTCTATAACCAGCCTGCGCTTTGTGCGGATGTGCGTCAGCTCATCGAGCCGGTCATCGGGGCGGAAAACGTGATCACGCGCGAACCGGTGATGGGCGCGGAAGACTTCGCCGAATACGGCCTCACCAAGGAAAAAGTGCCGTTGTGCATGTTCTGGCTCGGCACCCAGCCGCCCTCAGTCGTTGCAGAGGCGAAAGCAAAAGGCACCACATTGCCATCGCTGCATTCTCCCTATTTCAAACCGGTGCCCGAGCCGACGATCGAAACCGGCGTGAAGGTGATGAGCTCCGCGGTGCTTGGATTGATGAAGAAGTGAGACGGAACGCGTTGGTTTCACTTCATGAACACCGCGATCTCCCGCCGCAATCTCATCCGCTCCCTGCCGCTCACCGCTTTCGCGAGCAGCTTTCACATTCACGTTCGTTCGCAGGAGGCGAAGCAGATCTGGCGCTCCGGCAATCCGGCCATCGACAAGCTGCGCGAGGTGGCGCTCAACCTGCTGCAGCCCACGCAGGCGCAGATCGAACACGCGTGGGAGCTGCATTTCGGCTCCGTCGTCTTTGAAACCTACGGCTTCGCCCCGCGCTGCGCCATCGACGCGGAAGCGATGAACGAGGTGATCAAATCCGGCGCCTCCGCCGGGGAGATCGCCGATCTGCGCGAGTCGATGTCGATGAACCGCAACGCCACCAACGAGCGCGAGCGGAAGGAGTTTCTCGATGCCTTCCATGCCGCCGGCGTGACCTGCATTTTTCAAAACACCGGAGAGGAGGGGAGCGATCCGATGCGCCTGATCAAGCGCCTCGCGCACTTCACCAAGGCGACCGACTTGATGGAGCCGGCGCTGTCAAAAGTCGTCACCGCCGAAGACATCGTGGCGCTGAAGAAGGCGGGCAATGTCGGCCTGTGCTTCACGACAAACGGCGTGCCCCTCATGCAGGATTGGGAAAGCGTGCGCGACGAACTGCGATTCATCCGCATTTTCCATGAACTCGGCACGCGCATGATGCACGTCACCTACAACCGCCGCAATCCACTGGGCGACGGTGCCGGGGAGCCTCACGATGGCGGCCTGAGCGATTTCGGCCGCTCGGCAGTGGCGGAGATGAACAAAATCGGCGTCATCGCCGACGTGGCGCACAGCGGCTGGAAGACGGCCTTCGACGCCGCCAAGGCCAGCGCGAAGCCGATGGTGGCCAGCCACACGACCTGCTGCGGCGTCTATGAACACTTTCGCGGTAAGCCTGACGAGACCATCAGGGCCATCTGCGACACCGACGGGCTCATCGGCATCTGCTGCATCCCGCGATTTCTTGGCGGGAAGGGAGACATCACTGCGCTGCTCGATCACATCGGCCACGTCGTCAAAACCTTCGGTGACCGGCACGTCGGCATCGGCTGCGACACGGCCTACACCTCGCGTTTTGACAAAGAAGAACGCGCCAGGCTCCTGAAGGCCCCCGGCGGCCCCGCCGACCGCTGGGAGCACCTCTGGCCGAAGGACGACTACAAGACGACGATCGAGGCCGAGCAGAGCGTCGCCTGGTCGAACTGGCCCCTCTTCACTCTCGGCCTGATTCAGCGCGGCCACAGCGACGACACCATACGCCAGATCATCGGCGGCAACATGCTGCGCGTACTGAAAGCGAATGCCGTTTCCTAATTGCTTGCCACCCGGCCCTGTTTTTGACTCAATCCAATCATGAAACTCATCCTCGCCGCCCTTTTTGCCCTCACGCTCTCTTCCGTCGGGCGCGACAAGACACTCGACATCTACTGGATCGACTCTGAAGGCGGTGGTTCGACGCTGATCGTCACACCGGCGGGCGAGTCGGTGCTGATTGACACGGGCAATCCGGGCGGGCGCGATCCGCAGCGCATCGAGAAGGTCGCGAAGGAGGTGGCAGGCCTGAATCGAATCGACCATGTGATCATCACTCACTTTCACGTCGATCACTTCGGCGGATTCGCCGAGTTGGCAGAGTTGATGCCGGTTGGTGCGCTTTATGACAAGGGCGTACCGGAAAGCAGTCCTGACGGCAAGGCGCAGGACATGCGGTGGACGCTGATGCGGCGGCCTTATCTCGATGCGAAGGTGGAAAAGCGCGTCACGCTGGCCGCAGGTGATGTTTTGCCGCTGAAACAGGCCGATGGCAGCCCGAAGCTTGAACTGCGCTGCCTGGGCGCGAACCAGAAATTCGTCTCTCCACCCGCCGCTGCGCCGCAAAACCCGCTGAACGGATCTGTGCCGGCCAAAGCGCCGGATCCCAGCGACAACGCGAACAGCGTGGTGATGGTGCTCGAATTTGGCGGCTTCCGCTTTTTCGACGGTGGTGACCTGACCTGGAACGCGGAGGAGAAGCTTGTTTCGCCCTTCAATCTAGCCGGCACGGTCGATCTGTATCAGGTGAACCACCACGGCCTCGACAGCAGCAACAATCCACTGTTGATCCGGAGCCTTCAGCCGACGGTTTCTGTGATGAACAACGGCCCAAAAAAAGGAACGAGCAAGTCGGCGATGGACGCGCTGAAATCCACGCCGTCGATCCAGGCGATGTATCAGGTGCATGAAAACGTCCGCGACGACGGCGAGAACACGACAGAGCGCAGCATGATCGCCAACCACGCCGGAGCGGTCGATTCATGCGACGCGCATCACGTTCACTGTGCGGTCAGTGCGGACGCTAAGACCTACACGCTGAATGTTCCCTCACGCGGCCACTCGAAGACCTTCGAAACCCGCATGAAGTGAAAGCATGCGTGGTGAATGCCACTTTTCGGTCATTGAGCCGCCGCGTTTCCGGCGTATGAGGTGAAGCATACCCCCTATTCACCGACCATGCTCATCCCTACCTCATTCCCGACTTCCAACGGCCCCGCTGAATCCAAACCGCTGATCTCGGAGGAGGGCTGGACCGTCCAGCATCTATTCTACACGATCGACCACGGCTACTGGGCCGCGCTGACACCGGAGGAGCAGCAGGAGCGGCGGGAGAATTTCTCCCGCACGATCGAGGCGATTCGCAAGCACCCGGGCACGCAGTTGGTTGCCTTTGCCATGGTTTCGCCGAAATCGGAGATCGGCTTCATGCTCCTGACCCCCGACCTGCACGACTCGCAGAAGTTTGAGAAGCAGATCAGCCTCGCCCTCGGTCCCGACGTGCTGACGCCGAGCTACAGCTACCTCTCGATGACGGAGTGGACGGAGTACTCGCAGACGGAGGACGAGTTCAAGGCGCAGATCGAGAAAGCTGAGGGCCTGACGCCCGGCACGGAGGCCTTCGACAAGCGGGTGGCGGAGTGGAAGGGGCACATGACGAAGTACTTCAACGACCGTCTCTATCCCAACCTCCCGGACTGGCAGGTCTTCTGCTTTTACCCGATGAGCAAGCGCCGCAGTGTGGGCGCGAACTGGTATGCAAACGACTTCGCCAAGCGCCGCGAGCTGATGGCCGGCCACGCCAAGACCGGCCGCAAGTATGCCGGCAAGATCCGTCAGCTCATCACCGGCTCCACCGGCCTCGATTCCCACGAGTGGGGCGTGACGCTCTTCGCGCACGACCTGTTCCAGATCAAAAGCATCGTCTATGAGATGCGCTTTGACGAAGTGACGACCCAGTACGGTGATTTTGGCGACTTCTACATCGGCATTCAAACGCCGACAGGCGAGCTCCTGCAGCGGCTGATGCTGGCTTGATTTGACTCTGTATAGGCATAATCTCCAACCATGACCTCCACGCTGACCCCCAACGTGCAGACCTTGATCGAGACGTTTCGCAACCTTTCGACTGAGGAGCAGGCTTCTTTTCGCGAGGAAATCGCCGCAGGTGACGGGGATGCGTTCATCCCCGAGGCACATTGGGAGATTCTGATGGAGCGAGATCGCCTGTTCCAGCAGGGCCAGGACCGGGCGATTCCGTGGGATGAAGCAAAGCTTGAACTGCGCAAAAAATGGGCAGTGCGATGAGGATCAACGTCAGGCCTGATGCCTTCCGTGATCTTGATGCTGCTGCTGAATTCGGTGACATGCAGGAACCAGGTTTAGGACCTGAAATTTATGCGTTTCTCGAAGCCGAAATCGACGGACTAATGAAAACTGCAGGATTGCATCCTCGTCGTGGGCGTTTTCATATTCATGTCGTGCGCGAGCGTTTCCCCTATTTCAGCCTCTACTACACTTTGAGCGGTGATGTGGTGGAAGTTCATGCAGTGCTGGACGGGCGGCGTGATCCACAGAACAATAAGCGCACACTCCGTACCCGTTGAAGCCTTTTCCATGCCCAATCAGCCCCTCATCATCGCGAATCGTCAGTTCAACTCCCGGCTCATGCTGGGGACTGGGAAGTTTGCCAGCGGCGAGCTGATGCGCGACGCGATCATCGCTTCAGAAACGGAAATCGTGACGGTCGCGCTGCGGCGCGCCGATTTGACGGGCAAAGGGGATCCCTTTGCCAACATTCTCGACTTCATCCCGAAGAACGTGCTGCTGCTGCCGAACACCAGCGGGGCTATGAATGCCGAAGAAGCCGTGCGCCTCGCCCGGTTGGCCGTCGCTGCAGGGCTGCCGAACTGGGTGAAGCTCGAAATCCACCCGGATCCCCGCTACCTGCTTCCGGACCCGATTGAGACGCTGAAGGCGGCCGAAATCCTCGTGAAGGAGGGCTTCATCGTGCTGCCTTACATCAATGCCGACCCCGTGCTGGCCCGCCGCCTTCAAGATGTGGGCACGGCCACCGTGATGCCACTGGGGTCGCCCATCGGCTCGCATCAGGGCATCACCACCCGGCGGCAGATCGAGATCATCATCACCCAGGCCACGGTTCCGGTGGTGGTGGATGCCGGAATCGGTGCTCCCAGCCACGCGGCGGAGGCCTTTGAAATGGGCGCAGACGCCGTGCTCGTGAACACCGCCATCGCCGTGGCTTCAGATCCCGTCCGAATGGCACAGGCCTTCAAAGCCGCTGTTGAGGCGGGGCGCAGTGCGTTTGAGATCGGTCTGGGCGAGGGGGGCGATGAGGCTTCAGCCACCAGCCCCCTGACCACCTTTCTCTATCAGTGATCAGCCCTTCACCAGATAGGTGAAGGCGAGAACGCCGCAAAACAGAAGGGCGGCTGCGAGACACATTCCGTAAAAGATGATCATAGTGAGAGTGGATTTAGCCGGAATCGCTGGGTCTGCCAGCGAAATTTTGCTTGCCTTCGGAGGGCTTTGGGGCAGACTCCGCGCCCCTATGGCAAAAACATGCTGGCTCGAGCGCGACAAGCGCAAACGTAAAACCGTCGAAAAGTACGCGAAACTCCGTGCTGAATTGAAGGCGAATGGCGATTTCATCGGACTTTCGATGCTTCCCCGTGACGCAAGTCCCACGCGTCTCACCAACCGCTGCCGGGTCACTGGTCGTCGCCGTGCCTTCATGCGTCGCTTCCAAATGTCCCGTCTCACATTCCGTGAACTCGCCTGCCAAGGCATGATTCCCGGGGTGACCAAGTCGAGCTGGTAACTTTGTCGTCTGGATCGTGGTGGACCGGCTCTCGTGTGCCGGCCACCCTGGAGAGGTGGAGTGTTGACCTCATTTGATGCCTATCTACTCCTACATCGCCCAAGATTCTGAAAAGAGCTGTGCCGCGTGCCGTCGTGGCTTCGACCTTCGGCGTCCGATCAGCAGGCCTGCTCTCGAGAACTGCCCCCTTTGCAAGCAGCCGGTGAAAAAGCTTATTTCCGGCTTCAACACGCCAAAGGTCACGAAACCGCTCTCTGTTTCCGACGCCAAGTCGGCAGGCTTCACCATCCTCGAAAAGCGCTGTGATGGGAATTACGAGAAGCTCTGACACACCTGACGTTCGTTGTGAACTCCACCTTCATCGCATCCGCACTGCTGGCCATGGGCACGGCGTCGCACGAGGTGCAGCATGAGTGGACGCTCAGCGGTGCCGAGCTGGCATGGTCCGCCGCATTGGTGCTGCTTTTTGTGCTGCTCAACGCCTTTTTCGTGGCCGCGGAATTTGCCATCGTCAAGGTCCGCAGCACACAGCTGGATGCACTGGTGGAAGAAGGCAACACCACGGCCATCGTAGCCCGCAAGGCGCTGAGAAACCTGGACGGCTACCTTTCAGCCACGCAGCTCGGCATCACGCTGGCCAGCATTGCTCTCGGGATGGTGGGAGAGCCGTACGTTGCGCGGGTGATTCAGCCGCTCATGTGGAAGCTCGGAATCACGAGTGACACGCTCATCTCCTCGGTGTCACTCGGTGTGGGTTTCGGGGCGGTGACCTTTCTGCACGTCGTGCTCGGAGAGCTGCTGCCCAAGTCCCTCGCCATCCGCAAGGCGCTAGCCACGACCATGGTCGTCAGTGCGCCGCTGCATTTCTTCTACGTGGTGTTCAAGCCGGCCATCTGGGTGCTCAACGGGGCGGCCAACTGGCTGCTGAAGATCCTCTTCCGCCTCGAGCCGGCTTCTGAAAGCGAGCTGGCCCACTCTGAGGAGGAACTCCGGCACATCGTAGCTGAAAGCCAGAAATCCAAGGAGGTGACGGAGACCGAGAAGGACATCCTCCTCAACGCGCTCGCCCTCAACGACCGCTGCGTACGTGATGTGATGACCCCGCGCAACACGGTCGTCTCCCTCGACGCCGACGACAGCTTCGAGGCGAACCTCAAACTTGCCATCGACTCCAAGCACACGCGCTACCCGCTCGTCGAAGGCCACCTCGACCACGCCGTCGGCATGATTCACATCAAGGACCTGCTCGCCCTCATCGGGAAGCCGCAGCCGGACCTGCGCTCCATCAAGCGCGAGATGCACATGGTGCCGGAGTTGATGCCCATCGACAAGCTGCTGCGCTTCTTCCTCGACAAGCACGTCCACTTTGTCCTGGCCGTGGATGAATTTGGCGGCGCTGTCGGCGTCGTCACTCTGGACAACGTTCTCGAAGAGATCGTCGGAGACATTCAGGATGAATTCGACCATGATATCAGCGAATTCCGACGGGTGAGCGATGATGAGTTCGTCGTCGAGGGCACGCTCAATCTTTACGAGTTCGCCGAGCACGTCAGCCTCGACCTGGAGAGTGATGAAGTCACCACCATCGGCGGTTATGTCACCCACATGCTCGGCCATCTGCCAAAGGTCGGCGAGAAAGTCACCATCGAGGAATACGAAGTCACCACCACGAAGGCGGACCTCCGCCGGGTCCAGCAGTTGCACTTCAAGCGTCTTCCCACGGTCAGCTCGGGGAGTGAAGATGAGGAAATTGACTGATGCTTCCCGTGGGGGGCTACTGAGCACAGGCAGGGCCTTCACCTTCCCAGCTCCAGCCGTTGCGCAAAGTAGGCTGGAAGGCCCGACTGAATGATCGCCTGCTGCGCACCGGCTATGTCATAGGGAACGCGCCGCCACAGGATGTCCTGAGTAGCGCGACGATAGATGGCGTAGCAGGCGTTTTCGTCGCGATCACGCGGCTGGCCCACGGCTCCCACGTTCACGAGGCACTTGCGGGTTGGCCTCAAAGCTTCAATCGAAGTGATGTCCACGCCAAATTCGTCACCCTCCACCCAGAATGCAGGGGAGTGCGTGTGTCCGATGAAGCAGACCGGTCTTGTCTGATGCGGAAAACTCAGCGCAGCAGCGTCCGCCCTCAGCACATACGCCCACTCGCCAGGATGATGCAGGGAGGCATGCACAGCCTCGTAGTCTTCGGCGTGCACCGTCATGGGCAGCGCGGTCAACCAGCCTTTCTGCCCCGGAGTCAGCACGCCCCGTGTCCACTCGATGGACTGGCGCGTGGCGTCCTTCACGCCATCCAGTCCTGCACCTGTGGTCACCATCGCATCGTGATTGCCCTGCACACAGGGAATGCCGTGCTCCATCAGAAGATTGATGCAGTCGCCGGGGCTGCCTCCATAGCCGACCACGTCGCCGAGACACACGCTTTCGTGGATACCTTGTGCCGCCATGTCTTGCAGCACAGCGCGCAGGGCATGGGCATTGCCATGGATGTCGCTAAGGATCGCCACCGAGTTGTTCATGCCCGCACCTACGGGCGTCGGTAAATATCGTCAACCCGGTGGGGCGCATTTATGACACACTGCATGGTTGTCAAAACGGCGGACTGGGTTCAATATCACCGTGTTAGCATCAAGAACCGCTCGTTGGCGACAACGGACGTGGCAACCTGGCAGTACAAGCTGCGAAGGTGCCGGGATGAAGACTCCGGTCTTCGTCCGATGTGCAGGCTCTCACAGGCCTGAAGTCGGGTCCGCTCTTGGTGCGCAACGTCGCAACAACCATTAGAAAACCCGATGAGCCAAGCACCACGCAATTCCATCCGTCTGTCACTGCGCACCACCGCGCTGAATGCCGACCACCACTTGTGGAACAACAACGGCACTTACTGGTGCCACTTCACCCTGCACGGCCCTCGCGGGACAAAGCAGCGCATTCGCCGCTCCCTCCGCACTGCCGACCTCGCTGCTGCCCGAGAGAGGCGTGACGCTCTGCTGTCGCGACTGAATGCCTTGTCCATCCCGCCTTCCGTCGTCCTCGCCGCTTGATACAAAACACCAGCCCGCATCGAAGCCATGAGCCGAAAACACAAACCGCGCCACAAGGTACCTGTAAACCACCCCGCTCCACCTGTGGTCCAGCCACCCCGCCCGATCGTTTCGCTCGCTAGAGAAGGCTTCAAACCTATTACCCTCGACCAGCTTGGCCTCACCAAGGATGAAATGAAAATCCTTGCTGGGCGCGCGCGCTCCCAGTTCCCGCCGGATGAAAATTCCAACACCCCATGATCTTCTATGCCATCCCTTGCCCAATCAGTTGCTGATCTGACTTTCGCTTACGCTGAACGCGAGGCAGTCTGGCTCAATCGCTACAACAAGGACGACAAAAGTCTCGAATGGGCCTTCAAGGAAGGCTTTTATCAGAAGCGAATTCGCGAACTCCTCGTGTTGATTGCCGATGAGGACCTGGAGAAGCTGCATACCATCATCACGGCCAGGCTTGAGAACCCGCCGGGGGAGGCCACGAGACGCCGAAGCCCGGCGGCGACGACGGAATTGATCGGCAGGTTCCGCCATTCGATCGAAAGTCCGGCATCTCCAGACGAGAGCGCGCACTCCTGAAGGGCCAGCAATCTGGCCGTCGCCTGAAGGTCGATGTTCATGGCGATTGCCGAAGTCCGTTTCCTGACAAACATCTCGCCAAATGAATGAAGCCGACTCCCTATTTCGTGCCCACCTGCCGTTGGCGGAGAAGATCGCCGGTAGCTATGCGAACATCCCCGGCGTGAGCACGGATGACGTGCGGGCGGTGGCACAGGTGGCGCTGCATCGGGCCGCGCAGGCCTTTGATCCGGCACGAGGTGAGTTCGAGCCGTATGCGGCGCGTGCCATTCGGAATGCGTTGAACTCGCTGCATCAAAAGGAGGCCCGTCATGCCCGGCAGATCGTGCCGGAGGCGGATCTCGCCCTCTCAGCCTTCACCACGGCGGGCAGCACCGCGCCCGGTCAGCGGCTGCCGGATGAGTTTCAGGATGTGCTGGCGCAGGTGCGCTCCCAGGAAAGTCGCCGCGTGCTGGAGGCCGTGCTCGCCGCGCTCCCCGTCCGCACCCGCCAGATTCTCGGCCTCGTCGCGGCTGGCCGCAGCTATGCGGAGATCGGGGAAAGCCTCGGCATCTCCAAACAAGCCGCCCACAAGGCCGCCACGTCCGCGATGACCCACATCCGCGAGCAACTGGCCGCGCAAGGCTTTGGCGGGCTCGATTCGCAGGGATTTCTACGCACCGCGACACACCCGCCAGAGTGACGCCGCATGTTGTTCCCCGGCGGATTTCGTCTCGCATCCGGTATTTAGAGGTCTATCCTTGAAAGTATTGCGCCGCCGCCACGAACCAGCTCATCTACGTCGAGACCAGTATTCCGAGCTTCTACTTTGAGCCCCGGCCCGGAGCGCACATGCAGGCCCGGCGCGAGTGGACTCGCGAATGGTGGGAGCTGGCAAAGTGGCAGGACGAGCTTGTCTCGTCACTCTGGTCATTCGTGAACTCGAAGAGACGCCTGAGCCGAAACGGAGCGAGTGCATCTGCCTGCTGGAAGATCTTCCCCTGATGCAATCCGCGCCCGAGATTGATGATCTCGTCGAGCACTACATCGCGAACAAGGTCATGCCTGCCGACGCCGACGGCGATGCCCGGCATCTGACTGTCGCCACCTTCTGGAAGTGTGACATTCTTGTCTCGTGGAACTGCAAACACATCGCCAACGCCAACAAGTCCGAGCACATCCAGCATGTGAACAGCGAGTTCGGATTGGCAACACCGAAGCTCATCACCCCGTATCACCTTCTGGAGACTGGAGTTGACCCATGAAACCTGAAACCACCCCACCGCCCCCTGACACCGACGATCTCAAATGGCTCCGCGCCATCCGGCGCAGGCTTATCTCCGGTTTCGGTCACGATCAGAAGAAAATCGGCGATGCTCTCCGGGAACGCGAGAAGCAGATGGGAGACCGCATCGTCCGCGCCCAGGACCGTCTTGTTCCGGCCAAACCGTGAGCAACCTGCCCCTGGCGCCTTCAATCAAGCCGATGAAGACCAAGACCTTTGATGCTGTGACCGAATCCCGCCGGTGGAAGGCCGCCGTCGCAGAGAAAACGCAGACCATGAGCCGGGCGCAGGTGCTCGCCTTCTTCACAAAGACAATCCTCTCGCTGCGCTTGCCCAGATGCGTCAGGCTGCGCCTCGTCGCGCCAAGACCACCGTGTAACGCTTGGTTGTTCTTGCGAAGGGCTCATAGCGAGAGGATTCCCGCAGACTTCTCGCGAAGTTTTCGCATCTCAGGATGCATCGCGTAATCGGGCAGGTCTCCAAGCATGAGTAGGTATCTGCGAGCATCGTCGAGTCGATTTTCAACCAAAGCGGTCTTGGCTTTGGGCAGGAGACGGCGAAAACGAGCGGCTTCGGCGCTTAGCTCGGTAGCGGACCGAGGTTGTGCGAGAGCGAAGTGGCGGTGCTTTGCCGCAGTGCGCAGATTGGAACGAATGTATTGTTGTTCGGCCTGCTCCGCAGGTGTGATGGTGCTGAGCGGCACTGCTGCCAGTGATTGTTCCGCCTCTTGCATGCGGCCTTCATAGGCCCATGCCCATGCCAGCAGTCGAGCGTGTCGCCAGGTGTAGGCGGGTGAAACAGGCAAGCGTGTTAGAGCCGTTATCATCGATGCCACGCTATGCCCGGATAATTTGGCCTGGAGCATGCCTGTGTTGTAGATGGCTTCGAAATGATATGGATTCTCTTTCAAGGCTTCAGTCAGCAGCCGTGTTGCTTCTGCATCACGCCCTACGTCCAGCAATGACACGGCACGATTGTTGAGCGAGTCAGCGCGGAGAATTTCTGGATCGCAGGCTTCGAGATCAGTGTCCTCACCAAACAGGTCTTTGTAGGCAGTGAGCAGCAAATCGACGATGGCATTGAATGATTGTGGAAGATTGGATGACTTGAGCCGGAAGCATCCCAATAAAATATCGGCTATTGGATGCGGCATGGCTGGCAGCGCCCGTGCTCTCCGTCCGTGTGAGAGGTATTCCTTGAAAACCACAGGAACCACATCCCCGCGATGCCAGGTGATCCCACCCATGAACATCTCAAGTACAGAGACGGCCCAGCTCCAAATATCCGTGGCGGGTGTTAAAGGCCGACCTGCCAACTGTTCGGGAGAAGCGTAAACTGTCGTGCAGCCAGCAGCTTCAGCAACATGGCTGGGCCCTAGCGCCAAGCCGGTTGGCTGCAAACAGCGGGCCAGCCCGAAGTCTGACACCTTGACGGTTTCATCATCAGCCATGAG
>CAMAZK010000047.1 GCA_945863205.1 Akkermansia muciniphila | reverse complement strand
GTCGGACCCGGGCTCGGATTTGACGACGAGAAGGAGATACTGGCGGTGATGACCGGATGGAAGCTGCCGGCCGTGATCGACGCGGATGCGCTGACCATGCTGGCGAACCATCCCGCGGCGCTGGACAAGAGCGACGAGCTGCCGCGCCTCTTGACGCCGCATCCCGGCGAGCTTGATCGCCTGTTGAGAAACTTTCCCGGCTGGCATGGCATGAGTCGCCGAAAGGTGGCCGAAGCCCTGGCTGGAGCGGCCACCGGGCGCACCGTCCTGCTGAAGGGCGCACGCACGGTGATCGCGACCCGCGATGAAGCGACGTGGTTCAACGCCACCGGTCATCCCGGCATGGCCAGCGGCGGGATGGGAGACGTGCTGACCGGCGTTTGCGCCGCCTTTGCCGCACAAAAGGTGCCGCTGCACCACGCGGCGGGTCTTTCGGCGTGGCTTTGCGGCCGCGCGGCTGAGATCGCGGCAGTTCGTGACATCGGCGCTGTCGAATCCGTCTGCGCCAGCGATGTGGCGAAGTGCCTTGGAGCGGCGCTGCTTGATTTGAAGCAGGGCTGCTGGTGAGGTCGGCGCATTCGCCAGAATGCCGAGCGGGGCTTTGGTGAAAGGCTCTCCGACTCCCTCGTTCTGGCGAACGAGCCTACGGTGGGTGCCTGTAGGCGCATTCACCAGAATGCGGAGCGGGGCGCTGCTTGATTTGAAGCAGGGCTGCTTCTAAATCCCGTCCATGGCGGCACACGCAGATCACTTTTCCATCCCGACTCGCGGCAAGGGCACCTATGAGATCACGGAGCGCTGCCATCAGATCGTGCGCAGCAGCGGCATCCGCACCGGGACGGCCACGGTCTTCGTGCAGCACACCAGCGCGAGCCTGGTGATCTTTGAGAATGCCGATCCGTCCGCGCGCACGGATCTGCACAGCTTCTTCGATCACCTCGTGCCGGAGGACACGCCCTACTTCGTGCACACCTATGAAGGCGCGGATGACATGCCGAGCCACCTGCGCATGGCCCTGACGCGCACATCGGAGGTCATCCCGGTCGTGGACGGTCGCCTGGCGCTGGGCACGTGGCAGGGCATCTTCCTCTTTGAGCATCGCCGTGCGCCGCACACGCGGGGCATCGTGGTCAGCGTGGTCGGGGAGGCGTGAGGTCAGTGGTCCTTGTCCATCCGCACATCCGGCGTCTCAAACTCGGTGCCGTGGAGCGTGTCCGTCTCGCTCGGCGTGGTGAGCACCTTCCAGATGCACCAGGAAAACAGGAAGACGACGGTGCTCACGGAGAGCAGCATGACGAGGAGGCCGGCGGTGGTCATGGGAGGCGCAAATGGCGAATTTGGAATGACGAAGTTCAGGCGTCGGACTTTGGCAGGCCTTTTTGGGCGCGGGCGTAGGCGGAGCTGCGGGCGGTCATGAGACCAAAGAAGATGAAAATGGCGATCACCATCGCCACGCTGAGTTGGGCGACGAGGCTGGACTTTTCACCGAAAAGATCGGTGACGTAGCCGGAAACTGCACCGGCGGAGCCAGTGCTGAGATCGAATCCGAAGATCTCCTTCAGCAGCCACATGGCGAAGATGGTGAGCAGGAAGGCCGGACAGATCCATTTCATGATCGGACGGAAAATCCACGGCACACGGATGGACGCGCCCTGATGCAGTTCGTCGAAGCCCTTGTCCAAGCCCCACTTCCAGCCAAAGACGATGATCTGGATCGTCGCGAGCACGAAGATCAGGAAAGTTCCCACCCAGAAATCGAGGGTGTCGAGCGCCTTCAGGTCAGCCGTGAAGTAGAGCACGAAGCCGGTCCCGAACGTCGTCAGCAGACCGAGGATGGCCACAGAAACGCGACGTCCGACGCCGAGCGCCTCCTCCACAAAAGCGATGCCCGGCTGCAGCATCGAAATCGAACTCGTCACCGCCGCCAGGAAGAGCATGAAGAAGAAGGCGCCGCCGAAGAAGGCCCCGGCAGGCATCTTGGAAAAGACCAGCGGAAGAATCTTGAATCCCAGTCCCACGCCGGCCTGACCCGCCACTCCCGCCACACCGAGGAAGGCCACGGCGGCAGGCACGGTGATCAGTCCGCCCAGCGCCACCTCGCAGACCTCGTTCGTGCTGCTCGCCGTCAGTCCGCTCAGCACCACGTCGTCTTTCTTCGTCAGATAGCTGGCATAGACGATGATCACGCCGAAGCCGACCGACAGGCTGAAGAAGATCTGCCCCGCCGCCGCCAGCCAAAGGCTGGGATTGGCGAGTTGTTGGATGACGCCGTCTTCGCGCATCTTCAAGGCACCGCCGCTGGCCGCGACCTCCGCTTTGGCCTCCTCAATCGCTTTCGCGCCGACGATCTCGCGCGGCTTGTCCTCCGGACCCGGTTCGGTTTTGACGACCATCACCTTGGTCGGATTCCACAGGTAGCCGAGGCCGTTGACCACGTTGTCATGTGGCTTGGACGCATCAGGGGCACCGAGGGTTAGCACACGCACCAGCAGCATGACGGCCAGAATGATCAGCGTCGGCATGGCGATCTTGCACATCTTCTCGATGCCGCCGGAGAGGCCGCGATAGATCAGATAGAAGTTGAGAACGAAGACCCCGAGCAGCCAGGGCAGGGTGCTATGCCAGGAAAACGCCATGGCAGAGGCGTCCCGGGTCGCGCCGGTGAAGTCGGCGAAGTAGCCCACGGTCTCCTTCGCGTCCTGGAGATGCAGCTCGCCGCGCCAGAAGTTCACCGCGTAGCCAAGGCACCATCCCTCGATAATGACGTAGTACATGTAGATCACGACGGGAACGATCACGCCGATGATGCCGAAGTACTTGCCCCAACGGTTGCGCAGAATGCAGGCGAAGGCGCCCGGAGCGGAGTTGTAGCCGAGCTGGCCGGCGTGGCGTCCCATGGCCCACTCCGCCCAGCCGATGGGCAGACCGATGATCAAAAAGGAGATTGCATACGCCAGCATGAAAGCCCCGCCGCCGTATTGCGCCGCGAGGCCGGGAAAGCGGAGGAAATTGCCCAAACCGACCGCGCTTCCAGCGACGGCCATGATGACTCCGAGACGTGATCCCCAGGCTTCTTTTTTCAACGACATGGCGGCGAGGTTAGGCAGAGCGTCGCGCAGCGACAAGACTGTATTTGGAGAAACTTCTCCAGCGGAGGGAAAGCAGGACTCGCGCCATGGCGGTATTGTGCGAACATTCGCGCCCATGGGCGCCGGACGTTTGCCTTTCATTCTTCTGAGCACTGCACTCGTTTTGATGGCGGGCTCGCTGGGCTGGCTTGTCTTTGAGATGAATCGTGCGCCGGATCTTGCGGAACTGCCCATGCCGCAACGCACGGTGGCGGTCAGAAAGGCGGCCCTGCCAGTTCCCACGACAAAGGACGCAGCTGTGCCTGCCTTTGCCCAAAAAGCGGCCTCCGCGGGGCCTGAGGTTCAGCCGCTCAATGTTCCGGATGCGATCCCTGGCGAAGCGCTGCTCACGTTCCGCACGGCGGAGGCGCTGGCGGCTTTCAGGGATCGTGCAGGAGCGCTGGGACTGGAGGTGCTGGGCTACGATGACCGTCTGCGCACCGCCCGCGTCCGCATCGGTGACCCGCGAGGACTGGAAAGGGATCTCAACGAGCACGAAGAGGACTACTCAAACATCGGGCCGAATCTGCTCGTCCGCGTGCCAGGTCTGCCCGCCCCGGCGGAGACCGATCTGGCGAATCAAGGCGGTCGCGAGCCCTTTGAGAGTCAGGGACTCGACCGCATCGGCGCCGCTGCAGATCGCACGGCCTGGGGAGAGCGGGTAAAGGTAGCTGTGATTGATTCCGGAGTGGCCGATCACCCCTCCCTGAGGAATGCCGACATCACGCATATCGACCTGGTGAGCGACGGCAGTGAGATGAACGGCCACGGCACTGCGATGGCGTCCCTCATCGCCGGGAATGATCCGCGCGTCGGCGGCGTCGCACCTGCGGCGAAGCTGATCGACATCCGCGTGACGGACACGAATGGAGAAAGCAACACCGCGCTGCTTTCCAGCGCGATCGTCAAGGCCACCGATCTCGGTGCCCGCGTCATCAACATCAGCCTTGGGAGCTCGGCGTCCACACCGATGCTGGAAGAGGCTGTGCGGTATGCCCAGAGCCGAAACGTCGTCATCGTCGCCGCAGCGGGGAATGAGCAGCAAACGGCGCTGTCCATGCCTGCCGGTTTGCCCGGGGTTCTCAGCGTCGGTGCGGTGGATGCCGGTGGGAGGCAGGCGTGGTTTTCGAATTCAGGCGCGGGGCTCACACTCGCCGCGCCCGGCGTGGGCATCGTCTCCGGCTATGCGGACAACAAGGTCGTCATCGGCAGCGGTACCTCGCAGGCGACGGCGATCACCAGCGGTGCGGTGGCCTACCTGCTCGGGCGCGGCTATCACGCCACGAACATCATCCCGCTGCTCAGTCGCACGGCGGCGCCTCTTTCGGCACCTGCGGAGGCCGTGGGGGCGGGCTTGCTGCAGTTACCGAAGTGAGATGATCCCGGTTCCGCAGGAACCGGGCAACATGGTAGCCTTGTTGCTGTGCAACAGTGCCCACGCTTCAGTCCGCCTCCGGGCGGGGGTCGCGGGAAAACAGGGTGCGCATGACTTCCTTCGCGGGCTTGCCCTCGTGCAGGATGGCATAGATCTCGTCGAGCAGCGGCATGCGGACGCCTTTTTGCTTCGCCGCGCGATGCAGGCTGGCGGTGTTCAGCACGCCTTCGGCCACCATGCGCGTGCCGGAGAGGATGTCTTCCAGCGACCGTCCCTGGCCGAGTTGCAGACCCACGCGGTGATTCCGGCTGTGCTCGGAGTAGCAGGTGGCCATGAGATCGCCCACGCCGCTGAGCCCGTAGAAGGTCTCCACCTTCCCGCCTTCAGCGACGCCCAGACGCACCATCTCCGCCAGCGCCCGCGTGACGAGCGCGGCGATGGCGTTGTCACCCAGCTTCAAACCGAGCGCGATGCCCGCCGCGATGGCGTAGGGGTTCTTCATCGCGCCGGCCCACTCGGCGCCGACGATGTCATCGCTCGTGTAAGTGCGGAAGAACGGCAGGGTGAAGGAATGCTGCACCGCCTTGGCGATTTCGTCATCCGTGCAGGCGACCACTGCAGCGGTGGCCAGCTTGTTGGCGACTTCTTCTGCGTGATTCGGCCCGGTGAGGATCGCCAGCGGCACGCCGGGGACCGATTCCCCGATCATCTCGCTCATGCGTCGGCCGGTCTCGAGTTCGATGCCCTTGGCGCAGGAAACCAGCACTCGTGCACGGGAAGCGGCGCCGCTTTTTGCCACGAACTCCGCCGTGGCACGCACGGCCTTCGACGGCACGACAAAGACCAGCATATCAGCCGGTTGCAGTGCGGCAAGATCAGCGGTGACGAAGATGTCCTCCGCCATCCTCAGTTCCGGCAGGTAGCGCTCGTTGCAGCGTGTCTTTCGAATCTGAGCCATCAGCTCCGCATCACGCCCCCAGAACTGCACTTTCAGGCCGCGAAGAGAGAGCATGTTGGCGAGCGCGGTGCCCCAGCTTCCGGCGCCGATGACTGTGGCGGAGCGGATCATGACTGAGGCTTGTCCTTCTTTGTGAAGGCCTTGCTCTCCGTGCCGGCCAGCAGTCGCTGAATGTTGGAGCGATGACGCACAAAGGCGAGCACCATGACCACAAGCCCGAATCCGAGCAGTACAAAGTCCCACTCACCCTCGCGGTACATCTGGATGGCCATCGCGGTCGGCACGCCGACGGCGGCGGCCAGTGAACCGAGCGAGACATAGCGGAAAGCAAAGAGGAAGGTCAGGAAGCCGATCCACCCACCGAGCATGCCCGCCTTTGAGATGCCGAAGAGCACGCCGCCCGTGGTGGCGATGCCTTTGCCGCCTTTGAAGCCGAGCCAGAAGGTGAACATGTGGCCTATAACGGCGGCGAATCCGGCCAGGACCTTCACCGTGGTGATCATTTCCGCCTCCGCCCCGGTCTGCGTGATCCAGCCCTCCGCGAAAAACACCGGCAGCCAGCCCTTCAGCATGTCGCAGATGAAAACGGGAATGCCGATGCCCTTGCCCAGCACGCGGATCGCATTCGTCGCGCCGATGTTGCCGCTGCCGTGCTGGCGGATGTCGAGCCCCTTCAGCCTCCCGGCCAGGTAGCCGAAGGGGATGGAGCCGCAGAGGTAACCGCAGCCGATGCTGGCGAGGATGGCGGTGGTCGTGGTCATGGGAGGATCAGTCAAACACCAGCGTCTTGTTTTTGAACACCAGCACACGGTCGCGCACGTGCCACCAGAGGGCCTTGGCCAGGACGTTCTTTTCCAAATCGCGCCCCAGCCTTACAAGGTCGGCGACCTCGTCCTCATGACTCACGCGCATCACATCCTGGTGAATGATCGGCCCCTCGTCGAGGTCGGCGGTGACGTAGTGGCTCGTGGCGCCGATGATCTTCACGCCGCGCTGAAAAGCCTGATGGTAGGGCTTTGCGCCCACGAAGGCCGGCAGGAAGCTGTGATGGATGTTCAGGATGCGGTTCGGGAACTCCGCGATCATGGCCTTGCCGATGATCTGCATGTACTTGGCCAGCACGACCGTGTCGATGCGCTCCTGCTTCAGCAGCGCGATCATCGCCTGCTCCTGCTCCAGCTTGTTCTCCTTGGTGATCGGAAAATGGTGAAACGGAATGCCGAATCGTTCCGCCGCAGGCCGCAGGGTCTCGTGATTCGAAACGATCAGCGGCAGGTCCACCGGCAGCTCTCCGGCCTCATGCCGTGCCAGCAGGTCGTAGAGGCAGTGGTTCTCCTTGGTCACGAAGAGGGCGATGCGCTTCCGCCGGCTGGCGAAGGTCAGGCTCATCTGCATCTGGTGGCGGCGTGCCAGAGGCTGGAGGCGCGATTCGATCTCCTCGTTGTCCAGCGTGAAGTTTTCCATGCTCCACTCCAGGCGCATGAAGAAGGCGTTCTGCTCCGCGTCGATGTGCTGCTGCAGGTCGATGATGTTGCCCTGATGCGAGGAAATGAAGCCCGTCACGTCATGCACGAGGCCGGGACGGTCAGGGCAGTGGATGAGAAGGGTGGCGATGTCGGTGGAAGGCATGAAGTTGTTCTCAGTTCGCGGTTCACGGTTCGCGGTTCTGGCAGGGAAAGCGGGTGCAGACGCCCTGGCCCTCGACGAGTGCGGGGATTTGCTCGGCGTGGCGGCCGGAGGCGATGATGCACTGCACGCCGCCGCGCACTGCGTCCTGCACGGCACGGAGCTTTGAGATCATGCCGCCGGTGCCGAGGGCGGACTTTTCCTCCTCGGCATGGTGAATGACGGCATCGACATCCTCGACGACCGGAATTGGCCCTTCTGCGGCGTTTTTCGCGTCGCGCAGGAGTCCGGGGGCGCTGGTTAGCAAGATGAGCAGGTCAGCGCCCCAGAAGCGGGCCACGCGAGAGGAGAGCTTGTCATTGTCGCCAAAGCGCAGCTCCTCGATAGCCACGGAATCGTTTTCATTGATGACGGGCACGATTTTCGGGAAATCGAGCAGCCGGTCCAGCACAGCTTTCATCCGCGGGGAGCGCTCGGCATTCTCGAAATCCTCGTGCGTGACCAGCAACTGCGCCACATGCAGGCCGTGATCGCGCAGTAGGGACTCGTAGGCGTGCATCAGATGCGTCTGCCCCACGGCGGCCAGCGCTTGCAGCGTCGTCACATCCGTGGGGCGCTGGCTGAACTCCAGCGGCTTCAGCCCGGAGGCCACTGCGCCGCTGCTGACCACAACCACGGCGTGGCCGGCCTGCTTCAGCAGCGCCACGGCCTCCACCAGCTTGCGCAACTGCACAGGATCAGGTTCCGGCGCATTCACGCGGGTGAGGATGCCGGAGCCAAATTTGAGAACGATGCGTTGGGGTGCCGATGCCATGGGTCAGTTGCGAAGGGCCGCGAATATGCCGGGATGGGTCATGATGCAAACCAGAAAGCCCGGAAGACGGGCAATGCCGCCAAGCCGTCCCCCCGCCAGTCACGCTGCCCATGTCCGCCCTTCACCCGCAATGTTGGGCATCCACAGCGGCTGGACGGGACTGCTACAGCCTCGCTCTGCCTTCACGCAGCTCGCTGAGAAACGCTTGATAGGTGGCTGCCAGTCCGTCTTTGAGGTGGAGTTTAGGTCTCCAACCGAGCCCGGAGAGTCGGGAGCTGTCGAGCAGCTTGCGCGGTGTTCCGTCGGGCTGGGCGGTGTCCCAGACGATCTTCCCTTCGTAGCCGACGGCACTGGCGACGAGTTCGACCAGTTCACGGATCGTCACGTCCGTGCCGCAGCCGACGTTGACGAGGTCGGGCGGATCTTCGAGTTCCAGCAGAAAGGCGCATGCGTCGGCCAGATCGTCGGCGTGCATAAATTCGCGCTTCGGGCTGCCGGTGCCCCAGGCAGTCACTTCTGCCAGCCCGTTGACCTTGGCTTCGTGAAAGCGGCGAATGAGCGCCGGCATGACGTGCGAGTTTTGCGGGTGGTAGTTGTCTCCCGGGCCATACATGTTGGTCGGCATGGCGGAGTGGTAGATCACTCCGTACTGCTTCCGGTAGTATTCGGCCATCTTCACCCCGGCGATCTTGGCGATTGCGTAGGCTTCGTTGGTGGGTTCGAGCGCGGAAGTCAGCAGGTGGTCCTCCCGTATCGGTTGCGGGGCCAGTTTGGGGTAAATGCAGGAACTGCCAAGAAACAAGAGACGCTGAACTCCGGCTTTCCACGCGCCGTGGATGCAGTTGGTGGCGATGGCGAGATTCTGATGAATGAACTCGGCCGGATAGGTGCTGTTTGCGTGGATGCCCCCCACTTTGCCAGCGGCGACGATGACGGCATCGGGCTTCTCGGCGGCATAGAAGGCGTGGACGGCGGCCTGATCGGTCAAATCCAGCTCTTTCCGGCTGCGGAGCACGAGGGAGATGCCCGGTTCGTTCTGAAATCGCCGCACGAGGGCACCGCCAACCATGCCGGTGTGCCCGGAAATGAACAGTTTTGTCATGCGTCTGAGAGGGCTTTCAGCTTGGCCTCGTGTTCAGCGAGTTTCAGGTCGGCCTCGACCATGATTTTCACCAACTCTTTGAATTGCACCTTGGGTTCCCAGCCGAGCTGCCTGCGGGCTTTCTCGGGATTGCCGATGAGCAGATCCACCTCTGCGGGACGCTCATACCTTGAATCATGCACGACGTGTTTCTCCCAGTCGAGTCCGAGAAGTGCAAAGGTCTCCTCGCAGAACTCGCGGACGCTGTGCGTCTCGTTGGTGGCCACGACATAATCGTCAGGGGTCTCCTGCTGAAGCATGAGCCACATCATCTCGACGTACTCTCCGGCGAAGCCCCAGTCGCGTTTGGCGTCCAGGTTGCCCAGGAAAAGCTTGTCCTGCAGTCCCATCTTGATGCGCGTGGCTGCGCGGGTGATTTTTCGGGTGACAAAGGTTTCACCGCGACGCGGACTCTCGTGGTTAAAGAGGATGCCGTTGGATGCGTGCAAGCCGTAGCTTTCGCGGTAGTTCACCGTCAGCCAGTAGGCGAAGACTTTGGCGCAGCCGTAGGGCGAGCGGGGCCAGAAGGGCGTGGTTTCCGTCTGCGGAACCTCCTGAACCTTGCCGAACATCTCGGAGGAAGACGCCTGGTAAAAGCGCGTTGTCTTGACCAAACCGGCCTCGCGGATGGACTCCAGGATGCGGAGTGCTCCGAGGCCGTCCACGTCGCCGGTGTATTCAGGAATGTCGAAGGAAACCTTCACATGCGACTGCGCCCCAAGATTGTAGATCTCGTCGGGCTGGAGTTCGTAAAGCAGCTTCACCATCTGGACGGCGTCGGCCAGATCACCGTAGTGCAGCACGAGGCGTGCGTCGTCCACATGCGGATCCTGGTAGATGTGGTCGATGCGTCCGGTGTTGAAGCTGGAGGACCGGCGGATCACTCCGTGGACTTCGTAGCCTTTCTGCAGCAGCAGTTCGGCCAGGTAGGAGCCGTCCTGGCCGGTGATGCCGGTGATGAGTGCTTTCTTCATGCGATGGGTCGAAGCGGCGAATGGGGCATACGATGAAGATGGGCGCAATCGCGTTTTGAACGCCAAATGTTTGTGTTGCAGGCATTTCCACTTTTTTTGCCGGAAAGGATGTAGGAAAGGTCGGTCTTGCACATTTCAGCCACTCATCATTCAGCCATCGTCTCGCGGCGCATTCTTCACTCTGAAGCCTCCAAGGGGTGGGGTGGGCAGGAGCATCGGGTCATGGCGGAACTGGCGGGATTCCAGAGGCGCGGACATCCCGTCTGGCTGGCCGCCCATCCGCAGAGCCAGATCCTCAAGCGGGCGCGGGATGCCGGCATGGGCACGCGGGAGTGCGCATTTGACCGCCGCCTGCTGCCTTTTGACGCCGTCCGCGTGGCGCTGTGGCTGCGTCGGGAGCGCATCGAAATCGTCAACACCCACAGCTCCCGGGACGGTTGGCTCTTTGGCTTGGCTGCACGGCTGGCGCGGACGCCGCTGTTGATCCGCAGTCGCCACATCGACGTCACCTACCCGAACGCCGTCGTCAGTCGCCACGCCTTCACCACCTTTGCCGATCACGTTCTCACCACCAGCCAGAAGATCACCGACCACTTCCAGCGCATCTTCCACCTGCCGGACGACCGCATCACCACGCTGCCGACGGGCATCGACGTGACGCGATTTCATCCCGACGGCGAAAAGGCCGAACTTCCTGTCCGGCGGGAACCCGGGACGCCGCCAGTCGTCGGCATGGTCTCCGTCCTGCGGTCATGGAAGGGGCACCACATCTTTTTTGAAGCCATCCGCCGCCTTCGGGAGTCCGGGCGGGATTTTCAGTTCGTCGTCGTCGGTGGCGGCGCGTCCGTGGAGATTTTCGAAGGCATCGCCAAAACCCATGGGGCGGCCGGACAGGTCACTTTTGTCGGCCATCGCGAGGACGTGCCGGAGGTGCTGCGAGCGCTGGATGTTCTCTGCATTCCATCCATCAAGCACGAAGGCATCCCCCAGATCGGTCTGCAGGCGCTGGCCTGCGGTACGGCCGTCGTCGGCAGTGACTGTGGTGGCATTCCGGAGATCATTCGGCACGGTGTCACAGGGCGCATTTGTCCTGCGGGTGATGCGGCCGGGTTGGCGGCAAGGATCGCTGAAACGATCGACCAAAAGGCCGAAACCGACCGCATGTGCCGGGCCGGTCGGGAACTCGTCGAGCGCCAGCACAGCACCGAGCACATGCTCGACCGCTTGGAGACTCTTTACCGCCACTACCTGGGCTGAATCAGCCTTCCGTATCGGTCTTGGAGGAGGTTCCGTGAAATACTTCGCTTTTGCCGGCGATTTCAGGCTTGCCACCTTGTCAGGGGCTTCATAACCTCGCCGCTCAACCATGAAAATACCGACACTCCTCACGACGACACTCGCCGCCCTTGCGCTCGCGTCCCACGCCGCCGATCCCGCCCCCGTTCAGCCCGGAGGCAAGCTGCCGAAAAAGGTGGCCATTCAGCTCGTCAAGATCGCCGACGAACTCGTCGAGCCCGTCCATGTCGCCTGTCCGAACGACGGCAGCGGCCGCGTCTTCATTTGCGAGCGCCCCGGCGTCGTTCAGGTCATCAAGGACGGCAAAAAGCTCCGCCGCCCCTTCCTCGACATCAAGGACAAGACCGTCAGCTCCTTCCTGGAGCAGGGCCTTTATGACCTCGAGTTCCATCCCAAGTTCAAGGAGAACGGCCTCTTCTACATCCACTACTCCGACATGTGGTTCAACGGCGACGGCTTCATCGTCGAATACAAGGTCAAAGACAGTAATCCTGACCAAGCCGATCCAGACAGCGCCCGCGTCGTCATGCAGCTCGAGCGCCCCTACTGCAATCACAATGGCGGTGAGATCTGCTTTGGTCCCGACGGCTACCTCTACATTGGCAGCGGCGACGGCGGCTGGGAGGGCGACGTGCTCAACGCTGGCCAGGACCTCAGCACCACCCTCGGCAAAGTCCTCCGCATCGACGTGAACACCCGCACGACCGAAAAAGGTTACGGCATTCCCAAAGACAATCCCTTCATCACCCCGCTTCAGCAGATGACTCTCTTTGGGATCAGCGAGGAAGCCTTCTCCAAGATCCAGCCCAAGGCCCGCCCTGAAATCTGGAGCTACGGCATTCGCAATCCTTGGACCATGTCCTTTGATCGCAAGACAGTTGACTTTTACATCTTCGACATCTGGAAAAATCACTGGGAAGAGATCAACTTCGAAGCCGCTGGCTGCAAAGGTGGCATCAACTATGGCTGGAAGGCCATGTGCGGCAGCCATCCCTTCCCGCAGATCCTCAAAAAGAACCCCGACGGCACCGAAACCAGCGTCAATCCTGAAAAGTGGTCGCAGATCGGGGAGTTGCCCATCGCCGAATACAGCCACGTTGATCAGGGTAACTGCGTCATTGGCGTCGGCGTCTATCGCGGCACCGACTATCCCGAACTCGACGGCGTTTGCTTCGTCGCCGATTGGGGCTCGGGCAAGATCTGGGGCATGATGCGCGACGACGCTGGCAAATGGCAGATGGAAGAACTCCTCGACCTCGACACGCCCCTGCGGCCAACGGGCGGCGGGGAAGGCGAGGACGGTGCTCTCTACCTCTGCCACGGCACCGCCGGTTACGGCGGCAAGACCGACCCCTACCAGGAAGCCCGTGGCGGAGTCTGGAAGATTGTCCCCGCGGACAAGGTTCCCGCAGGCGCTGCAACCGCCCCGCTACAGAACAAGTGACAGGCCTGAATGGCGCTCAATAAATGTCCACGATCGTCAGCGGAGCTTCTCAATCGAGAACTGTGCGTCTGGCGATCGTGGGCTGTAGTGGTCAAACGCTGAAAACAAGGGAGCCGAACGATTCGCGTTCGACGGGCTCTCCGATGCATGCGGAAGCTCGCCGCGATGACGGAGACCGGATCGTGGCGTGAAGTCACTCCCGCTTTTTTCCTGCCCTGTGCGCCGGACCTCTTGGCCCCTTCAGCCTTGGTCAGCGCAAGATTATCACCACCACCTGGCAAAAAACGGAGAGCTTGGACGCTGAGCGGCACGGCGAGTCTGTGGTCAGCGCCCGCCTTGCAGCATGTCAGGGCGTGTCCTCTCCGAGGTAGGTGACGAGGTGTTTGCGCAGTTCGTTGCGGGCTCGGAAGAGGAGACTCTTCACGGCTGGGAGGGACATCTTGAGGATGGTACAGATCTCCTCATAGGGTAGATCTTGCTTTCCGCGGAGGATAACGGCCATGCGCTGCTTTTCAGGCAGGGCCTCAATCGCCTGGTCCAGTGCGTTGTGAAATTCGGCCTTGGAGAGGTTTTCATCAGCGCCCGGGACACTGTGGTCGGCGAAGTGCTTCGGTGCGTCATCCTCGTTTTCCTGCTCGATGGTGACTTCCTTGCGGCGGGATCGGCGACGGGTTTCGTTAAAAACGAGGTTGCGGGTGATGGTGTAGAGCCAGGTGGTGAACTTGGCTGTGGGCTCGTATCGTGGGGCGCTGCGCCAGACGCGGATGAAGACCATCTGGGCGATGTCGTGCGCGTCATCGACGTTGTTCAGCATGCGGGCACAGGTGCCGACGATGGCGTTCTGGTGCATTTCGACGAGCCTCTCGAAGGCCTTCACATCCCCGTCCCTGACCCGCAGCATGAGGCGGACGTTTTCCTGGTCCGAAGGATCGACCGCCTCCTCGCCGACGGCGGTCGGGGAGGTGTGTTTGTGTGCGGTCCGTTCCGGTTCGGGCATGAGGTAGGCGGGCAGGGTGAGTGTCATGCTAGCGAAGGTGAAGGGCGATGTAAACCACGGCGGGGTGATTTGGTTGCGCATGAAAATTGACGCATCGGATGCGGCTGGGTAGCATCACGGCACGTTCTCCAACCCAACCATCCATCGACCATGAAACTCGAAACTCTTTGCCTCCACGGCGGCCAGGCCCCCGATCCCACCACTGGTTCCCGCGCCGTGCCGGTTTACCGCACCGCCAGTTACGTTTTCAAGAACACCGAGCATGCGGCGAACCTGTTTGCACTGAAGGAGTTGGGTAACATCTACACCCGGCTGATGAACCCAACGACGGACGTGCTGGAGAAGCGCGTGGCGCTGCTCGAAGGCGCTCACGAAATGGCCGGCCTCGGACTCGCCAGCGGCACGAGCGCCGTGTTTTACTCGATCATCAACCTGGCGCAGGCTGGCGATAACATCGTCTCCGCTCGCAATCTCTACGGCGGCACTTACACCCAGTTCAACGACATCCTGCCAGCGCTCGGCATCACGGTGAAACTGGTGGACAGCAACGATCCGGAAAACTTCCGCAAGGCCATCGACGACAAGACGCGGGCGCTGTTCTGCGAGACGGTGTCGAATCCGGCGCTGGAAATCGCAGATCTGGAGGCCATCGCAAAAGTCGCGCATGACAACGGTCTGCCGCTGATCGTGGACAGCACCTTCAGCACTCCGTATCTGACCAAGCCGCTGGAGCATGGAGCGGACATCGTGGTGCATTCGCTGACAAAATGGTTCGGCGGGCACGGGGCGGGCATCGGCGGCATCGTCGTGGACAGCGGGAAGTTCAACTGGGCCGGCGGCAAGCATCCGTTGTTCACAAATCCGGACAACAGCTACCACGGCCTGCGCTGGGGCATCGACCTGCCGGCGCCGCTGCTGCCGCTGGCCTACATTTTGCGCATGCGCACCGTACCGCTGCGGAACCTGGGCGCGTGCATCGCGCCGGATAATTCCTGGTTCCTGCTTCAGGGCATCGAGACGCTGCCGCTGCGCATGGAGCGTCACTGTGAGAACTCTCTGGCCGTGGCGAAGCACCTCAAATCGCATCCGGGTGTGACGTGGGTGAGGTTTCCGGGTCTTGAGGACGATCCGCAGTATGCGGCGAGCCAGAAGTACCTGCGCGGCAAGGGCGGCAGCATGGTCGTCTTCGGCATCAAGGGCGGCCGGGAGGCGGGACAGAAGTTCATCGACAATCTGAAGATGATCTCGCATCTGGCGAACGTGGGAGATGCGAAGACGCTGGCGATTCATCCGGCGAGCACGACCCACAGCCAGCTCAGCGAAGAAGCGCAAGCAGCGGGGGGCATCACGCCGGATCTGGTGCGACTGAGCGTCGGCATTGAGCACATTGACGACATCCTCGCCGACCTCGATCAGGCGCTGGCAAAGGCGGCATAACGACGAAACGACGGATCACCTATGAACGACCAGACTTGGGACACGACCTTCTGCGAACTCTTTGAACGCTGCGCCAAGCTGCACCGTGCGGGCGACTCGCGCGGAGAAAAGTGGTTCACGGACGCCGACAAGGCCTTCCTCGACTCCATCGGCTACACGCCGCAGGAGTTTTTCGATTTTGTAGATGACCACTGCCGCTACGGAGCCGAGGGGCCGTCGCTGGAGACGAGCCTCCTTGTCGCGGCGGTGCGGCGGGACTACTTCCGCGTGATTCAAAACGGCCAGCGCAGCGGCAAGATCGTGCCGCCAAGCGAGCTGCCACCCAAGTCGGCCGCCGTGGACGGGATTCCGTGGCTGCCGCGCCTGATCGTGAAGGCGCGGGCGAAGCTGAAAGGTGAGATGGACCCTGACACGATGTTCGGGTGCGGTGGAGACCGTTCCTTCTTCGAGCAGCACAAGCTACACCCGGCGGATTTTCTGCGCGTGACCTGGGCGGCAGGTGACGATGATCGGAAGATCATCGACTTTGTGAAGACAGGGAAGGTTTGAAGCGGATCCAGCGGCCATGAGCGACCTCAATCCGTATGCCGCTCCCAAAGCCGGGTTGATGCAAAATGACGCGACCGCGGAATGGGTGCGTCGGAAGCATCTACGGACGGAATCTCACCTGAAAGCGGTCGGTCTGCTGATCATTTTTGGTGGCGCATTGGTCCTCATGGCCCAATGGATGATGGGACGAATTCTTACCGAGGTGTTCGGAGTGTTTCGGCTGTCTCCTTGGATTCTTGGAATGATGCTGCTGCCGTTTGTCACGGGGGCTGGACTTTACCTGCTCAAGCCCTGGGCCTGGAAGGCCTCCTGTCTCGGAATGGCATTTTTGATTGTCCTTGGTCTGCTCAATGTGCCGCGAGGAATAGCTGACGCTGTCGTCCATGCCTCGCTCCTGCGTTTCCTCCTTGGCAGCGGTCCACGAAGAGTGTTTCAGGGAGATTATCAAGACATCATCCGGCGGACGCCACTGCTGCGAAGCCAGCCAGCGTCTTGGGGTTACATCCTGATGGCGATTGTGACAGTGCTGCTGGCTTTGGCCTATGGGATGATTCGCAGTTGAGGCGAGTCGGCTTTACTTCTTTGGCTCGACTCCGCCTTCTTTGGCTACCTCTTCTTTCTTCTGCTGCACGGCGTCAGAGGTGACTTCGAGGAGTTTGGGGGCTTCGCCGCCGAGGGGGACGAATTTGAGAGCGACGCCGTTGATGCAGAAGCGGCGGTTGGTCGGTGTGTTGGCGCTGACGGACTCGCCGTCGAAGACGTGACCGAGGTGCGCGTCACAGCGCTTGCAGACGGTTTCGACGCGGCGCATGCCGTGGCTGTTGTCCACTTTTTCGAGGACGCCCTTGGCCTTGGAACTGTCGTAGAAGGAGGGCCAGCCGCAGCCGGAATGGAACTTTTCTTTGGAAGTGAAGAGTTCAGCGCCGCAGCACACGCAGTAATAGGTGCCTTCGCCCTGCTTTTCGAATTCCTCGTAGATGGCACCAAAGGGGCGCTCAGTGCCGCGCCCGCGGGTGACTTCATATTGTTCGAGGGTGAGGAGCTTCTTCCATTCCTCTTCGGACTTCACGACTTCGGGCTTCGGCATGTTTTTGGTTGCTGATTGGGGCTTGTCCTCAGCGTGGGCGGTGAGGAATGAGAGTGTGAGGACGGCGGCGATGGCGAGCGGGGATTTCATGGCGTTTGAGGTCTTTGTGGTACGTTCGATGCGTGGTGCAGATTGCTTATTCCTGTAAACTGTCCCGGGTCAGTTCTCGTCTTCGCGGGCCGGTTGCCCGATGTTCCAGAGAAGGATGCGGAAGCCTGCATCAGGGTGGCGGTCTTCGGCGTCCGACTGCCTGCGATACGAGGCGAGCAGTTCCTGGCGCTCTGCGGTGCTGTAGGCCCCGCCACGCAGCACACCCTGGGCGGGTGCATCCTGCCAGGCGTCAGAGACCCACTCCCAGACGTTTCCGGAGAGGTCGAAGAGTCCGCGCCCGTCGGCGCGATAGGCTGCGACGGCGCTGAGTCCTGCGGTGCCGTCATCATACCCGGCGATGGAATTCTTTCCGGTCTTGTCAGCGCTTTTGTCCAGGAAGTTCCCGGACTTGGAGGGCGGCGGCCAGATGAATCCCCAGGGGTAGATGCCTTCGATTTTGAGGCTCCGGTCGGCTGGCGTCTTGCCTACCTCGCGCGAGAGGTAGGCTGCCATGCTCCATTCATCATCGGTGGGCAGGCGGTATTCCTGATCCGGTTCGAGGAGGCCTTTGGCACGTTCACGATCCGTCAGCCAGCGGCAGAACTGCTCCGCCTCGGACCGGTTGACCATGGTGATGGGAAGATCCGGGGCTGCGTCGAGGTCACGGCCTTCGACAGGCGCTTGATTGGTGGCGGAGGCGAATTCGGCGAAGTCTTTTCGCCGCGTCTCGATGGTGGCGAGCATGGCCCTGCCGAGGGGGACGAATTTTGTGCCCTGGCTGTTCTGCCACGGTTTTCCGAAGACGACGGAGCCCGTGGCACGCAGGCGCAGATTGAAGCTGATGCTCTGCTTTTCTTTGAGTTTGCCGACGACGGCCTCCGGTTTGTAGCCCGGGAGGCGGATTTCATAGTTGAAGGCATCCGCCCGCACCCTGGGGAGGGACAAGGGGGTGCGACCGAGAAGCTCCTGACCATCGAAGACTTCGGCACCCGCAGGGACGCTGGCGATTTTGAGGCTGCCGTATTTGACGGCGACGATCTCGCAGCGGATGGCGCTGTGATTCTCACGCGGCGGGGCGGAGTTCGGGGAGCGTGGCAGGTTCACAGGCTGCCACACGTATTCGTGATCGGCATCGAGGCGGCCGCTTTTGCGGTCCATGTCCGTCATCCATGCGCAGAAGGCGTCCGCGTCTTCCTTGATGATCACGGCACCGCGGAGGGTGCTCTTGTCCGGCAGGGTGAATTCGACCGCACCGTACTCGGCGGGGCGGTTGGTGGACATGAGGAAATTCCAGAACAGCTCGGGATCGAGCGGCTGATCGGCCACATGCCGGTCCTGTTTGAAGGTGAACCACTGCTTGAGCCGGTTCTGCCAGGGCTTTCCCGGAGTCGGCGGCTGCGGGCGGGCAGGGAGGACGCGCTGAGGCTTGGCGGGAAGGGGAATGTCGTAGGCCCATTCGCGCTGATGTCGCCCCATGACGAGGGCGCCGGCAGCGATGAAGGAGGCCAGCGTCGTGATGATGATGCCACGGCTGAAACGTCGGACGACGTTCTCAGGCTTGACGTCGCCAACATGCTGTAGGGATTCGGCAAAGTCTGCCGCAGTGGCGAAGCGGCGCGAGAGGTCGCTTTCACAGGCCTGGCAGATGACGCGGTTGAGGTCGAGCCAGAACGGCCACTCTTCGTCGGACAGATTGTCAGGCACTTCGGGGAACTCCATGCGGTCCTTTCCGCTGCTCATCTCGTAGAGCACCTTTCCCAAACTGTAGATGTCCGCCTGCGGGGTGCCCGGGCCTTCCGGGGGGACGAATCCCTCCGTGCCGACGAAGGTTCGCTCTCCAAAGGCCGCGACGAGGCCGATGTCGGCCAGCTTGCACACGCCGCCGACGAAGATGATGTTGGAGGGCTTGATATCGCGGTGGGTCAGGCCGTGATTGTGCATGTAGTGCAGCGCGTCGGCCATGTACACCCCGGCATCCCGGCAGAAGAAGGGGTCGAGCCGGCCGTGCCGCTTCATGTCCGTCCCGAGAGTGCGGGGGACGTAGGTGGCCACGTCTTCGATGTGGGCGCCGTCTTCCGCATCATCGGCCAGTTCCATGACGCAGTAGTAGAAGCCGCGCGGTTCGTTCCATCCCACGTGAAGAATGTGAACGAGGCAGGGGTGCCCGCGTGAGATGGGCTCAAACTGCTGAATGCCGAGGAACTCGCGCTGGAAGGTGCGGGTGAGTTCAAAGTCCTCCCGCCAGACGATTTTCACCGCTCTGAGAGCGCCGGTGACGCTCTGAGCCAGCCAGACCTCTCCGTAGGCTCCGGAGCCGATGCGCTTGATCAGCTTGTAATCCGGGATGTCGATGTCATCGCGATGGGAAGGCGGCCCGTTGCGCTCCCGGTCGCGGACCTTGTCCATCGACGCGGAGGGGTGGATCGGCGGTTGGGGCAGTTCGACGCTGGCGGAATCGGAGGAGGAGCGGGCTTGGTCGAAGGCTTCCTCCTGGCGCGACACGCCCTCTTCATCCGCGATCTCGGACGAGGGAAGGGGCAGTGCGGTTGGATCGCTCATGGAGCTTTCGTGGAAGGAGGTGGCGGCATGCCCGCCTGTCTTGGCCACAGCATGCGCCGGGAACACTCCCACTAAAGCATCGTGTTCTCAAGCGCCTGGACTTCTTTCTTCACCAGCGCACCCACGCGGTGCTTGGCCAGATAGACCTGCGCAGCGTTGATGCCGAGTGACTCGGAGGTCTTCTTCACACCCCAGCCCTTCATGACGTAGCAGTCGAAGATCTGAAACTGGCGGGGGGAAACCTTGGCCTTAACCCGCTCCAGAGCGGCTGCGGTGATGTTGTCCCGCCACTCGCGGTCCCATATTTTTTCCAGCAGGTTGTCCTTGTCCTGAGAGAGGCGGTCCACGATCTGGCTGCCGGTGTCCTCGCTGTCCGCGTTACCCTGATCGGCGAGAGACGGCTGGCGCTTGCGGGCGCGGAAGACGTCGAGGATGCGCCAGCGGGTCATCTGCAGCAGCCAGGCTTTGAAGGAGCCCGCCCTGGGGTCGTACTGGCCCTTCTGGACCTGGCGGGCGATGGCGATGATCGTCTCCTGGATGACGTCGAAGGATTCTTCGCGTGTCAGTCCGGCTTTGGACGCGACGGAGAAGATCAGGCGCCAGTAAGTCTGGTAAAACTCGTTCCAAGTGCGCTGATCTTCCCAGTTGTTCAGCCGCTCGATCAGGCTTTTGCGGGTTTTCTCCCACAAGCCCTTGTCTTTCTTTGCGTCCTCCGGAATCGGGATTTCTGGCTCTGGCACCTCGTTGCTCATTGTGGGTTGATTGTCAGCGGATGACGGGCGCTGTCAAACCTTTGAACCCCTGCGTTACAGGTGAATTTTGACGAAAGAGAACGGGGTCTCGCGGCGGGGCGGCGGGCTGCGGCGTTCATGGGCGGCATGAAGCACTTTCATCTGGCCCGGGTCCTGCGCAGCGCTTCACAAGTTGCCTTTGCACAACGCGGGGGTAGTCTCGACCACTCCTCTCTCTCAATGAACGAAATGCCGGAAAACCCCTTCCAAGAAACCCTGCTTTCACGCCATCGTGCCGAACCGTGCACCGTGGTCATTTTCGGTGCCACCGGAGATCTGACGCACCGCAAGCTGATCCCCGCCATTTACAACATCGCTGCCGCCGGAGACCTGCCGCCGCAGTTCAAGGTGGTGGGATTCGCCCGCCGGGACAAGACCGACGAGGGCTTCCGCACCGAATTGGAGGCCGGAAACCGCAAAAACAGCCGCCAGGGCCACATGGATGAGCTTTGGGGGCGTTTCTCGCAGTGCATTCATTACCACCGGAGCGAGTTCGAGGACCCCGCTGGTTATGTACAGCTCAAGCTCCTGCTCGACAAGTTCGACGAAGAACGCGGAACGCCTGCCAACCGGCTGTTTTACCTGGCATCGGCGCCGGAGGCCTTCAAACCGATCATGGAAATGCTCCGCGCAGCCGGCCTGAATCACGGTGCCGGTGGAAAGTGGGCGCGCGTGGTCTGCGAAAAGCCCTTTGGCAAAGATCTGGCGACTGCGCGCGGGCTCAATGAAGTGGTGAACGCCACCTTCGAAGAGAAGGACACCTACCGGATCGATCATTACCTGGGGAAAGAAACCGCGCAGAACATCATGGTGCTGCGCTTCGCCAATTCCATCTTTGAACCGAACTGGAACAGCCGCTACATCGACCACGTGCAGATCACCTGCGCCGAGAATCTCGGCATGGAGGGCGGTCGCGGCGGCTACTACGACACGGCGGGCGCTCTGCGGGACATGGTGCAGAATCACCTGTTTCAGCTGCTCACCCTGGTGGCCATGGAGCCGCCGACTGACCTGAGCGCTGACAGCGTGCGTGACGAAAAGGTGAAGGTCATCCGTGCGCTGCGACCGCTCGTCGGTCCCGAGGATGTGGCCAAGCATGTCATCCGCGCTCAGTACACTGCGGGTAGTGTGGACGGCGTTTCTCGGGTCGGTTACCGGCAGGAGGATCGCGTCAATCCGGAGTCGAAGACCGAGCCCTACGTGGCACTGCGAGTCATGATCGACACCTGGCGCTGGCAGGGGGTGCCGTTTTACATTCGCGTGGGCAAGCAACTGCCGAAAAAGGCCACCGAAATCAGCGTGCACTTCAAAAAGCCTCCCCAGGTGCCCTTTGCCACCACGAGTGCGCTCAGGAACAGCGAGAATACCCTCGTCATCCGCATTCAGCCGGATGAGGGCATCGCGCTGCGCATCCTGTGCAAGCAGCCCGGGCAGGCCATGAACATGCAGCAGGTGAAGATGGACTTCCGCTACAGCAGCAGCTTTGGCAAAGCCAGTCCCGAGGCCTACGAGCGCCTCCTCCTCGATGCCATGGCCGGCGACGCCACGCTCTTTGCCCGTCGCGACGAGGTCGAGAACGCCTGGAAGTTCATCGACGAAATCGAACACGCCTGGCACAACTCCGCAACACCGCCTCCGATGTACGAATACCCCGCAGGAAGCTGGGGGCCGAAAGAAGCCGACGACCTCCTCCGGCAGGACGGTCGCGAGTGGCGGCTGCTTTGATCAAACGGGCGTGAGCCTGTAGTCCGGTTCACGCCAACGAGGATCAGTTGGTGGAGACGCGGAGCCGGACGAAGCCGTTTGGATTGGATGGACCCATCGCCGGAGTGACACGCACGGTGACGACTTCGGTCACGCCGTCTCCGGTGGGAGCTGTCGAGACTTCCTGCACGTTGGCCCCGGTGTTGTCCCACTGCGTGAGGTTGTCGCTGGTTTCGACCACATAGCTGAGACCTGCGTGCTGAATCCGGCGGCGGAACTGCAGGGTGAGGTACTTTTCTCCGGTGCCCGGGTCATTCTGAACGGCAGCGGATGGCAGCATGGACCTGCGATTGGTTGCATCGGGTGGAATGCCCAGGGCGTGCTCCAGAAGCGCGTCAATGCCGTCGTGATTGCCATCGGCACCCGGATTCGTGATTCGGAAAACGGTGGTCGTGATCGTGGTCGTGTTCGGTGGCAAGGCGTTGTCACTGGCGGTGACGGTGAAGGAATTGGGTCCATCACTGAGGCTCGTGAGGCTTCGAGTCCAGGTGGCGAACCCGTCCGCCGAGGCTGCAGCATTTCCATCGACCATGACCGACGCGACGCCGCTGGTGGCATCCGTAGCCGTGCCAGCGAGACTGGCATTGGCTGACGAGGTGGTGCGCTCCGGCACACTCAGCACCGGCGGAGTGGCGTCCTGGGTGGAGGAGACGGTGTTGGACCAGGAACTCGCGGTGGTCTGCCCGGGTGCGGCGGTGTATGCCACCGACCAATCGTGGAGCAGCGGCGTGCTAGCCGGATCAGTGGTGCCAAGATTAGCGCGCAGACGGATGGCACCGGCGGATGCCACCGCCGGGATGCTGTTGAGATCGGTGCCACTCGGGAGGTTGGTGGCCAGAGGGGCGCTGGCGCTGTCCAGCACATCCACCGTCAGTGTGGTGCCGGCGGCTGTCACATCGCTGGTGTAGTTTAGCTGAACCCACTTGTCGCGCACGGCAGGTGAGATGACCGGAGTCACCAGGGTGCCGTTGCTGACATATGCGGGCTGCTCGGGACTGATGGATAAGTCATCAAAAAGTAAGGCGCTGCCGCCGAAGAAGAGGCCAGCCAATCCAGCGCGCCCCGAGCCACAACGAGAATCAACCCTGCTGAGGCTGGCCACCTGGGTTTCC
>CAMAZK010000046.1 GCA_945863205.1 Akkermansia muciniphila | reverse complement strand
CACGAAAGCGCTGTTGAAGGCCGTCGAGGCCAAAACCGTGCCCGCCACGGCTCTTTCGCCGTTTTTGGTGCGCCAGCTCACCGCCTTCGATGACGCGGAGATCAACGCCTTGATCAAATCCGCCTGGGGCGATGTGAATGCGCCGAAGGCCGATCTCGGCGAGCGGACAAAGAAATACAAAACACTGCTCACACCGGCCGCGCTGGCGAAAGGCGATCTCGCGAAGGGCAAGATGCTCTACATGGCCACCTGTGGCCAATGCCACAAACTCTTCGGCGAAGGTCAAAACGTCGGCCCCGACATCACGGGCAGCAATCGCGCCGATTTGAACTACCTGCTCGAAAACGTGCTCGATCCGAATGCGGTGATCGGCAAGGCCTACCAGCTCAATTTGTTCACCATGAAGGACGGCCGCGTCATGAGCGGCGTCATCAAAGAAGAAAACCCCGCCGCCGTGAAGATCGCCATGATGGGCGGTGTCGAGTTCACCCTGCCGCAGGCCGACATCGCCAAGCGCGAGGTCTCGAAGCTCAGTACGATGCCCGAGGGGCTGTTCGATGCCTTGCAGCCCGAGATGGTGGTGGACCTCGTGAAGTATCTGCAAAGCGGCTCTGTAGTCCCGCCTTCAGGCGGCTCAGGAAGACCGGCTAAAGCCGGGACTACAATACCCGGAGCGCTCGAAGGTGAAGCGCTCAAAGTCCTCTCCAAAATCGGCGGCAACACCCGGCCGCAGGGCATGGGCGGTTTCGGCAGCGACTGGAGCGGCGGCTCGCAGCTTTGGTGGACCGGCGCGAAGGAAGGCGACAAACTCACGCTGACGCTGCCGGTGAAGGATAAGGGCAGCTACGCCCTCACCGCCGCTCTGACGAAGGCCAAGGACTACGGCATCATCGACGTGTCGCTCGACGGGCAACCCGTGGCGACCGGCTGGGACGGCTACAACCCGGACGTCATCCACAGCGGCCCGCTCGACTGGGGCACGCACGCGCTGGATGCCGGCGAGCACCAGCTCGTCATCACGATCAGCGGCACGAACGCCAACGCGCTGCCGAGGTTCATGGTGGGCGTGGATTATGTGAAGCTGGTGAAGAAGTAAACCATGAAGCTGCCGATCCCACAATGCGATCATCGAAATCGAAAAGCTGCGCGATTACTCGCTCAGCCCTGACCATCCTGTGGGCAAACACAAGGCGAAGGTGTTCGAGGCAGCACTCGGGTTGCGGCAGGAACACGTGGTAGAGATCCAGGAATGTTTGCTCGGAGCCGCGACGACCTACGACTGCATCGCCACCAAGAGCACCATGCACGGGCAGCACTACGAGATGGACTTCATGCTTACTCGCGACGGCAAGTCAGCGCTCGTGCGTGCCGTGTGGATCATTCGACACGATGAAAAATCACCTCGTTTGGTCACTTTCCATGTGCTATAAGCACCACCGTTGTCCCGATGGAAACACGTCCCATTCAAACACTCGACACCGTGGCGCTGCTGCAAGCAGCGCCCGAGGAACATCTCGCTGCCGGACAGGTCGGCGCGGTGGTGGAAGTGTATTCGCCCAACGACTTTGAAGTCGAGTTTGTCGATCTTCAGGGGAAAACGCTGGGACTCCGCACCTGCCGCCGGGAGGAGTTGCTGCTCTTGAAGCACGAAGCCTTGGCGGCTGCGTAAGCGGGCCATGCGCGATCTCCACTCCACCAAAGCCATGTGGCTGAAGGGGGGGCTGTTTCTCCTCATCGGCATTCTCTCCGCCGCGATCTTGCTCATCGAGAACTGGAGCTGGCGCACGGCGCTGCTGCTGGCGCTGTGCGTGAGGGGTTTCTGCCGCGCCTACTACTTCGCGTTTTATGTGATCGAGCGTTGGGTGGACCCGCAGTTCAAGTTCAGCGGGCTGGGGCACTTTCTGGTGCATCTATGGCGATCATTGAAGCGATCACCGTAGCTTCGATTGGCAATCGAAGCCGAACTTCCCAAACCGATTCGATTGCCAATCGAATCTACTCAGGCCAGCGCTTCATCGAAGCGTGCGATCAAGTCCGCCGTGTCTTCCAGACCGGCGGAGACGCGGATGAGCCAGCGGCTGACGCCGACGCTTTCGGTCCACTCGAGCTCGTCGTAATGCGCGAGCAGGGTGTAGGGGCAGGCGAGGGTGAAGTTGGTGCCGAGGCTGGGGCCTTTGGTCACGCGCAGGGCGTCGTAAAACGGGGCGCTGGCCGTCTCGGGGTTCTTCAGGGTGAAGGAAAGCAGGCAGCCGTGGCCGCCGTGCTCGCGGCGGATGAATTCGTAGCCGCGTCCGCCCTCCGCAGCGGCATGCCAGACGCGATCGACCTTCGGATGCGAGCGCAGGTGCTCGGCGAGCGCCTGCGCATTGCGGCTCATGCCATCGGCCCGCTGCGGGAAGTCGCGGCTGTGGAGTTCGAGCGCCACGGCATCGCCGCGCCAGAGTTCGTGATCGGCGTGCGCGGTGAGGAAGGCCGAAAAAGCGGCGTGATGAGGTGACTGGCGGTTCAGCACGACACTGCCTGCCATCACATCACCGGCGCCGGAGAAGGTCTTCGTGAGGCTGGTGGTGACGACATCCGCGACGCGGTGCGCATCGACATGGGCGACGGTGGAGATGGTGTCGTCGATGATGATCGGCACGCCGGGCTGGGTCTCGGCGCGGATCGCGAGCAGGCGCTCGAAATCGACGCAGCGGAGCAGGGGATTGCTCGGCGCTTCGCAGAAGAGGCCGGCGAGCGGTTCGTTTTGCAGCAGGGAGCGCAGCTCATCGTACTCGCTGGCGTGGATGAGCGGCAGAAAGTGCGCACCGCTGCCGAACATCTGCTGGAGCTTCAGCACATCGACGTAGGGGAAGTCGAGCTGCGCGGTTTTGCGGCCTGGAAAGTGATGCGTGAGCATGCGATGCACGGCAAAATTCGCAGCCATGCCGGAGGGAAAGAGAAACACGTCCTCCGGCTGCTGTCCGGCGAGCCGGGCGATGCGTTCGCGGATGAGGCGGTTCGCCGTTTTGCCGTCGTCAGCGCTCGTGGTGGCGGGTTGCCCGCCTAGAGCGCAGGCGGCCTGCCGCGTGCTCACGCACTCCCCGCAGAAGCGCCAGAACTTGCGTGCCTGGAGGTGGCTGTCCGCCGGGAAGACGGCGACGCCGAGCTGATGCTCGGTCCATTCGACTGCGCGGCCGTTTTCGATGAACTGCACGCAGCGCTGTGCATGCACGAGGCGCGGGAAGACCAGGCAGCGCTCGCCAGCGGCGGCGAATTCCTTTTCCGCAGCCTCAAAAAGCCGGGAAATGGCCGGAGGACAGCAGAAACGAGGGTAGCCGGACTGGAAGGTCGAGACGACCTGCGGATCTCCCTCCTCATAGCCGATCACGTGCTTCCATAGCGGCAGGCACACGGACACGCCGAATTCGTGATCCGGGATGGCCTTGCCGAGGTCGTCGGCGTGACAGAGCGGGTTTTTGAGGAGGTCGGACATGCGGGCCTTTTGGGGGCGGGCATTGAACCGCGCTGCCAGCGTCCCGCAATGGCCGATTGCAGGACGAGCTGGCGTGAATTTGAATCAGCCCGCTTTGGCGGCGGCGCTGGCCTGGTAGAGGGCCTGAATGCGGGCGACCATCTCGCGGACATGCGGTGCCTTGTAGGCGCGCGGCTGGAGAATGGCGAGACTTTGGGAAAAAGATCCCCAGCGCAGCACGCGGATGTTCACGCGACGGGTTCCCCACAAATTCATGGCCGTGTGCGTCGGCTTGTAGAGGTCGATCGTCAGGGTGCCGACGAGGGCGGAGCCGTAGTCGTCCACGACGTAAAGGGAGGGGTCCCCCTGAATCTGGAACACGGTGCCGACGGGATAGATGGACCAGTCCGCAGCCGCGCTGCGAATCTGGCCGTGGCGGAGTGGGGTCCCGACTGCGGTGCGGGCACCGTATTGGATATGATCGCTTTCGGTATGCGTGTAGGCGGTGGTTCTGACGCCTTCGATGACCTGGCTTGCCGTGCCGGTGAGCTTTGTGGCTGGTGTTTTGATTTCATCCGCAGAAACGGAGATGCACAAAGCGGTGAGACACAGAAGGGTGATGCGGTTCAATCTAGGGTTGGGGGGTGGTTGGGTCGCGCCTCGCCGGATGGGGGGCCCGGGCGAAGGGGCGCGCATGGTGTCCACATCGTCACACCTGTCAAATGGGTGAATTGTAGCCCCTTGAGCCTAATTGGGGCCACTTCAGCGCCCCTGAGGCCCCATTTATGTGCCATTAAGTCACCGAATCCGCAAAACCGCCCCGTATGCCTCAGCCCCGCCGGGCGAAGCCATTTCTTTCCCGCCGAATGTCGCAGGTGCGACACAGGCCCCCGAAAAAATAAGCCTTCCCGAAGGATGCCAGGCCATGGAATAGGCATTGTCCCCCCTCGCTCCACCCGCCGTGACGATCCATTCGACGGCTCCCTTCTCGTCAAAAGCGGCGGTGTAAATGTCAGTGGAGCCCAGTGACGTCAGGGTTTGACCGGCGAACGTCGCCGTGGCGGAAAACTCCCCCGTCACGAAGCAGCGGCCGGTGTGATCCGTGGCGACCCCGAGGCAGTAGTCCGTGCCTGGTCCTTGAAGGACGTGACTCCAAACGAGTTTCCCGTCCGGGCTGAAGTGGGCGAGCACGCCGTCGCTGTCCTTGTCACTGGTCGTCTTTGGCCCGCCATTGAGTTCGCCTTTGAACATGCCCGCGCACCAGGTGCGGCCGGCGGTATCGACCGTGATCTCGTGAAAGCCGGCGCTCGGCGCACCCGGCAGGACGGCGGCCCACACGCCCTCGCCCCCGGGTGTGAGTTTGAGGACGAGGCCGGCTTGCGTCTTCGATTCCCAGTTCGCCGCGTTCATCTTTCCCTCTCCGCTGCCACTGCCGCCTATATAAATACAGTCCTTTCCATCGACCCCGAGTCCGTGGCCGCTGCCGGAGAATTGGCCGCCGGTGGCTCGGACCCACTTCAGCGTGCCATCGGCGTCGTACTTTGCGCAAAAAACCGGACGCCGTGAGGCGCCGCCCGCATTCACCGTGACGTCACCGAACTTCGCCTCGTCAGCGATGGCGCCGGTCACGACGACGTCGCCCTGGGAATCGACCGCGATGCCGTGGCCGTAGTCGTAGCCCGTGCTGCCGGCGGTGCGGGTCCAGAGCAGCGCTCCTTCGGGATCGTACTTGGCCACGAAGATGTCGTAGTCGCCCGCGTTCGGCAGCGGCTGGCCATTCACCTGGGCGTCGGTGCTCTGAAAATGACCGGTGACGTAGGCATTGCCCGCCGCATCCGTGGCCACGCCGTAACCGCGATCCACCAGGCTGCCGCCGAGGCTGCGCACCCAGAGGATGCGGCCCTCTTTGGAGACTTTCGCCAGAAAGAAGTCCATCCCGCCGTGCCCGGTGCGTTTCAGGTCGCCAAAGCTGCCGTCGTCGGTCGATTCGCCGGCGAGGAAGACATTCCCCTCGCGGTCGAAGGTCACGGCCCGCGCCTTGTCGTTCCTTGCACCGCCGCCCGCCGCGACCCATTCGAACTCAGGGGCGGCGGCGTGAAGTGAGGAGGCAAAGAGGGCGAGGAAGAGCGTGCGGAGCAGAAACATGGCCCGCAGCATACGGGTGCATGGCGGGTGGTGTTGCGGCCTTACTGGATCGGGGAGAAGTCCGCCGCAGTCATGTAAACGCTTTTCACCCCGTCCGGCTGGACGGTCAGCGGTCCGTCCTTCTCGCTCGCCTCCTTGGCCTTGATCCAGTCCGGATCGTTGCGGAAGGCGGTGAAGGAGGCGAGTCCGGTCTCCTTGCTGTCGTGGGAAATGATGTAGATCAGCTTGTTGCCCGCGCCTTTGTCAGCATCCACCGGCACCCAGTAGGCGAGGTGGCTCATGCCGTGCTTGGTGAAGAGCTTCATGGTGTGATCGCGGAAGCGGGCGTGCAGCGCGTCGAGTTTTCCTTCGTTGGTGGTGTAGGTGCGGAGTTCGAAGACGCGGGGTTTTTCGCCCTTGGCGATGGTCAGCGACGGGGAGTAGTCCGTCGGCGTCATGAAGACGGATTCCGGCGCCTTGGCCAGGATATTGCCGCCTTCCTCACTCGCCTTGCGGGCGGCCTGCCACTCCGGGTCGGCACCGAAGGCCTTGAAGCTGGCCGCCGCCGCCTCGCGGCTTTTGTGTTCGAGCACGTAGATCAGGATGGTCTTGGAGCCGTTCTCTTCGTCCACCGGCACCCAATAGCCGACGTTGACCATGCCGTGCTTTTCAAAGAGCCTGCAGGTGTGGTCGCGGAAGCGGGCCAGCAGGGCGTCGAGCTTTCCCTCGTTGCAGGTGTAGGTGCGCAGTTCATAGACGCGTGCGTCATCGGCGGCGTGGATCAGGGTGGAAAACAGGCTGCTGAGGGCGAGGGCGAGAAAGGTGATGCGATTCATGGTGGCGGGAAGAAACGGCTGGGGAGGGCGATTGCTGGCGTTATTTTTCCATCCCTGTCATACACTCCGCAGCCCCGCGTCACCCAGCGGTAAATGAATGGACCGCGCCATCGCCGACCAACTCGAAGCCCTGCACCCCGACGCCTTCGGCTGGGCGCTGCATTGCTGCGGTGCGGATCATGCTCGGGCGGAGGACGTGCTGCAAAACGCCTACCTGAAGCTGGCGGCAGAACGCGCCCGGCACGACGGGCGCTCCAGTTTCAAAACCTGGTGGTTCGGCGTGATTCGACACACGGCGCACGAGGAGCTGCGGCGCCAGCGCTACCGCGAATCCCTGATCGGCAAGCTGCTGGCGGCGTTCAGCGACGAGCCACATCCCGCGCCCTCGCGGCAGGTGGAGATGGACGAAGAGGCCGCCGAATTGCGGGACTGCCTGGCACAGCTGCCGGCGCGGCAGGCCGAGGTGCTGCACCTCGTCTTTTACCAGGACCTCACTATCAAGCAGGCGGCGGAGGTCATGCGCGTGGGCCTCGGCTCCGCGCGCCAGCACTACGACCGCGGCAAGGCGCGCCTGCGCAGCCTGCTGCAACCCGCTTCCAGCCATGACTGAAGACCGCGATTCAGACCTCCGCACCCGCTTTTCCCGGCGGCGGCACTGCGATCATGGGGCCGCGCCCGCATGGCGGCCGGAAGTGCTGGAGCGCCCGGTGCAAAACCGGACGGCACCGCTGCGCTGGTCGCTTTTCGCGGGGATGGCGGCGGCCTGCGTCACCGCTGCGGCGCTTGTTTTCACGGACTCGCCACCGCCTGCGCCCCGATTGGGCGATCTGCCGCCGCTGCTCGATTTTTCGCCCGGGGAGCTCTTCGCCGACCTCGGGCCGTCGTTCATCGAGTTCGCCGCGCCTTCCGATTTCCTTCTCCCTGAACCCACCCACCCACTCCTGCCATGAAACTCATTCTCGGCGTCCTCATCCTCATCACCGCCGGCCTGAAGGCCGCAAACCTCGAAGACTGGCTGGAAAGCGGTCTGCTGCATCCCGATCTCATCGCTTCGATGCGCGACGAATTGGAGCTGACAGACGATCAGCAGACGAAACTCACCGCACAGCTCGCCGAAGCTCGCGAGGTGGCCGAACCGCTGGAACTGGAGGTAAAAGCGCAGAAAAAGGCGCTGCACGACCTGCTGAAACAGCCCGGCACCGGCGCGGATGCCGCCGCCGCCCGGCTCGCCAAGCTGATCGAGGCCGAAGCGGCGGTGAAGCAGTTGCAACTGCGCACCTTGATCGGCGTGCGTGACCTGCTGACGCCCGGGCAGCGGCAGAAAGCCCGCGGCCTGACCCCGCCAAAGATGGCCGTCAAAGAAGACCTGGAAGCAGGGCTGGACAAGAAGGCGGGCCAGCTTCGCAAGGCGCTGGAATCCCTCGGCATCCCGCCGACGGAGGCGATGAAGGAGCGCGGGGACGACATCCAGGCACTCGTCAAAAGCGGCCAGTTCGCCGCAGCGGCCGCGGCACTGGACAAACTGATCGAAGATTCACATTTCAAGGAGCTGGAGGCCGAGTCGGACGAAATCGACTTCACGCAGTTCGAGCCCGGCAGCACGGACCTGGATTCACTGCGTGAGCGTTACGAGGCCGTTCAGGTAGCGGGCCAGCAGGTCATCTCCCTGCCGCTCGTGCGGGAACTGCTCCAGGCGAAGGCCGCCTTTGAGGAGGCGAAGGCCGCGCAGGATGCCGAAAAGGTCGGTCGGATTCTGACCTTCGCGGAGGAAAAACTGGGCCGAAAATGAGGTCCTTTTCAGCGTGGCGAACTTGACCAAAGATTCGGTTGCCTTTGGCACGAATGCGGCGATAAAGCCGCTCAAGTCACCTGTTAAGGGTCAGGCTAAGTGTTTCATCAGGTGATTACGGGGTTGGTGTTCATGAAGTTTGATCTGGCGCAGCTGACGCGATTCGTACCCCTCAAAGCACAGCAATGAACACCAAGATGTATGTGGGCAATTTGCCCTTTGCCGCTCAGGATCCTGAGATTCGCGAGCTCTTCTCCCAATACGGGACTGTCACTGACATTTTCATGCCGATCGACCGCGACAGCGGGCGTCCTCGTGGATTTGCCTTTGTGTCGATGGAAACGCCGGAGGCCATGCAGGCCGCGATTGAAGGCCTCAACGGCCAGGAATTCATGGGCCGCAAGCTGGCCATCAACGAGGCCCGCCCGCGTGAAGAGCGCCCCGGTGGATTCGGCGGCGGCGGCGGCGGTGGCCGTGGCGGTTACGGCGGAGGAGGTGGCGGCGGCGGACGTGGCGGCTATGGCGGCGGTGGCGGAGGCGGTGGACGCAGCTACGGCGGCGGTGGCGGCGGCGGCGGTGGCGGCGGTGGCGGCGGTGATCGTGGTGAACGCGGCGGCTACGGTGGCGGTGGCGGCGGAGGAGGCGGCGGCGGCGGCGGAGGCCGGCGCTTCGAGCGTCGTGACCGTGGCGGTCGTGATGGCGGTGGGGACGAAGGCGGTTGGTAAGACCGCCCCTTAACCGTTCGAACTTTTAAAGCCTGTGATGTCGAGGGCGGCGCTTACGCCCCCTCCTGCATCACAGGCTTTTCCGCATTCACGAACAGCGCGAAGACCCCGGCCGCGACGAATGCGGCGGCGCAGAGCCACACGCCTTCATGGAAGTCGTTGTTCGTGTCGAAGGTCTTCAGCACGGCCGTGAACATCAGCGGCATGAGTGCGGCGCCGAAATTGCCCCACATGTTTCCCCAGCCGAAGAGCTGCGCCTGATGCCTGCCGCTGATGTCCTGCATCAGCGTCCACATCGCCGGCAGCCCCAGATCCGCGCAGAAGGTGACCGCGCCGAACGCGATGGCCATGCTCCAGGCGGAGTCCATCTGCAGGGCCAGGAGATAAAGCGCCGCAGCGCCGAATTTCGTCACGGACATCGGCAGCATTCGTCCGAGCTTCCGGCCGCGCCTTTTGCTGAGATAGTCCGTCATCAGGCCGCCGATGGGCAGCGCCAGGATGCCGATGCTCAGCGCTCCCGTGGTGATGAGGCCCGCCTGGCCGTCGTCCAGCATTTTGACCTTTTTCAGATAATCCGGCAGGGATAGGATGAGGAAGGCCCAGCCGATGTTGGTGAAGAACTGCACCCCGTTGGCCATCCACAGGTTCCGGCTGCGGCAGGCCGCCAGCAGCGGAAACCTCCGCGGCGGATCCTTCACCGGCAGAAAGTCTCCCCGCCCCTCCGCCAGCAGTGCGAGCTCCGCCTCGTTGCACCTCGGATGCAGCCGCGGGTGCTCGCGGAAAACCCGCCAGTAACAGGCGGCCACGATGACGCCGGTCAGACCATAGAGCCATCCCGCCCAGCGCCAGTCACCGGCCTGCAGAATCACGAAAGCCGTGAGCCCCGGCGCGACGGCACCGCCCAGTCGCCCGCCCCAGGAAATCAGACTGCTGGCGAAACCGCGTGACTCCACATGCGCCCAGCGTGTCAGCAGGCCGCTGCTGGCCGGGTAGTAGCCCGCCTCCGCCAGACCGCAGCCCAGCCGTGCGAGCAGCAGCGTGGCAAAGCCCACCGAAAAGCTCGTCATCGCCGTGAAGACCGACCAGGTGGCGATGTAGATGGTGATCAGCTTCCGTGAGCCGAAGCGGTCGCTCAGCCAGCCCGCCGGCACCTGCGCCAGCGCGTAGGCCCAGAAGAATCCGCCTTTCACCCAGTCGATCTCCAGATCCGAGAGCTCCACGTGCTTCTGAAAAGAGTCCGAGCTGATGATGTTCGCCAGACAGATGCGGTCCAGATACATCAGGAAGGCCACCATCGTCGCCGTGGCGAGGATTTCATGGCGGACTTTGGTGGGGCGTGCGGGATCAGACATCGTGCAGACAAGACGCGTGAATCCTGCCAGCCCTAACAGGATTCCGCCCGTTCATGCGCGAGACGCCGCACGTCGGCACAAAACGTGCACACCGAATGCCCTTGCACCCTGCCATCTGTGCACCAAACCTACCCGCGTCATGACCGCCATCAAAAACCTCACCGCACTCCTCGTGCTCAGCTTTCTCGCCTCCGGCGTGCTCGGCTGGTTCCTCTTCCAATCCCACTCCGACCTGGCCGAAGCCCGCAGCGCACTGGAAGCCCTCCAGGCCGAACACACCGAGGCGCTCGCCGCGAAGGACGCCGAATTTCAGCGCACGTTCGACGCTCAGGCCGCGCAGCATCAGAAGATGATCACCGCGATCAATGACGAGCACGAAAAGAAGATCGACGGCCTGCGTCAGGGAGAGCGCCAGCGCCTCGCCACCGCTGCGAAGGAATTCGAGAACATCTTCGAGGGGAACAAGATGACGCTCCAGTACATCAACCTTCTCGAAGACAAGGTGAAGGCCGGTCAGGCCCTGTCCAAGGCGGAGGTCGAAAAACTCGCCATCATCACCACCGGGCTCGGCTACTTGAAGAAGCAGTATCAGAAACCCATGCAGGAGTTTCAGGAGCTGGCCGCCTACTTCGAAGCCCAGGCCTCGAAACAGATCGCAAAACCAAAGGGCGGCTTCTTCAAGCGCGTGTTCAGCAAGGACTTCCGCGAGCAGGAAAAGGAATTCCTCCGGCAGGAAGGAGCCAAGGAGGCCTTCGAGCAGGCTCAGGGCAAGTTTACCGGCGTCTATTCCTCCGCCCAGAAGGCCATGGCCGGCGTGAACCTCGATGCTGACAAGCAGATTCAAAAACTCCACGCCTACATCGACGACAAGCAGCAGATGAACACGGAAGACCTCACCTCCTTCTTCGACAAGGCGCGGCAGGCCCTCCGCACGCACCAGGACGTCCTCGAGTTCGAACCCGAAGCACCGCTGCTTCCCGTGCCCAAGCCCCAGCTGTAGCGCTGCGTCGAATCCATGCAGGCAGAACACCACCGCGCGGAGGAAGGGTGCCGCTGGCGGTGTAGGCGCATTCGCCAGAATGCGGATCGGCGTCCTCGTTCTGGCGAACGAGCCTACGCCCCTGCCGCACCGCTGCCGACGGCTGGGTTACGACTGAGTCAATTCGCCGATGACGAGCGCTGAGTGCAGGTGGAGATTGATCCCTGGCCGCCCCCGGGTAACGGAAGCGCATGACTCTCGATCTTCCGAAGTGGTTCGACCTCCACACGCACTTCCGCCAGGGCCCGGCGGTGCCTGCCTATGTCAAAGCGCACCTCGATATGGGCTGCGCGGGGGCTTTGGCCATGCCGAACACGCAGCCTCCCGTCTCGCGTGTTTCCGGCGCGGCTCAAGCGGACGGCTGGAGCATCGAAAGCTACTCCGCCGAGCTGAATGCGGCGGGTGCCGATGCCTTTGAGCAGCTCATCGTGCCGCTCTACCTCACGCGGCAGACCACGGCGGCGATGATTCGCGAAGGCGCGGCCTCCGGGCGGCTGCGGGCCTGCAAATACTACCCGCCGCATGGCACGACAAACTCGGAGCACGGCCTGCCGATGGACGATCTCATCGGCGGCGAGGTTTTTTGCGCCATGGAGGAGCACGGCATCGTGCTGTGCATCCACGGCGAGCAGCACGCCCTGAGCGGGCCGGACTACATCGACGCCGCACAGAATGCGGAAACGCGATTCTACACGGAGCGCATGCCGCGACTCCTCGCAGCGCATCCGAAACTGCGCATCGTGTGCGAGCACATCACCACGTGGACAGCGGCGGAGTTTGTAGCTGCCGCGCCGGACCATGTGGGGGCGACGATCACGCCGCAGCACCTGCTTTACACGCTGGGGCACCTCATTCAGGGGTTGAAATACCACCTCTACTGCCTGCCCATAGTGAAGTTTCAGGACGATCGCGCCGCTTTGCGAAACGCCGTGACGACCGCAGGCCAGACCAAGTTCTTCGCCGGCACCGACAGCGCTCCGCACACGACAAAGGCCACCGCCTGCGGCTGCGCGGCGGGCTGCTTCACAGGCGGCTGCGCTCCGCAGCTTTACGCGATGGCATTTGAGGATGCCGGCGTCGATCTGGCTTCAACCGAAGGCAAAGATCTTTTCGAACGCTTCCTCTGCTTCAACGGACCCGCTTTCTACGGCTTCCCGGCCTCGAAACAGCGTTTCCGGTTGGAAAAAGCGCCGGCGCAGACCCCTCTGCTCGAAACACCCGCCGGACCGGTGACACCGCTGCCGCTTGGCATGGGCATTGAGCTGAGCTGGCGGATTTCAGAGTGAGGCCTGCGAGTCCACGCTCCGGTCGCCGTTCCCATTTTTCCGCTCATGCCAAGCCTGAACCGCATCGCCACGCTGCACACCTGCTACACCGACAAGTTCGGCGTGCCGCGCCAGTCAGGCCTCGTGCCGAGCGCCTGGGGCGTCGTCGAGTTCGAGCTGGCTTATCGCCGTGCGGAGGCGGTGCGGGGCATCGAGGACTTCAGCCACCTCTGGCTCATCACGCAGTTTCACCTCGTCGCGGAAGAGCCGGCTTCGCTCACCGTGCGTCCGCCGAGGCTCGGTGGAAACGAGAAGCGCGGTGTCTTTGCCACGCGCTCGCCATTTCGACCGAACCGGCTGACCCTGAGCGTGGTGAAACTCGACCGCGTGGAGCTCGAAGGCGATCTCGCGCCGCGCCTGTTCGTCTCCGGCGTCGATCTCGTCGATGGCACGCCGGTTTTCGACATCAAGCCCTACATCCGCTACGCGGATTCGATCCCCGACGCGCACAGCGGCTTCGCAGGTGAGGCACCGCCGCGGATGCCGGTGCGCTGGGACTGCGAAAGCCGCGTGCCGGACGAGGTGCGTGCCATCATCGACCAATCCCTCGCTCTGCAGCCGCAGCCTGCCTATCACGATGACAGCGAGCGCCAGTACGCCACCGAGATCGCGGGCTGGCGCGTCAGGTGGGTCGCACGCGATGAAGGCGCGATGGTGAGGAGTTGCGAACCCGTCGGCTGACGAAAAAGAGAAGCTCTAGCCCATGTCATCACTCGATCTTCCCATCCGCGCCGCCACGGAAACCGCCATCGCCCACGGCATCACGCCGGACCGCTGTGACATCCTGCAGAACGGCAGCACGCTCGTTCTCCGGCTCACGGACACGCTGGTCGCGCGAGTCGTGCAGGACGGCGACGGCCCGCGTCAGGGCACGGAGTGGTTTGCGCGGGAAAATGCCATCGCGGAGCACCTCTCCCGACACGGCGCACCGGTCATCCCTCTGCACCCGGCCCTGCCGCCCGGACCCCACGAGCATCTCGGCTACCCGATGAACTTCTGGAAGTTTGTCACCCGCATCGCTGCGGAACCTGATCCGCGCGAAATCGGCCGCACCCTGCGTCAGTGCCACGACATCATGCGCAGTTTTTCGGAGCCTCTGCCAAAACTGGCCATCCTCACGGAAAGCATCGCCATCCTGAATGACCGGACGCTGTTTCCAGAATCGACGCAGCAGATGCTGCGCGATCATCTCACCGCCTCCATCGACTTTTTGAGCCCCTATCCGCAGCAGGCGCTGCACGGTGACGCGCACATGGGAAACCTCATGAACACCACCGAAGGCCTCTTGTGGACCGACTGGGAGGACACCTTCGCCGGTCCCGTGGAGTGGGATGTGGCCTCCATCATCTGGAATGCTCAGATTCTCGACGAAGATCACGCCACCGTGTCGGCGATCCTCGCCGCCTATCGCGATGCGGGCGGCCGGATCGACGAAAACGCCCTGCGGCAGAGTCTCATCGCCCGCGCGGCGGTGATCACCGCCTGGTATCCCATCCTGTATCCGAATCCGAACGCGGAACGGCAGTCGAAGCTCCAGCGGCGGATCGAATGGCTGGAGCGCAGCGGCGGTGCATGATGCGTGGAGCGCTGCGTCTTCAGCCTGTCGTGGTTCGCCTTGCGGATCGCTGATTCACTCCACATGATCGCCTCCACCGCATGAGCCGCCTTCCCGCCTTCATCCGCCACCACCTCGCCGGTTCCGGCATGCTGGTGGCGCTGCTGCTGCTCTGCGTCTTCTTCAGCGTCGTCACCTGGACGGAGCAGTATCCGCAGGATGCCGCAGCGGCGAAGCAGCTCGCCAAGATTGTCATGTTTGAGACAGGCAAAGACGGGCGCGTTATCATCGTGGTGCGTCCTCAGACGGAGGACATTGTGTTTGCCGATGCGTTAGAGGCGGCATTAAAAAATCGAAACGTTCCTGTGCTCGAAATCGTGAAGGGCGAGCCAAAGGATGCCCGCGCGGCTTTGGAACGGGCCGCAGCCTCCGGCGGACTCGATGTCATCGCATGTAATCACGCCACGGCGGCGTGGCTGGTGTTCAGCGATCTGGGCACCGACTTCCCGGCCCTCAAAAACACGCAGGTGCTCAAACCTAGGCCGCAGTCATGGCCTGTCTTCCTGAAAGCAGACAACCTGCTCAACATCGCCAACCAGATCGCCGTGATCGCCATTCTCGCCATCGGCATGACGCTGGTCATCATCACCGGCGGCATCGACTTGAGCGTCGGCAGCCTGATCGCCCTCTCCGCCGTGGTCACGGCGCTGATCGTGCGTGATTTCTGCGGCGGTGTGGAGGCGGGAGCGGCGGGCATGTTGGCGGCGGGACTCGGCGGCATCGCCCTTTGCGGTGTCTGCGGCGTGATCACGGGCGCTTTCATCACCCGGCTGCGCATGCCGCCCTTCATCGTCACGCTGGCCATGATGCTCGTCTGCAGCGGGTTGGCCTACCGGCTGGCGGAGAATCAGTCGGTGTTTCAGATTCCGGAGTCGTTCGTGTGGCTCGGGCGCGGAGCCGACCTCTTCGGCTTGCCAAACGCTGTCGCACTCATGCTGCTGCTCTACGGCATCGCGCATGTGATCATGACGCAGACCAGCCTTGGGCGGCATGTTTACGCCATCGGCGGGAACACGGAGGCGGCCTTTCTCTCCGGCGTGCCGGTGAATCGTGTGATCCTCACCGCCTACGCCCTCTGCGGACTGCTGGCGGGACTCGGCGGCGTGGTCACGGCCTCCTTGCTGAAGAGCGGTTCACCGACCTATGGCCAAATGTACGAGCTGAAAGTCATCGCCGCCGTCGTCGTCGGCGGCACCAGCCTCAGCGGCGGGAAGGGCACCATGCCCGGCACTCTGATCGGCGCATTCATCATTGCCGTGATCGAAAACGGCATGAACCTCACCAACATCGAAAGCAACAGCCAGAAGATCGTCCTCGGCCTCGTCATCCTCGGCGCCGTACTCGTCGATCGGCTGCGGAAATGAGCCTTTCTTTTCTAAAAACATGTTCAACTCCTGGCTCCCCGAATCCCAAGACCGCCTTCCCCTGACTTGGTGGAAGCAGCACCCGATCTACCTCGCCGCGATCATCGCGCTCGTCGGCGTGGCGAGCATGATCGTCACCGCCGTGCTCGGCTATCAGGTGATCGGGCACTTTGTCTTCACGTTTGATCAGGCTTTCGGCCAGCTCCACATCTGGACACCGCTGACCTATGTTTTGGTCAATCCGCCCAGCCTGTGGACCCTGCTCGGCTGCTACCTGCTGTGGAGTTTTGGGGAGGCCGTGGAGCGTCACCTGGGCCGCCGTTCCTTCGTCAATCTCCTCCTCCTTTTGCTGCTCGTTTCCCCGCTGCTTGTCTCCGTCTTCGGACTCCTCGGCGTCCGCTCCTTTTCCTGCGCCGGCATGATGCAGCTCGAGTTCGGCGTCTTCATCGCCTTCGCCACGCTCTATCCGCGCGCCAAGATCAGCATCATCATCCTCACCATCGACGCATGGCTGCTCGCCGCCGTTTTTGTCGGTGTGAACGCCCTCGGCAGCCTCGCCGCCCGCGACTGGTCCTCCCTGCTGCTGCTCGCCGCGAACGTCGGCACGGCCTACGCCTTCATCCGTTTCGAAAAAGGTGAACTGAAGCTGCCCACGATGCCGAAAGCCGCTCCTAAAGCCCGCGCATCAGCGAAGGCGCCGAAGAGCCAGACGCCGACCGTCGATGACATCCTCGACAAGATCAGCCGCCACGGCATGCAGAGCCTCACCGCCGAAGAACGCCGCATCCTCGACAATGCGAGCGATGAAATGAAACGCCGCAGCCGCTGACCCGCTCCACATGCCGTCCAGACTGATCCTCTGCCTGCTGGTTCCGCTCTGCCTCGCCTCCTGCCAGGGCTTGAGGAAGAAGCCTGCTGCATTCGAGCATCCGCGCTGGCACATTGATGAAGAGCGTTGCGCCGCCGCGAAACCCGGCAAGGTGCGCATGGACATCTCGCTCGCCAGCCATACGGCCCAGCTCCTCGACGAGGACTCGTGCGTGCTCGTGGAGATGGACGTCTCACCCGGGGTGCCGGGGCATGAAACTCCGGTCGGTGAGTTCGTCGTGAAGGAGAAGCTCCCACTCAAGCGCTCCAATCTTTATGGTCAGTATGTCCGCCCGGACACCGGTGATGTCGTGGTGCCCCGTGCGTGGGAGCACAGCGGCCCGAAGCCGGAAGGCACCGAGTATCTCGGCATCGCCATGCCGTTCTGGCTGCGACTCACCGACGACGGCGTGGGCATCCACGTCGGCGGCTTCGAGCGCGGTCAGTGTACCAGCCACGGCTGCATCCGCTGCCCCGAAGCGCCGCAGCAGAAGTGCTGGGAACTGTGCAGGCCGGGCGTGCGGGTGAGCGTCCATCGCGAGGCGCACCCGCTGCCCTCCCGGTTGCATGAAAGGGTCGGCGCTGAATAGGTGGCAGGAGACCCCGCTTGTCATCATCGTCTCTCGTTGCCATGGACTTCATGGAATGGGTGGAGCGAAACGACGGGCAGCAGGCGGACTTGGTCCTCAATGGATCACATTTTGAGTGCCGATGGATTGCACACCAGGACTTCATGCTCACCAAACCGCTTCAGGTGCGCCGGGGCGGCGGACGGTGTGAGCAGGTAGTTTTTGCCCTCTGGATAATAGCTGCGGAAAACGCCCAAGGCCCCTCCATCAAAGGCTTTGCTGCTCCATTTGCACTCGATGACATCCACTTCATCGCGCTGGCGTGGCAGGACGAAGTCGATCTCACGGCCTTGCTTGTCCCGCCAGTAACGTGGCGGCGTCTCTGGAAAATGGGCTTGCAGGTGCTCCAGCACGAGATGCTCCCAGAGCGGGCCATAGTCATCCTGGCGCAGCGGGTCCCAGCCACGGGCAAAGCTCACAAAGCCCGTGTCGAAGGCGTAGATTTTCGGCTGCTTCACCAGCTCGTTCAGGCCACCGCCGTGAAACGGGCGCACGAGTGTCACCGCCTGCGTGATCTCCAACGCGCTGACATGACTCTCCACCGTGGGACGCGTGATGCCGAGGGCGGTGGCCGTTTTCGTGACCTCAAACTGGCCGCCGCTTTGCTTGATGAGGTACTCAAACAGTGCGTTGAACCGGTTCATGTCGCGAAAGCCGAAAAGACGCTGGATGTCGCGGGCAAAGAAGGAGTCCAGCCACTCGCGGTAGAAGGACGGCTTCTTCGACTCCGCGAGCAGCGCGGGTGGCAGCCCGCCGTGGAAAAGCCGTTGCTGCAACGTCACGCCAAAAGCCTCCAGTTCATCCCAGAGTACCGGCGTCAAATGAACCAGCCGCTTCCGTCCGGTGAGCGTGTCGCGGAACTTCTTGCTCGCCGCGAGCGTGGAGGAGCCTGTGGCGAGGATTTTGAGCTTTGGAAACACATCCGCCCCGATTTTCAGCAGGCGGGCCGGGTCGCGGAGCTGATGGATCTCATCAAAGACCACCACGGGCCTGGTGCAGCCCCGATAAAACAACTCCGGGTCCGCCACGACTTCCTCGGTCGAAGGCAGATCGCAATTCAAGTAGAGCAACTGATCAGCGCCGAGGCTGTCAGCCAGTGTCGTTTTCCCCACCCGCCGCACCCCGCAGAGCCATGCGATGGGGGCCTCTGCCCAGGCGGTTTGGAGTCGTTGAAGCCAAAAAGGACGCTGAATCATGCTCTCATACTATACAAATAGTTAAACCATATGTAAACCATTGAGGCGGACGAACAACAATGATCGGGTCGGCGCGGTCAAGAACCGCCATGATTTACCGTGCGTCATGATGTTCTGTGATTCCTCCTCATCCTTGTCCCCATCTTTGGGCTTCTCGGAGAAGATTAAGATAAGGACGAAGAATTCAGCGAATCCACAAATCTTGATGACGCGAGGTATTCCCTCTGCGCCAGCTAACGCAGCACCACCCGGCACGGAGCGCCGTCGGCGCCTTCGAGCTTGATGGGCAGGCTGATCATGTCGTAGTAGCCGGACGCGATTTCCGCCAGATTGAGGCCTTCGATGACCCAAATGCCGGCTCCGAGCATGATCTGATGCGTTTCGACAACGTCCTTGCCGTAGCCGCCGATGCTGAGGTAATCGACCCCGACCGTCATGACTTTGAGATCGACGAGATACTGCGCCGCGTCGGCCCGGATGGAGATGAAGTCTTTGTCGAACTCGGACATCGCCCAGCTTCGCGTCGAGTTCCGTGTCTTGAAAAGCACCCGCTGGCCGGTGGCGATTCGGAGCTTCTTGAGGTCGTCCGCCGTGATTTGATCCTCGGAGTCGAGTTCAAAGACGCAGCAGCGGCCGATCACCGCCTCCAGCGGCATCTGCTCCATCGTTTTACCATCGGCGATGAAATGTCGCGGCGCGTCCATGTGCGTTCCGGTGTGGGCGCTCATCGTGATGTGGGTGAGATTGCACACCGCGCCGTCTTCCATGCGGTTCACGCGCTGGATGCGGCACTCGGGATCACCGGGCCAGTGTACCATGCCGTCGCGCAGCGGTACGGAGACATCTTTCCAGGGGCGTTTCATAGTGGTCGCAGGGGTTGTGCTTGAGCCAAGACGCAAGAGCATACGCTGGCAACCCGTTTGCAGGCGCATGTCTCTTCCGCCCTATTCCCGCCGCCGCTTTGTCAAAACCGCCACCGCCGCCGCTTTCGGCTTTCAGATCGTCGAGCGTCATGTGATCGGCGGACCCGGCTTCACGCCGCCGAGTGAAAAGGTGAACCTCGGCTGCATCGGCATCGGCGGCCAGGGCGCGGGTGACATCCGCGATCTCGACGACTCCGGTCTCGCGAACATCGTGGCGCTTTGCGATGTCGATCTCGACCGCTCCGCCGCCACCGTGAAAAAATATCCGGGCGCGAAGCTTTATCGCGACTACCGCGAGCTGCTCGAGAAACAGAAGGACATCGACGCCGTGCTCGTCGCCACGCCGGACCACGTTCACGCGCCTGCGAGCATCATGGCCATGCGTGCCGGGCGTCACGTCTATGTCGAAAAGCCGCTCGCCCACACCATCGCCGAAGCACGTGCCATGCGCGATGTGGCGAAGGAAACGGGCCGCGTCACCCAGATGGGCAATCAAGGCCACGCCAGCGAGGGCATCCGCCTGACCCGCGAGTGGATCGAAGCGGGCGCCATTGGCAAAGTCACCGAGGTGCACGTCTGGTCGGATCGTCCTGGCAAGTTTTGGGATTCCCAAGGCCAAGCCTATCCCACCGACATGCCAGAGGTGCCGAAGAGCCTCGACTGGGATCTCTGGCTCGGCCCCGCGAAGGAGCGCCCCTATCACCCCGACTTCTGCCCGCGCAAATGGCGCGGCTGGTGGGACTTCGGCTGCGGTGCGCTCGGCGACATGGCCGTGCACAACGCCGATCCCGCCTTCTACGCGCTCGATCTCGACGCGCCCGACTGGGTGGAGGCCGAGAACGGCCCGAACAACAACCAGTCGTTCCCGACCTGGAGCATCATCACCTACCACTTCCCCGCCAAAGGCGACCGTCCTGCCGTGAAGATGGTCTGGTATGACGGCGGCAAGCTCCCGCCCCGTCCCGAAGGCCTCGAAGACACCCGCAACCTCGGCGACAACGGCATCTACTTCCTCGGTGACAAAGGCTGCATCCTCGCTGGCGGCTGGAGCGGCACGCCGCGCATCGTGCCCGAGACGAAAATGCAGCAGTTCGTCCTCCCCGCGAAAACGATCCCGCGCTGCCAGAACGGCCACCGCGCCGAATTCCTCGAAGCCTGCAAAACCGGCAACCCGCAGGATGCGAAGAGCGGCTTCTGGTATTCCGCCCCCTTCACCGAATCCCTCCTCGTCGGTCTGCTCGCCGTCCGCTTCGGCAAACGCGTCGAATGGGACACGAAAGCCCTCAAATCACCCAATACACCCGAAGCGGACGCCATCATCCACAAGGCCTACCGCGCCGGCTACGGCATCTGACGACAGTGGACGGCGCTGCTCCAGCAACCCATGCAAAGTTCGCCGCCGTGCAAGGTCAGGAGGATGAGAAGTCCGGGTCAGATGCCCACGATCATCAGCGTGCCTCTATGAGCTGATGGAGGGCCCTTTCCCATTTCTGTGCATGGATCTCTCCGCTTCAATTCGGGAATGCCTGTGGCACCCTGCGTCGCTCCGCTTCTGCCCCATGATCCGCATCCTCACTCTCCTCGTCCTCTCCGGCGTCCCGCTCCTGGCCGCAGACGACGCCCCGCTCATCGCCCGCATCATGACGGCAGCGGACAAGAACCGCGACGGCAAACTGACCCTTGCCGAGTACTTGCCGCTCGATGTGCAGGCCCGGCATCACGGCGAAGAGCATTTCAAAACCGGCGATGCCAACGCCGACGGCTTCATCGACGCCACCGAACTCCCCGCCGCGCTGCGCAAGCAAACCTGGTTCGCCATCCTCTCCGAAGGCATCGAGCCCTGCTTCACCCGCCTCGACACCGACAAGGACGGCAAACTCGACGCCACCGAGTATCGCAAGATCTCCCGAATGGGCGCCCACTCCGAACAGCACTTCAAAGGCGCCGACACCGACAAGGATGGATTTCTCAGCAAAACGGAGTTCGCCGCGCATGCGGAGACCAAGCTCAAGGCGCTTGAAGGCGGGGCGAGGAAGAAATCCAAGGGCTGAGAAACTCATCCCTACAACAGAAAACAAGTGGACAACTGCAACCCGTCCTCAGTTTGATGTGGCCTAATCAAATTATCACCAAAGAATGTTCCTACATCGACAATTGCGTGGATTTCTGCCGAGGCTGTTGGCAGGCGAGCATCCTACCTTGGCAGCGATTCGCGAGGCGGCATCCAAAGGAAAGGTGTATACCGAACTTCACACTTTTCGGACGCGTGGCATTCCGCCACTGAACCGGAACGAAATGGCATTGTGGTTCGGGTATAATTCCAAGAAAGTTCCTATTCTTCCGACAGCACCTACCGACGATTTTCCTTTGGCTTCTTTAGTCGCTGAGGGCAGGCCAGACATAGCTACGCGCATGTTCGTCGTTGATGGGTGGCTCTGGCGTCTGTTGTTTACTGCTAACGGACCGCAATTCCCACGATTCTCACTTTTCAAGTATCAGGTTTCAAACAACTGGGAATCGAATGATTTACCGTTGTGGAAACCTCGTGATTACAGCGATCTAAATGCGCCGATTCATAAATGGCTTCGCAAGAAAATCGAAGATCTTCCGAATGGAAACCCTGGTCAACAATTGCATTTGTACGGTTGCGGTAACGTCGTCAGACAGTTGTTTCAGATGTTCTCGACGGTCCAGATCGGAGGGTGGACTTGGAGTGTTCCGGGCGATGACGATTTGATCGAAATAGATGGCCACGAGTATATTCCAGTGGCACGAGACGATTGCGGGAATTTTCGCGCCGTTCGGATAGGGTCTTCAAATATCTGGAACCTTTGCCATGATCCAATCGATTGCACTGACCTTGGAGACGATCTTCAAGCGATCCTTGAGTGCGACCAAAAGCGAAGCTAACAAGACCTGGCATAATTGGCTTAACAGACCTGCGGTGAGAATGCCTAAATTGATGTTTTGAACTCGACATCAGTCCCTGCTGATAACATGGCAGCGTCGAAGGCTTCGTTCTCAAGAAGAGACCAAGACGAGAAATGCACAGATGTCTGTGAGCATTGGACCTCACCCGCTCAAATCTGCTGGCATTGCAAATTTCTGACGATCATGCGACATAGGCGAATGATCTCTTCGCACTCCTTTCCCTCGACGTTCATTCCCCTGTTGCGAGTCGTGCAGATCTTGCTGTTGCTCCTCAGCCTCGCCTTCGCTGCCCTCACTGAAGCCAAAGCAGCCCCCGCCTCGCCCCCCAACATCATCATGCTGCTCGTGGATGACATGGGTTATGCGGATGTGGGTTGCATGGGGGCGAAGGACATCCAGACGCCGAACATCGACCGCATCGCGGCGGAGGGCGTGCGGATGACGGACTTTTACGCGAACGCGCCGGTGTGCTCGCCCACGCGCGCGGCCTTCATCACGGGCCGGTGGCAGCAGCGTTGCGGGATCGAGTGGGCGATCGGCCTGACGTCGGAGGAGGAGAAGCGCGTGAACGACGAGCTGGTGCCGGTGGCGGGGCGGTTCACGATGGGCCTGATGCCGGAGGACACCTTCCTCGTGCCGCTTTTGAAGAAGCAGGGCTACGGCACGGCCTGCTACGGGAAGTGGCACCTCGGCTTCAAGCCGGAGCACAATCCGGTGAAGCACGGCTTCGACGAGTACTGGGGCATCATCGGCGGCCAGTGCGACTACTACCGCTACCACTACATCGATGGCATGAAGCAGCTCTATGAGAAGACGGAGATGACCACGGCGGAGGGTTACATCACCGACCTGATCCACCAGCGCGCCGTGCGCTACATCCGCGAGGAAGGCACGAGCCCGTTCTTCATCTACGTGCCCTACAACGCCGTGCATCATCCCTTCCAGGTGCCGGATGATCCGACGCAGTTCTACACAGCCGAAAACAAGAACGACGGCACCCGCGCCGGTTACGCGAAGATGATGGAGAGCATCGACAAGGGCG
>CAMAZK010000045.1 GCA_945863205.1 Akkermansia muciniphila | reverse complement strand
GGAATGCAGACGAGATTCATGCCGGGGGAAGGCTGATAGGTGTCCGTGACCTCGTGGAGCAGCACGGCATCGCTGAAGTCATCCGCAGTGGCGGCCTCGACCTTGTAAAGCACGGGGAAGCCGTAGTCGAACCACAGCGGCACCTCCCTGCGGCGCACGGGGACCAGGCGGATCTCGTCCAGCGGTGTGATCTCCGGCAGGGTGAGGGTGAGCGTTTTCTCCGCGTCGGCCTTTGCGGAGACGGCGCTGTGAAAGCCGGGCCTGCCGCCGGGCTGCGGCGCGACGGGCAGGCCGAGCGGGGTGACCATGTCGATGAGGTTCAGCCGCGTCCAGGCACGCGGGGCGTTGCGCGAGCTGGAGCTGGTGACGGTGGCACCGAGCGCGACGTTGCGATCACCCGAAAGCACGAGCATCTCCGCCATGGCGAGGATTTCAGGCCCATCGACCGACCACGGGTCCGTGGCGGTGAAGCGGATGCGTTTGACGATGCGCGGTTCAAATCGCGCGACGAGGGGGAAACAGCCGGGATTGGGAAAGTCGGCTGCGGTTTGATCCAGGACGAGGTGAGCGCGGCCCTGGTCGTCAAAGACCTCCAGCTTGAAGCGCACGGGAAATCCGTAACCGGCGACGACGGCGTTCGCCCCCTTTGCGAGCGGCGGCACGAGCACGACGGCGTCCGCACTGGCCGCGTCTTTGAGCGTGAGCTCGAACCAGCGCACGTCCTCCTCGGTGGTGTAGCCGGTCTTGAGGCCAACGCGCAGACTGCTGTTGATGAGCATCAGCTCCGGCAGGGCGGCGAGCTGCCGGTCATGCGCCTGGATGCGGGCTTCGAGGGTTTCAAGTTCACGCCAGGACCAGAAGGCGAGGCGTTCCGTCCAGTGCGAATCCGCCGCCCCGGCGGAGGCGAATGACGAAATCAAAATGACGAATGACGAAACGAGTCGCGCGAGGTCACATGGCAGGCTCTTCGTGCTGGAAGGTGACTGAGGCATTCGGACTTCGATCTTCCTTCGTCATTCAGAATTCGCCATTCGTCATTTTTCCCTCTTCCTCACCTATTTTGGTGAGATGACGCCAGCCCCCGTCTTGCCAATCCTACCGCACATGAAGACACTGCCCGCCTCCCTGTTCATCCTCGCTGCCGCTGCCGGAATCGCCCTCGCCCAGGAGCCGGCGGCGAAGCCCAAGAGCGCCCCCGCGCCGAAGTTCGTGACGCCGCCGGATGTGAACGGCCACAAGACGATCATCGCGCTGCCGGAGAGCCGCCGGCCGATCAAGGTCGGCGTTTACAGCGGACCCGGAGCGCCGCAGAGCAGCGTGGACGCCGTGGTGAAGGTGATGAAGCCCTTCCCGGAGGCCACCACCGTCATCCTGAACGGCGAGCAGGTGGCCACGGAGAATCTGGCCGCGTATGACGTGCTGGTTTTCCCCGGAGGCAGCGGCTCCGGGCAGTCGAAGGGCATCGGCGAGGCGGGCCTGAAAAACGTGCGCGAGTTCGTGGGCAACGGCGGCGGCTACGTGGGCATCTGCGCGGGTGCCTACCTGGCCTGCTCGAATTTTTCCTGGGGGCTCGGCATTCTGAATGCGGGCACGGTTTCCAGCAAATGGCGCCGCGGACAGGCGATCCTCGATCTGGAAATGACGGAGGCGGGCAAGCCGCTGCTGGGGGATGTGAAGGACGTTTTCAAGGTGCGCTACAACAACGGCCCGATCCTCAAACCGTGGACGCGCACGGATCTGCCGGCCTACACGCCGCTCACGCTCTTCCGCACGGAAGTGGCGAAGAACGACACGCCCGTCGGCGTGCAGGTCAACACGGCGGCGCAGGCGATCGGCAGCTTTGGCAAGGGGCGCGTGTTTGTCTCCAGCCCGCATCCCGAGGGCACACCAGGGCTGGAGAACCTCATTCCGCGCGGCGTTTTCTGGGCTGCGGGTGACAAAAAGGAAAACGTGCTGCCATGATCCTGCGCACCGTCGTTTTCACACTGGCGTTGGCCTGCGCATCGCTGGCCCAGGATGCCTACAAGTCGCCCTACAGCGTGAAATTCTCCTTCCCCGAGGAGGAGCTGATCGGCGACCTGCTGAAGGGGTCGCGCTCGGAATGGAAGGACCACGCAAGCGTCCCTTATAGCGACTGGTACAACCCCGCGAATCACCGACGCTGGGGCTACTGGGGGCCGAGGATGAAGCATTTCAATGCTCCGGCCGGTCTGGCAAAAAAGAGCCCGCAGTGGTCGCGCGAGCGCGTGATCGCCACCGGGCTGCGCTATGTCGGCTACAGCTACCAGCATCATCACGTGCCGGACTGGGAGCCGCCCGCCGACTGGCCGCGTGATCCTGAGCAGAAGACACCGGTGGGGAAAGGCGTGGATTGCAGCAACTTCACCGGATTCGTCTATAACCTCGCGCTCGGCATCCTGCCGTCCACGGGCATCAAACAGCAGTCTGAAATGACGGAGGCGCAAGGCCCGGGCGCGGGCCGCAAAGTGGCGGTGAAGCGCATCGAGCTGCCGGAGCGCTACGAGGACTATCCGGGCGTGCTGCTCACGGGCGATCTGCTGTTCGTGAAGAGCACGAAAGGAAACGTTTCCCACGTGGTGCTGTGGGTGGGCCGGATCGGTGAAGCTCCCGACGGCATGCCGCTCATCCTCGACAGCACGGGCAGCGGGGCGAGCGACTCGAACGGGCAGACCATCCCGGACGGCGTACAGCTTCGTCCCTTCAAGCGGACGACCTGGTACTTCACCCAAGCCAGCCATGTGCTGCGCATCATCCCGGAGGACTCGTAAATGCATGCCAAGACGTTGACGGGCCTGGTGATTTTCGTGTTGTCCCTCGGCGGCGGAGCGGAAGAACAGGTGCCGGGAAACAGCGTCCTCGGTCGGCAGAACCACATCGAATACGTCCCCGGGAATCTGCCGCTGGTCATCGCCGTGCCGCATGGCGGGCGGCTGAAGCCGGGGGAGATTCCGGATCGTGTGAATGGCGTGACCGACATCGACGCGAACACGCAGGAGCTGGCGCGGACCCTCTCCGCCGTGGTGCACGCGGAGACGGGGCGTCACGCTCATCTCGTCGTCTGCCGCCTGCACCGCAGCAAGCTGGACGCGAATCGCGATCTCGCAGAGGGTGCGCAGGGCAGTGAGATCGCGATGCAGGCCTGGGAGGAGCATCACAGATTCATCGAGCAGGCCTGTGAAGAGGCGGTGCGGAAGTTCGGCGTGGCTTTCCTGATCGATCTGCATGGCCACGGGCATCCGGATGCCCGCGTGGAGCTGGGCTACGTGCAGTCGGCGCTCGACTTGGCGGATTGTGAGGACGCTTTGAACGCAGCTTCAGCCGTCAACACGAGCAGCCTGCGCTGGATCGTCGAGCGGAGTGACCTCAGTCATGTGGAGCTGCTTCACGGCCCGCTGAGCCTGGGGGCGCTGCTCGAGAAGGAAGGATTCCCCTCAACACCGAGTCCGCGCATGCCGGTGCCGACGGAGCCCTTCTTCCGCGGCGGCTACACGATTCAAAGGCACTGCCAGAGTGACAAAAACGTCACCGGCCTGCAGATCGAGGCGAACCGCCCGCGACTTCGCGACACGGCGGAGAATCGGCTGCGTTTCGCCCGTGCGCTGGTGAAGTCCCTGCAGACGTTTTTCCCGGCGCATCTCGGCATGACTCTGGGCGGCGAGCCTCGGCTGAAGGGGGAACTCAGTCTGCAAACGAGGATGCCATCAGGACAGTGAAGATGAAGCCGGAGAAAGGCTCACTCATTTTGGTGATACGTTGATCCCCTGCGTGGCACTGAGGCTGCTTTTGAGAGGGCACCCCCAAACTATGGACCTCTCACAAGAAACCTTTCGCCCCCCGCGGGGGGCTGCGAATCGGCGTATTCTGATCCTCGCCGCCGTGCTGACCTTCTGCCGGGCGGGACACGCTCAAACGACGACGTTCTGGGACGGAGGAAGTGCCGGCGGCAATGCCGCCTGGTCCACCGAGAGCAATTGGAATCCGGATGGCCCGCTGCCAAGTGCGTCCGACTCCAATGTGGTGTTCAACAACCGCAACGGCACCGGCTTTATCTCCAACTTGACGGTCAGCGGCAATCGCGTCTTGGGCCTCATCACCTTCGACAACATCAACTCGCGGCTGCCCGCCACTCTGGAGATCAACACCAACGGATCGGGGACGACCTCGCGCAGCCTGACTTTGCACACCGGCATCACGCTACAGAACACTAACACGACAGTCCTCTTCGCAGGGCAGAACGGCACGCTTTCCGTCGTGCTCGGCGCCAACAATGTCTTCACAACGTCTGCCGGATCGAACCTGGAGTTCAGTTCCGCCGTGGCTATCAGCGGCGGCTTCAGGCTCACCAAGCAGGGGGCGGGTACAGTCACGCTGGGTGCCGCGAATACCTTCACCGGCGGTGTGACGATTGCCAACGGCACGCTGCGCATCCGGAGCGGGCTGAGTCTGGGGGCCAACCCTTCGTCCTATGTCGCGGATCAGATCATCCTCAACGGCGGCACGCTGGACTTCAGCTCGGCGAGCTCGTTCAATTCGGCCTCAAATCGTGGATTTTCCATCGGCAATTCCGGCGGAACGATCGGCGTGTCCGACGTCGGCGTGTACACGATTTCGGCGGTGATCGCCGATCTCTCCGGCGAGGTAGGTGCTCTGACCAAGACGGGCACCGGCACGCTGGTGATGGGCGGAGTCAACACCTTCACCGGGGGAACCGTCATCAATGGAGGCACGCTGCGCATATCTCAATCCACCGGTCTGGGGGCTGCCCCGGAGTCAGTCACCGCAAATCATGTGACCTTGAACGGCGGCACGCTGGAGTTTAGCTCGACGAGTGACACAACGCTCACGGCCAATCGCGGGTTTTCCGTTGGCGACTCCGGTGGTGCGATCCAGGTGTCCAGCACGGGCGGGTTGACCCTCAGCGGGATCGTGGCGGATGTGAGCGGACAGTCCGGGATGCTCACGAAAACCGGCACAGGAAGACTCACCCTGACACCCGGCTCCGCGAACACCTACAGTGGAGGAACCTTGGTGGCCTCCGGGACGCTGCGATACGGACGCACCGGCTCCCTGGGCACAGGTGCAGTGCAGCTCGGCAGTGCTGGGGGCGGAAACGCCACGCTGGAGAACCATTTCGGCGGCTGGACCACGTCGAACGACATCACCGTGGCGGCAGGCAGCGGCGGCACGCTGACGCTGGCCTACACGAGCGCGGCTAGTTTTAGCGGCATTTTTGAGGGCGGCATCACCTTGAACGACCACCTGACGCTGCGCAGCGAGGCCGTGGAGGGTTTTGCCATGCGAATCATCGGCAGCATCAGCGGCGCGCACGATCTGACCAAGGCCGGCGCAGGCGTGGTGCGAATCGAGGCCAACAACACCGGCTACTCAGGCACGACGAGGATTTCAAACGGCACTCTGCAACTGGGATCGTTCGCAGGCAGCGCCAACGGCGCGCTGGGCACTGGTGAGATCATCAATGACGCGACCCTGCGCATCAATCGCAGCAATGACTTTGCCTTGAGCAATTTAATCAGCGGCACTGGAGTGGTGGCTCAGACCGGCACGGGAACGACGACTCTGAACAACGCCAACACCTACACCGGCGGCACCACGCTTTCCGCAGGCATCCTGCTCGCCACCAACACCACCGGCTCCGCCACCGGCACGGGAGCACTGACGACGGCTTTCGGAACGACGCTCGGCGGCACCGGCACGATCTCGCCCACGGGTGCGAACAGCGTCATCATCGGCGGCGCGGTGGCTCCCGGTGTGGAGGGGGCGGCGGGCACGCTGACCTTCACGCCGGTCGATGGGAACGTGACGTTTCAAAACGGCGGCAGCATGGCCTTTGAACTCTTCGGGAACGGTAACAATGACAAGATCGCTTTCAACGCCGCCGGTTCCGGCGTGATCGATTTCTCCGCGCTGGCGGCGGGCAGTCTCGGGGTCACCTTCGGCGGCGGCTACACGGCGGATCTGGGGCATTCCTTTGACCTGCTGGACTGGGCGGCGCTGACCGGCGCCGGAGTCGGCGGCTTGAGCGCCAGCCTGCTCGATCTGAGCGCGGCGGTGCTCGCCCCCTCGCTCACCTGGGACACGTCGCTCTTTGCCAGCGCGGGCGTCATCACCGTCGTGCTGGTGCCGGAGCCTTCGCGTCTGATTTTGCTACTGGCCGGTCTGGTCGGCGTGGCGTGGCGGAGCCGGACGTATGCCGCGCTGTGAATTCGCCAAGATACGCGAGGCTTCTGCGGTGGACAGGCGGCGTGATCGCCGCGTTGATGAAGCGCACTCAAAAAGCATCACGCCATGAGCACAAAAACCCACTCCTCGAAACCCCTCAGTAAAAACGTTCACCTCCGGCGCTGGGTCGCCAAGATGGCCGCGCTCTGCAAGCCGGACCGCATTCACTGGGTGGACGGTTCCAAGGCCGAATACGACCGCCTTTGCAACGAAATGGTCGAGGCCGGCACCTTCACCCGCCTGAACCAGAAAAAGTGGCCGGGCTGCTTCTACGCCAAGTCGGACCCCAGCGATGTGGCGCGTGTGGAGGAGCGCACCTTCATTTGCAGCAACTCCAAGGATGGCGCCGGTCCCACGAACAACTGGATGAACCCCTTTGAGATGAAGGCCAAGCTGCGCAAGCTTTTCAACGGCTGCATGAAGGGGCGCACGATGTATGTGCTGCCCTTCAGCATGGGGCCGGTCGGCTCGCCGATGGCGCAGATCGGCGTGCAGCTCACCGATTCCGCTTACGTCGTGGTGAACATGCGCATCATGGCCCGCATCGGGAAAAAAGTCTTCGAACTGATCGACAAGGGCCATCAGCGCGTCGTGCCCTGCATGCATACCGTGGGCGCTCCGCTGAAGCCGGGGCAGAAAGACGTGCCATGGCCCTGCAACAAGGAGAAGTACATCGTCCACTTTCCGGAAACCCGCGAGATCTGGAGCTACGGCAGCGGCTACGGCGGCAATGCGCTGCTGGGCAAGAAATGCTTCGCGCTGCGCATCGCATCCGCCATGGCACGTGATGAAGGCTGGATGGCCGAGCACATGCTCATCCTCGGCGTCGAGGATCCGAAAGGAAAGAAGACCTATGTCGCCGCGGCTTTTCCCAGCGCGTGCGGGAAGACGAACTTCGCCATGCTCATCCCACCGGATCACTTTGCCAGCAAAGGCTGGAAGGTGTGGACCGTGGGGGATGACATCGCCTGGATCAAACCGGGCGCGGACGGGCGGCTGCATGCCATCAATCCCGAGGCAGGCTTCTTCGGCGTGGCTCCCGGCACGAGCGACAAGACAAACCCGAACGCCATGGCCTCGCTGCGTAAGAACACCATCTTCACCAACGTCGCCCTCACGCCCGACGGCGGCGTTTGGTGGGAAGGCATGACCGACGAGCCGCCCGCCAAATGCACCGACTGGCAGGGCAACCAGTGGACGCCGGAAATCGCGAAGGAAAAAGGCACCAAGGCGGCGCATCCGAACTCCCGCTTCACCGCTCCGGCCTCGCAGTGCCCCACGATCGATCCCGACTGGGAGAATCCGGAAGGCGTGCCGATCAGCGCGATCATTTTCGGCGGCCGCCGCGCCACCACGATGCCGCTCATCTACCAGGCCTTCAACTGGGTCAGCGGAGTCTATGCCGGCGCCACCATGGGCAGCGAGATGACCGCCGCCGCCGCAGGCACCATCGGCAAGGTGCGCCGCGATCCGATGGCCATGCTGCCCTTCTGCGGCTACAACATGGGCGACTACTTCCGCCACTGGATCAGCATGCAGCGCCGCATCACCGAAACGCCGCGCATCTTCCATGTGAACTGGTTCCGCAAGGACGCCGAGGGCAAATTCCTCTGGCCCGGCTTCAGTGAAAACATGCGCGTGCTGCAATGGATCGTCGCCCGTGCAAACGGTCACGGCATCGCCAAGGAAACGCCGATCGGCTGGGTGCCGCACTACTCGGACATCGACTGGAAGGGCCTCGACTTCCCGAAAGAGAAGTTCGACGAGCTTCAGCGCTTCGACCGCGACGCCTGGCGCACGGAAATCCTCTCCCACGAAGAACTCTTCCTCGATCTGAAGACGCATCTGCCGAAGGAGCTGGTTTACGAGCGCGAGCTCCTGATCTGCCGGATGTAAGGCGGCAAACGCGGCGGCTCCGGCGGGAAAAGTACACACTCCCCGTCAGGAACCGCCGGTTCCGTGCGTTCACGGAGCCGTATGCACATCGCCACCAAACGCCGCATCGACCGCCGGGCCTTCCTCCGCGGCACGGGAACCGTCCTCTCATTGCCGTTCTTGGAGGCGATGGTCCCCGCCTTCGCCACAGCGGCGCAGTCCGCTGTCGGCCAGCCGCCGCCGCGCTTTTTGGCCATGTGCGCGACCCTAGGCTTTCACACGCCGTTTTTGTTTCCGCAGGAAGCCGGTGCCGGCTACGCGCTCACGCCCTACCTTGAGCCTTTGAAGGATCTGCGCGGTGATTTTTCCGTCATCTCCGGCCTTCAGCACATGGAGCAGAATGGGGCGAACGGGCACACCTCGGAGATGACCTGGCTCACCTCCGCCAAGCATCCAGGACTCGCCGGATTCAAGAACAGCATCTCCATCGACCAGCTCATCGCCGAAAAAATCGGCACGCAGACGCGCTTTCCGAGCCTGATCCTCGGCACGGGCAGTGAATCGCTATCCTGGTCCTCCAGCGGCGTGCCGCTGCCAGCGGAGAGCTCGCCCTCCAAGGCGTTTCAGCAGCTTTTCGTGGATGGCACGCCCGCAGAGGTTCAGGCCCAGGTGCGCGGCTTGAAGCGCGGGCGCAGCATCCTGGACACCGTCATGGGCCAGGCGAAGAAACTCCACGGTGAACTCGGAAAACGCGACCAGGATAAACTCGACGAGTACTTTTCCGCCGTGCGCGATCTGGAAGGCCGGCTCGTGCAAAATGAAGAATGGGTGCAGAAGCCGAAGCCGAAGATTGACGCCAAGCCGCCCACCGACATCCAGAGCCGCACCGACGCCATCGGCAAAATGAAGCTGCTGCAGGATCTGGTGGTGCTCGCGCTCCAAACCGACTCCACCCGCACCGTGACCATGCGACTCAGCGGCATGAACGCCGTGCCGGAGATCGAAGGCGTGAAAAACGACTGGCACAACCTCTCCCACCACGGCCAGGACCCCGCGAAGATCGAGGAACTGGAGATCATCGAGAAAGCCGAGTTCACCGCCTTTGCGGATTTCCTTTCCAAGCTCAAGGCCACGCAGGAAAGCGGACGTTCGTTGCTCGACAGCACCGCCGTCATGTTTGGCTCCAATCTCGGCAACGCCAGCGCCCACAGCACCGCGAACATCCCGCTCGTTCTCGCCGGCGGCGGCTTCAAACACGGGCGCCACATCGCCATCGACAAGGAGAAGCACGTTTTCTCCAATCTCTTCGTCTCCCTCGCCCAGCGCATGGGCGTGGAAGCCGACAAATTCGGCTTCAGCACCGGAGTTCTGGACATCAATCAGGCGTGAACATGAGCTGCCGCTTTCTTGCCATTCTGCCACTGTTGGCCGCCGCCGCTCCAGGCGCCATCCCGGGCCTTCAGCCGTTTCTTGAAGCGAACTGCATGGAGTGTCACGACTCAGACGTGAACAAGGGAGACCTCGATCTGACATCGCTTTCGACCGACGGTGCCGATGCGGCGGCGCTGAAGAAATGGGTGCGAGTTTTTGACCGCGTGGCCGCAGGGGAGATGCCGCCGCCGAAGAAGAAGCAGCCCTCGCAGGACGCCGTGCAGGATTTTATGGCGGCTCTCGGCGCAGACCTCGTGGCGAAATCCAACGCCCAGAAAGGCACCGTTCTGCGGCGCCTGAACCGGCGCGAGTATCAAAACACTGTCAATGAACTGCTCGGCGTGCAGGTGAACGTCATCGACTCCCTGCCGGAGGACGGTCGTGCCCAGGGTTTCGACAACATCGGTGAAGCTCTCTCCATTTCCGGCATTCAAATGCTCCGCTACATGGAGTCTGCGGAGCTGGCGCTCAATGCCGCGCTCTTCGCCGATCAACGTCCTGAGAGCACCGTGCTGCGGAGCACGCTCGAAAGCGAACGCAACAAGGCCAACATCGGCAAGCACTGGCTGAAGCGGGAGGACGGAGCCGTCGTCGTCTTTAACAATGGCGGTTTTCCGAGCACTGTGATTCCGGATCTCCGGGCGAAGGCCGCCGGCACCTACAAGCTGCGCGTCACCGGCTACGGCTACCAGATCGAGGAGCCGGTCGTTTTTTCCGTGCTGACCGGCAGCTTCAATTTCCGCAACACGGACACGCGGACGCGCAGCTTTCACGAGCTGCCGGTGGGAAAACCCGCCACGATCGAGATCACACTGCACATGCCGCAGGGGCATGGCGTGTGGATCAGTGCGCAGGGGCTCAATGGCCCGGACGGGCGCTCTCCGATCAAGGACGGCCCGGCCAACTACCCGGGAGAGGGACTGGCCCTCATGTCCGTGGAGCTCGAAGGGCCGCTCGTCACCGAGTGGCCGCCGCGCGGACAAAAACTGCTGCTCGGGGATGTGAAACTCACGGAAGTGATCCCGGAGAAAAAGTGGCTGCGTGACAAGCCCGGCTACAAGCCCGTCTTCACCGCCGAAGGTGCCGATCCGGCGACTGATTCGAAGAAAAATCTGCAGGCTTTCGTCACCGCCGCGTTTCGCCGCCCGACCACGGCTGCGGATGTGGAGCCGTATGCGAAGCTCTTCGACGCCGAGTTTGCCGAGAATGGCGATTTCCTGGGTGCGATGCGCACGGCGGCCATCGCCGCGCTCTGCTCGCCGGAGTTCCTCTACCTGAAAGAACCTGCCGGCCGGCTGAATGACGTTCAGTTGGCCTCTCGCCTGAGCTACTTCCTCACCCGCAGTGCGCCGGACGCGGAGCTTCTTGCGGCTAGGCTGACCGATCCGGGAGTGCTGCGTGCACAAACCGAACGCCTGCTGAAGGCGGGCACGCTGGAGCGATTCGTCACCGATTTCACCGACGGCTGGCTGAACCTGCGCGAGATCGACTTCACCACGCCGGACAAGCAGCTCTATCCGGAATACGACGAGCTTCTGCTCGACAGCATGCTTCGCGAGACGCGCGGCTTCATCACCGAACTCATTCAGGGCAATCTGAGTGTCGCCAACATCATCCACAGCGACTTTGCCATGCTGAATTCGCGACTTGCGCGGCATTACGGCATCCCCGGCGTCACCGGCCTGGAACTGCAGAAGGTCAAGCTACCGCCGGACAGCCATCGCGGCGGCGTTTTGACGCAGGCCAGTGTGATGAAGGTCAGCGCGAACGGCACGAACACCTCGCCCGTCGTGCGTGGTGTTTTTGTCATGGACCGCATCCTCGGCATGGAGCCGCCGCCACCACCGCCGGGCGTGCCCGGAGTAGAGCCGGACATTCGAGGCGCCACGACGCTTCGCGAGCTGCTGGACAAGCACCGCAGCACGGAAAGCTGCAACGGCTGCCATCGCGTGATCGATCCGCCCGGTTTCGCGCTCGAAAGCTACGACGTCATCGGCGGCTGGCGTGAGCGCTTTCGCAGCCTAGGGGAAGGAGAGCCCGTCAAACTCACCGTGGAAGGCCGCAAGGTGCGCTACCGCCTCGGTCCGCCGGTGGATGCCGCCGGTGAACTGGCCACGGGAGCAAAGTTTGCCAACATGGCCGAGTTTCAAAAGCTGCTGCTCGCAGGCGAGGACCGCGTGGCCCGCTGCATCGCCGAAAAGCTTCTCATCTTTGCCACCGGCCGCCCCATGGGCTTCTCCGACCGGTCGGAGATCGAAAAGCTCGTCGCAGCCTCCCGCGCCAAAGGCCACGCCATGCGCGACCTGATTCACGCCGTGGTGCAGAGCGATGTTTTCAGGAGCAAGTGAGTGCGAGGTGGTCAGCGGAAAATTTAAGATGCCTTTCAGCGTTGGTCGCGGCAGCGTTTCTGGATGTTGATGTCTCTGCCCCGTCTTTCGGTCGAAGAAGCTGAGTCCGAAGTCGCCACGATCCTCCGGGCGGCCGAGCCATTGCGAGCTCATCCCGAAAAACATGCGTGCTATTTGGGACATGCCCCAAAACCGGGGACTTTCTTTGACGCTCAATCTCATCATCGTAGAGGCTGAGGATTTTATCGGTGTTCTTCACCGACCGTCCGCCGATGATGCGCTCGTGCGCTTGCTTGATGGCGGCTGGAAGTTGCTCCAGCACACGCTGGATGCGTTGCTCGATGACGCGTGCCTGGCCGATGCTCAGCTCCGTCTCGCTGCGATTTGCCAGCCTCTTCATCACCCGCAGGATGCGTTTGCGCTGCCGTTTGCTGTCCTTCTGCCGACGCTGTGCGCTCATCGTCATGCACTGCTTGTTCATCGCGCTGAGGAACTCCCCTGGCTCCTGCGGCATGTGTTGTTTCAAACCAGCGCGGCGGATGCACAACGTCGCTTTCATCAGCGTGCGAGCCGCATCGCGCAGTAGCACCGCTTCTCGTTGAGACGGCGCATGCTTTCCGGTTTGGCCCAGTGTTCAGCTTGGCGGCGTGACGTCATCGGCGCTTTCGACGCCAATGACACGAATTTCATCCGCTGCGAAGCCGACAGCGAACTCTATCCGATCGATCTGATCGTGTGGCCTCTGCCGGATTGAGTTTCGGCTCACTCCTCCTTCAGCTTCCGCCGCAGCGTCGCGCGGTTCATCTTCATCGCTGCGGCGAGGCGCGTGGGCTTGCCGTCGAAGCGCTGCAGCAGGGTCTCCAGCATCGCGGACTCCACGGTTTCGATCAATTCGTCGTAGGCGGGCATCATGTCATCGGTTCCCGTGGTTTTCTGATCGAGCCACGCGGCCAGCGCCTGCTTCATCGCAACTTCCAAATGATTACCGTCCCTGGGCTGGGCGATGCTGGCAGGCAGGTGGTGCGGCAGAATGGTGCCGCCTCCGCACACGGCGGCGGCATGCGTCATCGCCGCCTTCAGTTCGCGCACGTTGCCGGGCCACGCATGAGACTTGAGCACGGCGAGGGTTTCGGCCGCGAGCACATGATCACCCAAAAAGGACGCCGCGAGCGCTGGGATGTCCCCGGTGCGGTCCACCAGCGGCGGCAGCGCCACCTGCAGCACGGCGAGGGCATAAAACAAATCTTCGCGCACCTCCGCGAGCTCCCGGCTGGACGTGCAAAGCAGTCGTGCCTTCAATCCGCCCATGCGATGCATCAGTGCAGCCTGCAGCGGCTTCGACCACAGGCTGATTTCATCGAGGAGTAAAATACCGGCCCCAGCCTTCTCGATGGCCTCGCCCAACGCTGCCTCCACGCGCTCCTCAGGCCACTCATCCGAACGAAAAACAACGAACGTCTTTTCGCCCCGGGCGCTGTGGCGATGGATGACCTGCGCGGCGAGGCTCTTCCCGCTGCCGGGCGGTCCTTGCAGCAGGACCTGCGTCTCGCATCCGCTCGCCTGGGCGATGGCGGCAAAGGCGCGCTGCATGGCCTCCCCGGTCCCGATCATGGTGTGATGCGCCGGTTGCTCCGCCTTCACCGGCGCAAAGACCTCCCGGATCGTGCGCTGGATGGCGGCCAGATCGAGCGGCTTCAAAAAGTACTCCCGCGCACCGAGACGCCGCGCCTCCAGCGCCGTGTCCAGCGTTCCGTGCGCCGTGATGACGACGACGGGCGGCGGCTTCGGCAGCTCCTGGATCTTCTGCAGCACCTTCAGTCCGCTCACGTCCGGCAGTCCCACATCGAGAATGACCAGCGCAAACCTTTGCGCACCGAGCTTGTCGATCCCCCCCTGCCCCGACGCCGCCACGACCGGCGTGGCATCAAGGCGACGCACCACGGTCGAGAGAGCAGCGGCGAGCGCGTATTCGTCTTCGATGATGAGGATGGCAGGGGTCATGCGGCGGATGGGGGAAGTGTCACAACGACGACCGCGCCGCCCGAGGGATCATTCTGCAGCGAAAGCCGGCCGCCGTGCATTTCCACGATACCCGCCACAATGTTCAGCCCTACGCCCATGCCACCTTCTTTTTCGGTGAAGAAGAGCTCGGTGCCGCGTGCGAGGGCGGATTCGGAGAATCCGGGACCCGAGTCGGCAAAGCGCAGCGAGATGCGGCTGCCGACGGTTTCCGCAGTGATTCGCACCTTTCCGCCACGCGGCATGGCCTGAAGGGCATTGACGATGAGATTGCGGAAGGCCTGCGCGAGCCGCTGCGCATCCCCTTGCACCCAAAGCGGGCCGACAACCTTGCTCTCGAGGTCAACCCCGGCATGTCGTGCTTGCATCTCGAGATTTTCGACCACCGAGGCCAGGCACTGCGCGACATCAATGCGCGAGAGCTTCGATGGGAGAGGGCTGGCGAGGTGCAGCCACTGGTTCACCAGCCCGGCGATGACCTCGGACTCGGATGCAATGAGCCGCACCGCCTGCGCATCCTCCGCGTTGCAGGGGGTCATCAGTTGCGCATGGAGCTGGATGGAGGCGAGCGGGTTCTTGATGTCATGCGCGAGGCTGGTGGCGACGCGACCGAGCACGGCCAGCCGTTCGGACTGCGCCCGCTTGAAGCGCTCCCGCGCCAGCAGCCAGCCGACGACAGCCGAGACGAGCCAGAAGACGATCAGGGCATTGCGCGTGGCCGGATCACGCATCGAGAGCCGCGACGCCACCGGCTGACGCGTGAAGATCATGTCGTGCCTGCCGTCGAGAGGAACGACGAGGGTGTTCTCGTCGGCTGCGGTCCCCTTCCCGGCTTCACGGAACTCAATCCGCATGCCGAGGAGCTGCTCCAGGTCACGCGCCAGCTTTTCACTGCGCGGCAGGTTCATGCGCTGCACAAACTCCGCATCCGCACGCACCAGCGCGTGAAACAGCCGGTTGGACTCCTCGCGCTCGCGCTGCCTCAGCCATCCCAGCAGCAGCAGTGACCCCGCGACGACAAAGGCAAGAAAGCCCAGGCCAAAGGTGAGACGGAGTCTGAAGGATGAAGATGACACGCTGCGCAAAGGCGCACACGCTCCGCTGCGTGGAGGGCTGAATCAAGAGCGGCCTCACCGCATCCGCTTCGCAGTGGCGCCTCGTTCATGCCGGGTTACGTTCCGCCCGCATGAAAGCCATCCTGCTCGCCCTCCTCGCCCCCGCATTGGTCCTCGCCGCGCCGAAGCCTCTCTTCCTCTCGCCGGTCATCGACATCAAAACGCCGAACCACAGCGTGGACATCGACGTCTCGCTAGAAGGCGCGAAGGAGCTGTATTTGGTCGTCACAGACGCTGGGAACGGCTTCACCGCCGATTGGGCGGATTGGGCGGAGCCGCGTCTGACCCTGTCGGACGGGTCGGACAAGAAACTCACCGAGATCGAATGGAAATCCGCGCAGAGCGGCTTTGGCGGGGTGCGCGTGAATGCGAACTGCAGCGGCCGGGAATTGCGCAGCGCTGGCAAAGCGATCGAATACGGCCTCGGCACGCACGCGAACAGCGTCATCGCCTTCAACCTGCCTGCGGGCGTGAGACGCTTCAAAGCACGCGGCGCTCTCGATGAAGGTGGCACGAAGCAGGGAAACAGCACCAGCGTCACCTTCGCCGTTTACACCGAAAATCCCGGCCCCATCCAGGTCAATAATGTCAATGAGGTCGCCCACGAGCCGGAGGCCGCCACGGAGCAGCTCGACGTGCATCCCGAACTCACCGTGCAGCTCTTCGCCAGCGAGCCGATGATGCTTTCGCCTGCCAGCATCGACATCGACCATCGCGGCCGCGTGTGGGTGTGCGAGGTCGTGAACTACCGCAAGCACAACGGCGAACGCGCCGAGGGCGACCGCATTCTCATCCTCGAAGACACCGATGGCGACGCGAAGGCCGACAAATCCACCGTCTTCCACCAGGGCCGCGATGTGGACAGCGCCCACGGCATCTGCGTGCTCGGCAACAAGGCCCTCATCTCCTGCGGCGACGACGTTTTCTGGCTCATCGACGACAACGGAGACGACAAAGCCGACCGCAAAGAGCTCATGTTCACGAAGATCGGCGGTGCGCAGCACGACCACGGCATCCACGCCTTCCACTTCGGCCCCGATGGCCGCCTCTACTTCAATTTCGGCAACGCCGGCAAGCAGCTCTGCGACAAAAACGGCAACCTCATCACCGACATCCACGGCGTGAAGTGCACCAATCAAAACAACCGCCCGTATCAGCAAGGCATGGTCTTCCGCTGCGAACTCGATGGCAGCAACGTCGAGGTGCTCGCCTGGAACTTCCGCAACAACTGGGAAGTCGCCGTCGATAGCTTCGGCACCATGTGGCAGTCCGACAACGACGACGACGGCAACAAAGGCGTGCGCATCAACTACGTCATGGAGTTCGGCAACTACGGCTACTCCGACGAAATGACCGGCGCAGGCTGGCAGACGCCGCGCATCGGCTGGGAAAGCGAGATCCCGCAGCGCCACTGGCACCAAAACGATCCCGGCGTCGTCCCGAACATGCTCATGACCGGAGCAGGCTCTCCCACCGGAATGCAGGTCTATGAAGGCGATCTTCTCCCCAGCATCTTCCACGGCCAGCCCCTCCACTGCGACGCCGGCCCGAACGTCGTCCGCGGCTACATCACCCAGCCCGACGGCGCTGGCTACAAAGCCGAGATCGTCAACCTCCTCGAAGGCAGCAAGAACCGCTGGTTCCGCCCCAGCGACGTCGCCGTCGCCCCCGATGGCAGCTTAATTGTCGCCGACTGGTATGACCCCGGCGTCGGTGGGCATGGGATGGGTGATGTGACGCGCGGGAGGTTGTTCCGCGTGACGACGAAGGCTGTGGAGAGGTATCGAGGACGTCAAATGACAAGCGCGGACACGACGTCCGATGGCAAAAGCGGTGAAGTTCTCTTCATGCTAAAATCCCCCAACGAGAATGAGCGCTACTTGGCACTACAGGCAGGATTGAGTCATCTCAGTGCGCAATTGACTCCACTCTTGGAGAAATTAGTCCTCGATCAGAAATCTGACCCAAAACATCGTGCTCGTGCCTTGTGGGCAATTGCCCTCCAATGCCAAAGCAAGGCTGGATTCAGACCGGACCCAGCGGAGGATCGTTTCAAAACTCAGGAAGCAGTCGAAGCGGCGAACAAGGCTTTCTCCAAAGTCATTGCTTCAGCCATCACCGACAGCGATCCCAACATCCGCATCACCGCCCTCCGCGCCGCCCGCCAGCTCTGGCAGCAAAAACAGCCCGAAAAGCTCCGCGAAGTCATTGCGAAGGTCGTCACCGACAAATCACCCGCCGTGCGGCGCGAAGCGGCGATTGCGTTGAGGTTTGATCCATCAGATGACGCTTCAAACCACTGGTCGTTGCTGTCCGCAGATGCAGCGAAACAAGACCGTTGGTTGATCGAGTCTCTCGGAATCAGTGCTGACGCCCACTGGGACAAACGTCTTGCCTTCTCTGATGCATCTGGAGGTTCACCCCTGCTTACGAGAGCTCGAGGTATCAAAGCCATCGAGAAGATGCATGTTGGTTTCATGGAGCCAGGACTTCCCGAAGACCTCCGTGAGTCGATCGTATCTTTTAATCTTGAAAGGCTCCGCGCCCTCCAACTCCTCTCCTACAAACACCCCTCCGAAGTCTCTGCCGCCGCTTTGACCATCTTCCTCAAAGCCGATGCCGAGACGGCCCTCGCCTCCACTGCGCTGCTCGACCGCAATGCCATCACCTCGAATCCCGAGGCCAAAGCGCGGCTCGACTCGCTTTTGAAGCCGGTGGTGGGCAAACCGGAGTTTGTGGCGCTGGTCGAAAAACTGAACCTGACGGGCTTTGAGAAGGAACTGCTCGATTTCATCAGCGCGAACCCGAACGCGCCGGAGTCGGTGAACGCGGCGCGGCTCATCGCGGCGAACCGGGATGGCGCGTTACGCTTTTTGAAGGATGCGGACGCGAAATCGGCCAAGGCGCTCATCGCGGCGCTCGGTCGTGTGAGTGATCGCGCGGCGGTGGCGGTCATGAACCAGCATTTCTGGCCGGAGAAACGCGAAGACGTGCGCCGCGTGCTCATCGACGCCCTCGCACTCAGCGGCGAAGGCGGTCGCGCCATCCTGAAATGGCAGTCGGAAGGCAAATTGCCGCATCAATTCAAAGATCAGGCCGCCCTCGCGCTCAGTCGCAGCACCGATGCCGGTCTGCGCGATCAAGCCTCCCGCGAGCTCCCGCTGCCTGCGGCGCAAGGGTTGGCCAATTTCCCCAAACTGCCCGAACTCATAAAACTGAAGGGCGATGCCGCCAAAGGTCAGGCCATGTTCATGCAGGCCGGTTGCGTGGCCTGCCACCGCGTCAAAGGCCAGTTCATCGACTTCGGCCCCGATCTCACGCAAATCGGCGCGAAGCTCAGCCAAGACGGCCTTTTCACCGCCATCCTCTACCCTAGCGCCGCCATCGAGCACAGCTTCGTCGGCCAAAACGTGACGACGAAGGAAGGTCAAGCCGTCATGGGCTATGTCGTGAGTGAAACGGATGCCGAACTCACGCTCCGCATGGCCGGTGGGGCCTCCACGACGGTCAAGAAGTCCAGCATCGTCAATAAAGAGGAATTGAAGGACTCCCTCATGCCGCCGGGACTCGCGGGCGCGATTGGTCCGCAAGGTCTCGCGGATCTCGTGGCCTGGTTGCAGACGCTGAAGTAGGAGAAGCCTTCGAGCGACACCCGATGATCAAGAAACAGGGCTTCAGGGAAACCCGTGTGTCTGCGGCCCGTGAACGATCCCGGAAAGCAGCTGCGGCTGAACTCTTGGCTCAGCCGAGTTCGCTGATCGGTCTGGGGGTCAGGTCGGCGGTTCCTTTGGGGAACATGCGCCCACGCGCGGTGAGAATCTCGGGCTCGTCAGGAGTGATGAGCACGACGTGCTCGTAATGAGCGCTGGGCTTGCGATCCTGAGTGATGACGGTCCATTTGTCGGCAAGGATGCGGGTCTTGCCGGTGCCCATGTTGATCATGGGTTCGATGGCAAGGGTCATGCCGGCTTTGAGACGCGGGCGCTCGCCTTTTTTGCCGTAGTTGGGCACCTGGGGCTCTTCGTGGAGCTTGCGACCGACACCGTGGCCGACGAATTCGCGAACGACGCTGTAGCCGTGCTTGGTGACGTGGTTCTCGACGCTGTGGCAGAGGTCGCCGAGCATCCAACCGTCGCGAGCGAAGTTGGCGGCGATGAGCAGGGACTCCTCGGTGGCGGCGAGCAGGTGGAGGGTTTCCTTGGCGACGTTGCCGACGGGAACGGTGAGTGCGTTGTCACCCACCCAGCCGTCAAAATGCACGCCTACATCGATTTTGACCACGTCGCCGTCCTGGATGACGCGCGGACCGCCGATGCCATGGACGACCTCCTCATTGATGGAGATGCAGATGTGCCCGGGGAACTGGCGGTAGTTCAGGAAGGCGCTGGTGGCACCGCGGGCCTTCATCTCGGCCGCGGCAAGGCGATCGATCTCCGCCGTGGTAGCGCCGATCTGGACCTCGGCGGCGGTCTTCAGAAGAACGTCGCGCGCGACCTGACACGCCCTGCGAATGGACTGTTGCTGCGCCCCGTGGCGGATAGGAATACTGCCGTGTTTCATGAGGGCCACGAATCGTGCGAGCAAGCTCACTGAACGGACAGCTTGTACACGACGCCCACGAGAACGATGACGGCGAGGCCGACCCACATCCACACGAGTGTGGTGGCGTCCATGGTGCGGGAACCCTGCTGGAGGCGGTCCACACGACCGCGGATACGGCCCTTCTTCAGGAATCCGTCGTAGTGGCTCTGCAGGAGGTGGGTTTCCACCTGGCGCATGACGTCCAGCACGACGCCGACGAGGATCAGCAGGCTGGTGCCGCCGAAGAACTGGGCGGCGGAACTGGAGATCTGCATCAGGCTGCTGACGACGCCCGGCATGACATAAAGTCCGGTTAGGAAGATCGCACCCGCGAAGGTGAGACGGCTCATGGTGAAGTCGAGGAAATCAGCCGTAGGCTTGCCCGGGCGGATGCCGGGGACGTACCCGCCGCTCTTCTTCAAGTCTTCAGAGATCTGAGTGGGCTGGAACATGGTGGCCACCCAGAAATAACTGAAGAAGAAGATGAGGAAGGCAGATGTGACGTAATAGGCCCAGCCGCTGCTCATGAAGAGCGCGACCTGCTGGACCCAGTTCACATCCTTGAAGAGAGAAGCAAGGATGGTCGAAGGGAACAGCAGGATGGCCTGGGCGAAGATGATCGGCATGACGCCGGAATAATTGATCTTCAGGGGCAGATACTGGGTCTGCCCGCCATAGACCTTGCGGCCGACGACGCGCTTGGCGTAGGTGATGGCGATGCGTCGGGTGGCCTGCGTCAGGGCGATGACCCCGGCGATGACGATGATCATGAAGCCCATGAGCAGCACGAGGGTGAAGGCGCTCTTCGGATCAGCCTTGTCGCTGCCGACGAAAGTCTGCCAGACCTGGATGAGGGCGCCGGGCAGGTCGGACACAATGTTCACGCAGATCAGGATGGAGACCCCGTTGCCGATGCCGCGCTCGGTGATCTGCTCGCCCAGCCACATCATGAGCATGGTGCCAGCGGTAATCGTGATGACGCTGGTGACGACAAATCCGAGGCCGTAGTTCGGCACGAGAGGCCGTCCGCCGAGACGGTCGATGGCGTCCTGCAGACCCGCCATGAGATAGTTCTGGCCTGGATCCGCCAGCGATTGCGCCAAAAGCGTGGCCTGGAAGACGCAAAGCACGATGGTCGCGATGCGGGTGTACTGGGTGATCTTCTGGCGGCCACCCTCTTCTCGGGAAAGCTTCGTGAGCGGGGGCCAAACGGCCGTCAGCAACTGCAGCATGATGCTGGCGCTGATGTAAGGCATGATGCCGAGGGCGAAAATCGCGCAGTTTTGCAGACCGCCGCCGGAGAAGATGTTCAGCAGGGCGGCCACCTGGGCGGCACCGGAGGATCCATTGCCCGCTTTATTGTTGATCCATTCACCGAGAACGGTCGGGTCAATCCCCGGAAGGGTGATCGAGGTGCCGATGCGGACGATGACGATCATCGCCAGCGTGAAGAGGATGCGCGAGCGGAGCTCAGGAACTTTGAAGCTGTTGGCAAAGGCGGAGATCATGGGAGGGAGCGATAAGCAAAGATGGGCCGGATGTTCGGCAAGCTCAAAGGCTGCGCGAAAACCGGCCCATCAGATGACTGGGTCAGGGACAAATTAAGCGGCGATGGAACCGCCCGCTTTCTCGATTTTCTCGCGGGCCGTGGCGCTGACTTTTGCGCCCTCGATGGTGAGCTTGACGGAGAGTTCCCCGGCCCCGAGGACCTTGACGGTGTCGCAGGAGCGTGAGACGAGTCCGATCTCGCGGAGGGCGGCCTCATTGACGACGGCACCATCCTGGAAGGCGGTGTTTAGTTCGCCAACATTGACGACCTCGACGACCTCTTTGAATTGGGCATTGTTGAAGCCCTTCTTTGGCAGGCGGCGGTGCATCGGCATCTGGCCGCCTTCGAAGCCGGGGCGAATGCCACGACCGGCGCGAGCCATCTGGCCTTTATTGCCCTTGCCGCAGGTTTTGCCTTTGCCGGAGCTCTCGCCGCAGCCTAGGCGCTTGCGGCGCTGCTTGGCACCGGGGCGGGGTTTGACGTCTTGAAGTTGCATGGGAAGTTTTTCGTTCGCTGTTGTCTGAAATGAAATTAGAGCGCTTTGCTCTCCTTGATCTGCTTACCGCGGGCGCGGAAAATTTCGTCGGCGTGACGCAGCGAACCGAGCGCGGCAAGGGTCGCCTGCACGATGTTCGCGTGATTGCTGGAACCGAGGGACTTGCCGATGACGTCCTTGACGCCTGCCGCCTCCAGAACCGCACGTGCACCACCGCCTGCGATGATGCCGGTACCCGCCGTGGCAGGCTTGAGCATGATGAAACCACCGCCGTGCTTGCCGGTCACTTCATGGGGAATCGTGCTCCCCTTGAGGTTGATGGAGAAACGATTCTTACGGGAGGCCTCCGTGGCCTTCTTGATGGCGTCGGCGACTTCGTTCGCCTTGCCGAATCCGCAGCCAACCTTGCCCTCTGCATCACCGGAGACGACGAGAGCGCTGAAACTGAAGCGGCGACCACCTTTGACGACCTTGGCGCAACGATTGATGTGAACGACCTTCTCGACACCATCCGTGGTGCGGGAGTCGCGATCATCGCGACTGCGGAAACCTCGTGGAGAAAAAGGTGCGGGAGACGCTGGGGCGGGAGCTGCAACTGCTTCGGCTGCGGGCGCCTCAATCACGGTTTCCTCGAGTGCGGGGCTGACTGTTTCTTCGGCCATAATGGATCTAGTGAGTGCGACTGTTAAAATTTCAGGCCCTTTTCGCGGGCGGCGTCTGCAAGGGCCTTGACCTTGCCATGGTAAATGAAGCCCGCACGGTCGAAAACGACGTCCGAGATGTTCTTGGCGAGCGCACGCTCCGCGAGCGCAGCGCCGACCTTGATGGCGTTCTCAATGTTCGCCTTGCCGGCGCCGTAGCCCTTCTCCTTGGTGGAGGCGGAGACGATCGTCCTTCCGGCCTCGTCATCAATGACTTGGGCGTAAACGTTGGCGTTCGAGAAGTAGACGGCGAGACGAGGACGCTCGGCGGTGCCTGAGAGCTTGCGACGGATGCGCTTGTGAATGCGCTGACGGATTTCTTTGCGATTAGGAGCGGCCATGATATGCGGCGGAAAGAGGGTTTACTTGACGGACTTGCCGGCTTTACGGCGGATGTGTTCACCCACATAACGCACGCCCTTGGCCTTGTAAGGCTCTGGCGGATAGTAGGAACGGATATCAGCAGCGAGCTGGCCGACGACCTGCTTGTCGATGCCTTCGATGGCGATCTTGGTGTTGTCCGTGACGGTCACCTTAACGCCCGCAGGAATGGCGTGAAGGCGATCATGGGACTGGCCAAGTTGGAGGTCGATGTGCGAACCTTTGACGGTGGCACGGAAACCGACGCCGTGGATCTCGAGGTTCCGGGTGTAGCCCTGGCTGACGCCGATGATCATGTTGGACAGCAGACGCTGCGTTGTGCCGTGGAGGGCGCGCACATGACGGTCTTCCGACTCACGGGTGACGTTGACTTCTTTGTCAGCAGTGACGACTTTGACGCCAAGAGGGAGGGTCCAGGCGAGCTCGCCCTTGGGGCCCTTGACCTGCACGGAACGATCTCCGCCGATGTTGATGCTGACCTTGTCAGGGATGGTGATGGCTTGTTTGCCGACGCGTGACATGGGATGAGTACAGGTTGGGGTTTACCAGATGGTGGCCAGGAGTTCACCGCCCACGTTGGCCTTGCGGGCCTTTGCGCCGGTCATGATGCCACGCGGAGTGGAAAGAATGGAGATGCCGAGCCCACCGAGAACACGGGGAATCTCGTCGCTACCGACGTATTTGCGCAGACCGGGCTTGCTGACGCGGTCGATCTTGCGGATCACCGAGGTCTTGTCCTGGTACTTGAGCTTCAGCTTGAGGCGCGGATGGGAGGCGGTGGTGTCCGTTTCATAGCTCCAGATGTAGCCCTCTTCCTGCAGGATGCGGGAGAGCTCGGCTTTCATCTTGGAGAACGGGATGAACACGAACTCCGCTTGGGCGGAGCTGGCATTACGAATGCGCGTGAGGAAATCGGAAATCGGGTCGGTCATGACTCTGGGTGGGTCCGGGGTTCGATATTATGCGGATGCCGCGGCACCATCTTCTGGCTTCGGCTGTGCGGTGCGGGTGCGGAAGGGCATGCCGAGAACGCGGAGCATCTCACGTGCATGATCGTCATTGTTCGTGCTGGTCACGAAGGTGATGTCGAAACCG
>CAMAZK010000044.1 GCA_945863205.1 Akkermansia muciniphila | reverse complement strand
GCTCCCGTCACCACCGGACGTGGTGGCGAGGTGCTGGTGGTCACGGCATCGACACTGGCGCTGGAGCGCACGATTCTGCTGCAACACAGCGAAAAGGCTGACTCGCCCACCTCCGCGGGTGGTCTGCCGAACTACCTCGGTGCCACGGCGATTTCGCCCGACGGTCTTTCCGCCTGGGTGCCCTCGAAGCAGGACAACATCAAGCGCGGCACGTTGCGCAATGGCGTCGGCCTCAATCACGATCAATCACTGCGTGCCATCGCCAGCCGCATCAATCTGACCACGCAGGCCGAGGATTACGCCGGGCGCGTCGATTTTGACAACGCGGGCATGCCCAGCGCGGCCATCTTTGATCCTTGGGGCGTGTATGTCTTCGTCGCGCTCGAAAGCAGCCGCGCCGTCGCCGTGGTGGATGCCTGGAGCAAGGAAGTCATCACTCGCTTCGATGCCGGACTCGCGCCGCAGGGGCTCGCGCTTTCACCGGATGGACGCACTTTGTTCGTGCATAACTTCATGGCCCGCACGGTCAGCGTGCATGACATCAGCAGCCTCGTGCAAGGCGGCAGCGGCACGCCGGTCACGCTTGGTATCGTGAACGCGATCAACACCGAAAAACTCAGCGCCACCGTGTTGCGCGGCAAACAGCTCTTTTATGACGCCCTGGATCCGCGGCTCGCACTGCAGGAATACATCGCCTGCGCCGCCTGCCACAACGACGGCGGTCACGACGGGCGCACCTGGGATTTCACCGGCGTGGGCGAAGGCCTGCGCAACACGATCACGCTGCGCGGGCATGGCAATCACGGCGCGCTGCACTGGTCGGGTAATTTTGACGAGTTTCACGACTTCGAGGGCCAGATCCGCGCCTTTGCCGGCGGCACCGGCCTCATGAGCGATGCGCAGTTCAACACCGGCACGCGCAATCAACCGCTCGGCAATCCTAAAGCCGGGGTGAGCGCCGATCTCGACGCGCTCGCCGCCTACATGGCATCGCTGAGCACCGAATCGAACAGTCCGCACCGCAACAGCAACGGCACGGCCACCACGGCGGCCATCGCGGGCGAGCGTGTGTTTCGTCAGCAAAACTGCGCCGCCTGCCACAGCGGTACGACCTTCACGAACAGCGCGTTGAACGTGTTCCGCGATGTCGGCACGATCAAGCAGCCCACCAGCGGCAAACGCCTCAATGGCACGCTCACCGGCTTCGATGTGCCGACGCTGCGCGGCGTCTGGGCCAGCGCGCCTTATTTGCATGATGGTTCCGCCGCCACGCTGGCAGGTGCGATCACTGCGCATCAGGGCGTGACGCTGAACGCGACGGATTTGAACAACCTAGTCGCCTATCTTCAGCAGATCGACAACGCGCCTGCCGCCGCACCGCTGCCAGTGACCGTGGTGCTTGCCACGACGGCTCCGGCGAATGTGAGTGATCCGTTTGTTGTCACCGCCACCTTCAGTCATGCGGTGACGGGCTTTGCGCTCGGCGACATCAGTGTCACGGGCGGCACGGCCAGCGCGTTCAGCGGCTCCGGCACGAATTATAGCTTCACCATCACGCCAACGGCCAATGTGTCGATCAGCGTGGCCGCCAGCATGGCGCAGGACGCCGATGCGGTAATAAATCTCGCATCCAACGTGATCACACGCGCCTACACGGCCCCGAACAACGCTCCTGCCTTCATCAGCCAGGATGTGGGCAGCGGATTCGTCGCCGGATCGACGAACTACAGCAGCGCCACCGGCATTTACACGCTGAACGCCTCCGGCCAGGACATTTTCTTCACGGAGGACGGCTTCCGCTTCGTGCAGGTCATTCTCAATGGCAATGGCGAGGTCCGCGCCCGCGTGCGCAGCCTCGGCAACACCAATCCATGGGCCAAGGCCGGCGTCATGGTGCGTGAGACGCTCAATGCCGGCTCCCGTCATGCCACGATGTTCATCACGCCGCCTGCCGCAGGCAATGGCTTCGGTCTTGTGTCACGCCTCGTCGCGAACGCGGCCACGAGTTACTCAGGAGGCCCCGCATTGAACGCGGTGCCGAACAACTGGGTGCGCCTCGTGCGCCAGGGCGATGTGCTGACGGGTTACGCCTCCGCGAATGGCAGCACCTGGGAACTCGTGGACAGCGTCACGCTCACGGGTTTGCCTGCTCAACTGCATGTGGGGCTGGCCGCGACGGCTGCGGATACGAATGTGACGACTGCGGCGGAATTCGACAACGTGCAGGTTATCGGTGCGCAGGCTGTTGTTGCTCCGACGGTCACGCTCAGCGCCGCCTCGGCCATCGAAAGCGGTCCGTTCACTATTCAGGCGCAGTTCAGCCAGCCGGTGTCCGGATTGATCGCGAGCGACTTCGTTTTGAGCAACGCCACCGCTTCCAACCTCACCGGCAGCGGCACGAACTACAGCGTCACACTCACGCCATTCGGCTCCGGCCTCGTCACGGCCAGTCTTCCCGCTGCGGCAGCGCAAAATGCCGCCAACACGGCCAGTCTGGCCTCAAATACGGTTTCGGTGACTTTCACGCCGCCGGTCGCTGTTTCGCTCGTCGGCCAGGATGTGGGTGAAACGCTGGCCGCAGGCAGCACGACCTTCAGCGGCGGTGTTTACACGGTCAAAGGCTCCGGCAGCGACATTTTCTTCGCGGCAGACGGCTTCCACTACGCGCTGACGCAGCTCACGGGCGATGGCGAGATCCGCGCCCGCGTCACCAGCCAGTCGAACACCAATCCATGGGCGAAAACCGGGGTGATGCTCCGCGAAACACTCACCGCAGGCTCACGTCACGCGCTGATGTTCACCACGCCTTCTAACGGCTTCGGCATGGTCTGGCGTCCGACGGCCAACGCGGCCACGAGTTACGCCGGCGGCCCCGCTTTGAACGCCGCGCCGAACAACTGGGTGCGCCTCGTGCGCACCGGCACAACGATCAGCGCCTACGCCTCCGCGAATGGCAATGCGTGGACGCTCGTCAGCACCGCGACACTCACCGGACTGTCAAACACGGTGTATGTCGGTCTTGCGGTGACGTCTGCATCCTCGTCCACGCTTTCCACGGCCACCTTTGACAATGTGCAGGTCGTCGGCAGTCAGGCCGTTGTGGCTCCATCGGTGACGCTCAGCGCCGCCTCGTCGATCGAAGCTGGACCCTTCACCGTGCAAGGGCAGTTCAGCCAGGCGGTCACGGGACTCGCGGCGGGGGACTTCATCGTGACGAACGGCACGGCGTCGAACCTCACGGGTTCCGGCACGAGCTACAGCCTCACCGTGACACCGGTGGCACCGGGCGCGGTCATGATCCGCCTTCCAGCGAACGCGGCGCAAAACGCCGGTGCGGTCGGCAGTCTCGCTTCAAACACCGTTTCGGTCACTTACACGCCACCCGTGGTCGTCGCGCTGCAATCGCAGGATGTCGGCAGCGTGGAGGTCGCGGGCAGCATGAGCTACAACAGCCCCACGGACACCTACACGCTGCGCGGCTCAGGCGCGGACATCTTTTTCACTGCGGACGGCTTCCGCTTCGCCTACACGCGGCTCGCGGGGGATGGTGAAATCCGCGCACGCATCACCAGCCAGTCGAACAGCAATCCGTGGGCGAAAACCGGCGTCATGATCCGCGAGGCGCTCACCGCAGGCTCGCGTCACGCCACGGTTTTCACCACGCCAGCGGCGGAGAACAACGGCTTCGGCATGGTCTGGCGTCCAGCGGCGAACGGCGCCACCAGTTACGCGGGCGGCCCGGCGGTGAACGCCGCGCCGAACAACTGGGTGCGCCTCGTCCGCAGTGGCGACTCGATCACGGCCTACACTTCCGCGAATGGCAGCGCCTGGTCGCTGATCGAAACCGTCACGCTGGCCGGGCTTACCGGCACCGTTCAGGTCGGATTGGCGGTGACTTCCTCGGAGCCGCTCGCGCTCGGCACGTCCAGTTTTGACAACGTGCGGATCGTTCAGGCCGCCACGGCGCCGGCAGGGGCCAATACGCAAACCAACACGCTGGGATCTACCCCGGCGGAAGGCTCGACTTCTTCAAAGACGGTCACAGACACGGATTTCGATGCGGACGGCGTCAATGACCTCGTCGAATACGCCATCGGCAGCGGCAGCAGCTTCGACGGCGGCTGGTGGCTGACCGCTACCCCTGAAGGCCGCGTCGATGCGCATCTCGAACATCCGCGTGACGTCACGGACGTGGACTTCCGCTTGGAGCATTCGACCGATCTCGTGGACTGGAGTCCGCTCACGCTCGCCCCCACGAAAGCCGATGCCGGCAGCGGACGGGAGCGTCTCACATGGGGCGGGGTCACCAGTCTCGGCGGGCAGCGCCTGGAGCGCGGCGTCCTGCGCCTGCGGGTGACACATCGCGATGGATTGAGCGCCGTGACCACGCCGCAGGCCTGGCAGCGCTTCAGCCTCGCAGAAGGAGCGCAGACGCTCGGTGTCAGCCTGGTGAATGCACCGATTTACGCCGGTCGGATCGAGCAGTTGCTCGGTGCGGCGGAGGTCGCCCTTCAAAATGCGGCGGAAACTCAGGTGACGGGTGAAGCACCCTGCTATCTGGAGGTGCTCGACGGCGCTCATGCCGGGCATCGCCTCGAAGTGAGCGGCGTGAGCACCGGGCTGGCCGCTTTCGACCTCGATTCGGCGCACGGCACGCTCAAAGCGCTGCCGGAAGACCTGCAAGGTGCGCGGGTGGTGCTCCGCCCGCATGTCACTCTGGCTCAGGTCTTCCCGACGGGCCTGTTGAAGGCTGCCGCCACCGCCGCAGCGGCTGATCAGGTCCTGTTCCTCGAAAACGGCGTGTGGCAGAAGCATTGGCGCGATGGCGGCGGGCAGTGGGCTTCCTCCGTGGGCGCCGCTTCTCCCCACGGCAGGATCATCCCGCCCGGCACCGGCCTCATGGTCAAGACCACCGGCCCGGCGAAGGCCTCCACGCTCACCGGGCATGTGCGCACGACCTCTTGGCGCAGATCGCTGAATCTGGGGCAAAACCTGCTCGCCCTCCCCTGGCCGGTCGATGCCACCCCGGCCACGCTCGGCCTGACGGCTGAAAACGGCTTCACCGCCAGCACCAGCGTGGCGGCGGCGGACGTGCTGCAGCTTTGGAGGGCCGACACGCAGCCCGGCGCCACCTCGTATGACGCGTTCTGGCTGATCCAGCGCTCTCCCGCCTCGTACTGGACGGCCAGAGAAAGTGCCGCGCTTTCGGGCGTCAGCGCCACTTTGCCGCTGCCCGCCCACCGCGCTTTTTTCCTCAAAGCACAGCCCGCCACGGCTGCCAACGGCTGGTTTTTACCCTGAAACAGCCTGAAACTTCCCCTTGCCAAAAAGGTCTTCTATGGTTCCTTCGCGGCCCCACATCCCAGAACAAACACCGCCTGACAAGTTGTCCGGCCATTCAAACGAACCATGAGCGAAGCTACCACCACCGATTCCGTCTCCTTCAAGCTCCACGAAAAAGACACCGGCAGCGCCGACGTCCAAGTGGCGATCTTGACCAAGCGAATCAACGCCCTCACGCAGCACCTTTCCGCGCATTCGAAGGATCATTCCACCCGTCGCGGTCTTCTGCAGATGGTCGCCCGTCGCCGCAAGCTTCTCGACTATCTCAAGCTGACGGCCAACGAACGCTACCAGGCCCTGCTGAAGAATCTCAGCCTGCGCCGCTAACCGCCAAATTTACCGGAGGGTGATGCCTAGTGCATCGCCCTTCGTGTTTCAGAGCGTACCGCCCGGGACAAAGAGCGCATAGCCAACATCAGGACGCATGATCGTCCTCACTTTTTGGCGTATCCGCATCGCCCCGTGGCGCTCAAAACATCGAGCACGTCTCTTTGCCCTGCGTCCTCGGCCCTCAGAGGGCTTCCCTTTCCCCTAAAACCAAACCAACACACACACGCCAACCTATGGCCATACACAAACAAACCGTCCAGCTCGGCGCTGGCACCATTGAAATCGAAACCGGCAAACTTGCCAAACTGGCTGATGGAGCCGTGACCGTGCGTCTCGGTGACACCATGGTCATCGTCACCGCAGTCTCCGCCACCAAGCTGAAGGACGGCCAGGACTGGTTCCCGCTCAGCGTGGAATACAAGGAAAAAGCCTCCGCCGCAGGCCGCTTCCCCGGCGGTTACTTCAAGCGCGAAGGCCGTCCGACCGAAAAGGAAATCCTCACCTGCCGCATGACGGACCGCCCTCTGCGTCCGTTGTTCCCGAAAGGTTATCTCTACGACACCCAGATCGTCGCCCTCCTGCTCAGCGCTGACGGTGAAAACGATCCGGACATCCTCGCCATGAACGGCGCTTCCGCCGCTCTCTGCGTTTCCGACATTCCCTTCGCCGGCCCTGTGGGCGCGGTGCGCGTGGGTCGCATCAATGGCGAGTTCGTCGCGAACCCGACCCAGACCCAGCGTCTCGACAGCGATCTTGACCTCGTCTATGTCGGCAATGCCACGGACGTGATCATGATTGAAGGCGCCGCCAACGAGCTGCCTGAAGACGAGTTCGTGAAGGCTCTTCACTTCGCCCAGACCCAGGTGCAGCCCCTCGTGGCCGCCCAGGTCGAACTGGCGAAACTCGCCGGCAAGGCGAAGCGTGAAGTCCCCCTCATGCTGGTGAAAGACGAACTTCTCGAAGTCGCCTACGAAGTCGCCGGTGACCGCATCGAAGGTGCGCTCTACACGCCGTCCAAGGTCGCCCGCGGCAAGGCCGTCGGCGCTTTGAAAGACGAAGTGGAAGCCGCCATCAAGGTCAAGTTCCCCGAAGCCACCGGTTTCGAGATCAGCCAGGCCTTCGACTACCTCCAGAAGAAAGCCTTCCGCATCTCCATCCTCGACAAGAAGAACCGCTGTGACGGTCGCGGCCTCGACGATCTGCGCACCCTCTACGGTGAAGCCTCCGTGCTTCCCCGCACGCACGGTTCCGCCATCTTCTCCCGCGGTGAGACCCAGGCGCTCGCCATCGCGACGCTCGCTCCCGCCGACGAAGCTCAGGAAATGGACACCTACGCAGGTGGCCCGGATTCGAAGCGCTTCATCCTTCACTACAACTTCCCTCCGTTCTCCGTCGGTGAAACCGGCCGCTTCGGTGGTCAGAACCGTCGTGAAATCGGTCACGGTGCCCTCGCCGAGCGCTCCATCGCTCCGGTGATCCCGACGAAGGAAGTCTTCCCCTACGCGATCCGCGTGAGCAGCGAAGTCATGGAGTCCAACGGCTCCACCTCGATGGCCTCCGTCTGCTCCGGCGTCATGGCGCTCATGGATGCAGGTGTTCCTCTCACCCGCCCGGTCGCCGGTATCAGCGTCGGCCTCGTCTCCGAGTTCGACGCCAGTGAGAAGATGTCCCGCTACCTCACGATGATCGACATCCTGGGCAGCGAAGACCACTTCGGCGACATGGACTTCAAGCTCTGCGGCACCAGCGAAGGCGTCACCGGCTACCAGCTCGACCTCAAGCTCCCTGGCATTCCTTTGAGCATCCTCGAAGAAGCCGTGGTGAAGGCCAAGAGCGCCCGCACCACCATCCTCTCCGCCATGCACGCCGCCATCGGCGAGATCAAGCCGCTCAGCCCGCATGCCCCGCGCATCGAGATCGTGAAGATCAACCCCGACAAGATCGGCGAGCTCATCGGCCCTGGCGGCAAGAACATCAAGGCCATCCAGGCCGAGTCCGGCGCCGAGATCAGCATCGAAGACGACGGCACCGTTTACGTCTATGCCAGCCGCAAGGAAGGCATCGAACGCGCGATCGAAATGATCAGCGGCACCTCCCAGGAGATCGAAGTCGGCAAGCTCTACACCGGCAAGGTCGTCAGCACGACGAACTTCGGCGCCTTCATGAACCTCGGCGGCAAGAAAGACGGCCTGATCCACATCAGCGAACTCGCCGACTTCCGCGTCAACCGCACCGAAGACGTCGTCAAGACCGGCGACATCGTCACCGCCAAGTGCATCGGCATCGACGACAAGGGCCGCATCAAGATGAGCCGCAAGGCCGCCATGAAGGAGAAAGACGCTGCCGCTGCTGCTGGCGACGCCGCTCCTGCCGAAGACGTCGGCTAAGCCTCATCCTTCACGACCATCCCATCCACGAGGGGCCGCTTTCGAGCGGCCCCTTTTTTGTGGGCGTGGCCGCAGCGTCACGCCTCCTGCCCGCCGGCCCTGTCCGCACCCGTGTCTTTGCAGTCGCGAAGACGCGGATTTGGTGCTTTTTGACCTCCCCCCATGCCCGCCACCGCCACGATCACAAACATCTCCTGCTATCAATTCGCCGCGCTCTCCGGTTTGAAGGACCTGCGCCAGCGTTTGCTGGATCTGTGCAAGGAGCGCGGCTTGAAAGGCACGATCCTGCTCAGCACCGAAGGCATCAACATGTTCATCGCCGGCCTCCGTGAGGACGTGGACGCGCTCGTCGCTGAACTTCGCGGCGTTTCCGGGCTCGAAGGCCTGAAGCCGAAGTACAGCGAGAGCGCCGAGCAGCCCTTCCGCCGCATGCTCGTGCGCATCAAGAAGGAGATCATCGCCTTCGGCGTCGAAGGCATCGAACCGGCGAAGTACACCTCCCCGCGTTTGGAGCCGAAAATCTTGAAGCAGTGGCTCGATGAAGGACGCCCCGTCATTCTCTACGACACGCGGAATGACTACGAGGTGAAGCTCGGCACCTTCAAAGGCGCGGTCGTGGCCGGGATCGACTCGTTCCGCGATTTCCCGAATGCGGTGGCCAAGCTGCCGCCGGAAATGAAGCAGGCGCAGATCGTCTCCTTCTGCACCGGCGGCATCCGCTGCGAGAAAGCCGCGCCCTTCATGGAGCGTGAGGGCTTCGAGCACGTCTGGCAGCTTGAGGGCGGCATCTTGAAGTACTTCGAGGAATGCGGCAGCGCGCATTACGACGGCGAGCTCTTTGTGTTCGATCAGCGCGTCGGCGTCGATCCCGGCCTGCATGAGACGGCTTCCTCGCAGTGCTTTGCCTGCCAGACGCCGCTCACGGCGGAGGAGCAGGCGGATGCACGTTACGTCGAGCATGTTTCCTGCCCGTACTGCTTCAAGACCACCGAGGAGCAGCAGCGCGAGCAGATTGAAAAACGCCACGCCGCCATCCGCGCCGCCTCCACGCCCCTGCCTGGCAGCCTGCCCTACGCGCACCAGCGCCCGCTGCACGTCCCAGCAGCCTGCGATCACAAAACGCTGCTCGACACCCTCTGCCACGTCATGCCGCACATCGGTGCCGAGACTTGGCTTGCGGCCTCCGAGGAAGGTCGGCTCGCCGACAAAGACGGCCTGCGCGTCACTGCCGACCGCGTGGTGCGCGCCGGGGAGCACTACCTGCACCTCACGCCCGCCCAGCGCGAGCCGGACGTGAATGCGGACATCCGCGTGCTCTTTGAAGACGAAGCCATCCTCGTCATCAACAAGCCCGCGCCGCTGCCCGTGCACGTCGGCGGCCGCTTCAATCGCAACACGCTGCAGTTCATCATCGACATCGTCTGGCATCCCCTGCGCCCGCGCACCGTGCATCGCCTCGATGCCAACACCACCGGCGTCATGGTGCTGTGCAAGACACGGCACTTCGCCCGTCAGGTGCAGCCGCAGTTCGAGCGTGGCGAGGTCGAAAAAGTGTACCTCGCCCGCGTGAAAGGCCACCCGCCACAGGACGAGTTCATCTGCGACGCACCCGTCAGCGCCGAGGCGGGAAAACTCGGCGGCCGCAGCGTCGATGAAGCCGGCCTGGAGGCCCGCACCGAGTTCCGCGTGCTCCAGCGCGATGCCGACGGCACCGCGTTGATCGAAGCCCGGCCCATCACCGGCCGCACCAATCAGATCCGCATCCACCTCTGGCACCTCGGCTTCCCCATCCTCGGCGACGCCGCCTATCTGGCCGATGGCGAGATCGGCGAGACGCAAACCCTCGCCGTCGGCGATCCCCCGCTCTGCCTCCACGCATGGCGGATCGCATTCACGCATCCGTTGACCAAAGAACGCGTGATGTTCGAGGCCGAGCGGCCCGCATGGGCGCATGCAAACTCACACGCTAATTCATGAGGCACCAAAGACGTGCCAACCCACGTTTTTATTGTCCAGCAACAGCATAGGAGTGTAACGTGGCGATCCTGAGAGCTGCAGCCTGTCACATACTCGCAAAACATCTGCATTACCCTGCTGAGACCCCATGAAGTTGCTAGCCTCCCACTCTGTTCGGATTCCATGGAAACAACACTCATCGTTCAGGCTGAACTTCTTGACCCCACGCTGATAGCAAAACACCTACAGCTCAAAGGCAGCGTTCAAGACGCCGCATGGCGTTTCAAGATGGCAGATCGACTACGCAAAGAGTCTCTATCGAGTCATATTCATTATTGGAGAAGTCTCCTCAGCAAACATAATCAAGGAGCGAGGGTGCTGCAGCAAATCGGATATAGATTCTCGATAAGCATTAGGCTAACCGATGAAAACTTTTCTTTGCTGAGTTTATCCTCGGATGAAATCAAAGTCTTCTCTCGCTATCATCTGGGCATGACCATCGAGTTTTTCAATGACAAGACACAAGTCATTCCCACAGCCCGAGGTGATCCAAAACTCGCACCTTAACTTTTCTCGGATGCCTTGATGAAGGAACGCGTGACGTTTGAGGGCGAGTGGCCCACCTGGGTACATGCCGGTTGAACCGATGCCGAAAACCACGCTAAACTGTGGACGAATCTGATTCGTCCACAATTAAGTCGGGATGAACATTGTCAGCCAAGAAACAGAGTCCACCACGCCAAAAGCGCTACCACTATGCTACCAATTGAAAATCGAGATGTATTGGCGTTTACGGTGATCTGGCGGCCAGCTCACGAAATAGCCGGACGCATCGTTGAGTGGTATGCCCGCCCCGACTACCCCCGAGAGCTGCGGGTGACCCAATTAAGCGGTAGTCCCGACACATCCCCACAGCTCTACAATCCGCCGACGCTGCTTTACCAGCTTTGGGTTCCAGAGTCACATCCCGGGGTGACAGCGCTGTATCCGAATTATCAAGATGGTGCCCATACGCTTGTGAATGGCCTTTCGAGTCTGTTCGGCTTCCGCTCGATCTCTCTTCGAGTGTCCCGCCCTTCTGTTCGGCATCCAATCTGTGAGTTCACATTCAATGACGGAGTTGCACAGCCTCGAATCGTCCGAGTCATGAAGGATTCCAAATGGGAGTTCTTCACCCACGGCTATCCATTGCCCTTTGAAGACGCACAGAACTATGGTCAGCGAACAATCCGAAAGCGATTCGGAATCGAACTGGCGGTCGAGTATTGCCGGAAGTTGGGCGTTGATGTCAGCCTGGCTGCATTCTGGCGGTCAAACAACTGCACCACCATGAACCTGAGGGCATAACCTGAATTGGTAAACTGATGAAAACGGATGATTGGTGCCGGTCTGACGAATGGACGACCGAAGCTCAGCAGGAGTTCCATTCCAAACTTAAGCGGTCGCGAAGAGCCTTTCATAAGGCGCAATATTGCCATCTCAAGGCTGGTGCGCTTTGGCGGTCAAAGCAACCCGACAAGGTAAGGGCTGCCATCGGGCTGTCCGATATGATGCTTGCCAACTGGCCTGACGACTCAAGAATCCATCACGTTTACGATCTTCGCGCCAAGTGTCATGAGAGTCTGGGTGACATCGCCGGAGCAGTTCAAGACTATCTTCGATGCATCGAACTGATGAGGGTTCGTCCCAAGGGGTTCGACATCACCGCCCCCTTAGATTTCGGATGGCTCTGCATCACTCATCGAATCGAAGACCAATACCTGGCAGCGATCGAGTGTGCGCGAGAGTGTGCTTTTATTTTCGCTGAGCACCAATTCATGCGCTCAACCATCATTTCAATCATCAGTCACAGACTGGGGCTTGGCGCCAGAGAGGCGCAGGAGCACGCCAAGAGGGCGCTTGAAGCAGCGAATGAAACCCGCTCGGAGTTTCGGAACCACCCGGGAATCGGTTTGGTCCGCGATGCCGACGAAGGCATTGTTCTTGAGCTACGCCAAATCGCTGAACGCACTGCCTCCATGCCTGGCAGATCTCCTTTGATCATCCGCTGACGAAGCAGCGCGTGACCTTTCAGGCGGAGCGGCCTGCCTGGGCGGGATGGCTCGCGCCAGCGTCGTGGAACCGAAGCGGAGCGGAGATAGACAGCACGAAGTGCTGCCCGCAGGGTGAGCGCAGCGAATCAATGCGTGTGGCAAGCGATAGCGCGACACCGCTGTCGCCTGCCGGACAGTCCGCTTCGTCCTTGGGTACATTCTCCCCGCGCTCGACAGCGGTGTCGCCGATGCAAGGTGCCCTTGCATCTCTGCCACCGCACTCCACGACGCTGCCGCGGATTCTGGACACACCACGCCCATTCATCGTTCCGACGACTCCCCCGATCGACATCGTTGGCGAAAAAAGCTGCTGACAAACCTCACGATCCGTGAATAAACCTCGCTGTTCGCTCGGACAAGAAGATGAAACCACATCCATTAACCACACTTTGCTTTCTTTTAGCCATAGTGGCGGCGACACCTGCATGCCAACCTAGCGAAGGGAAAAGGCTCTCGAAAACATCCGATCGCGGCGAAATGGCAACAGGCATGATTTTGCACGAAGTGGCTGCGCAAGGATACTCTGGCGACAGCATCAAAATAGATTTCGATGTTCCTTTTTCAGTCGTGATGCGTCTGTATTCGGTTTCGGATGGCAAACCAAAGATTGTGCAGAGCAGCCATCCAACAGTCCCAAGCAAGAGTTTCGAGATTGGGTATTTGTTCCGTCCAGCAAAAGACCAAGCCAGATCACTCAGTTTCATTTTTTACGATCACGAGAGGCCAACGAAAGGGGTTGGGATTGATCTCGAGAATCAAGAATCGACGCCTCATTGGATTACACAGACTTTCACTTATTCAGTGTCTTCTATGGGATCAATGCGGATGAACGATGAATTTGTCGTCTATTATACCGCAGACATGCACGTGAAATTGGAGGGCTCTAACACGGCCAAAGCAACTGCTAAGAGCATGGGAGCTGGCTACATGATTACAGCGACTCTTGACAAGAACGGTGAACAAGATGCGGCAGAACAGCCAGCCACCTGCCCCGTGTCGAACTGACCCTCTTGACTGGAATCCTTAATCCTGTTGCGGCGCGGTGCTCCCGGTTGCGGTTGTCAGCGGCTCGGCGCTCCACGGATGCCTGAATCCCATCCATCCGTGTTGGATGAGTGACCATGAGTGGTTCAAAAGTCTGGGGATGAACCACGGTCTGACCGACCCGGGGGATCGCCCGTTCATCCCCGGCGACTTCCGCCACCGAAATGGCTGGGGATCTCGATGGATGCCCATTTCCGCCCTGGAAGTGACTTCCTATCGAGATGGATGGCTATTTCCGGCAGGGAAATGGCTTTCCATCGACATTTTGAGTCATTTCCACCACGGAAATGACCATCTATCGAGATTGGAGGTCATTTCCGTGGCGGAAATGGCTTCCGATGAAGATTTTTGGTCATTTCCGTGGTGGAAGTGGGTTTCAATGACGATCCCCGGTCGTTTCCAAGACGGAAACGACGGACCCCGGGCCGATGAGGTCATGGGCGGCGAGGCAGCGGGTGGTTCGGTGTTTCCCTTGCATTGACGGAGTCGTTTGCCTGTCATCTGACCCTTTGCCTTGCATCGCTCGGCCGCAATTCACTTATTTCTCGACTTTGGCGGGCGTTTTCAATAAAAAGCCCCTGAAATTCATTCAATCCCGCATCCTCCACATCATGGCGCGCTACGGATTTGCCTTCTTCGATTCCGGCGTGCGTTTTGATTCGGTCGATGCACAACCCGGTAGTTCTATGAGAGACCTGACTTCCTTCCTGCGGAATCCTTTTGACGATCCGAAGATCAGCATCGGCCGCCTGATCGCTTTTGTCACGGATCATATTCAGCGCATGAGCGCGAACAATGCGGGCGGGGAGCTGACCGCGCGCATCACGGCCACCACGAGTGCGTTCGGGCTGGTGGAAGACTGCTCCACGGATGATCAGGTGCGCCTCGGCATCCGCAAGGCGCGCAAGCAGGCGAAAACGGATTTCCGCGAGCACACCCTGCCGCCGACCGTGGAGCGGATCGAGGCCGGGCTCATCGCCGCGTATGGCAGCACCTCCACCGTCCTGATCGAAGCGCTGCCGAAAGGCCGCAGCATCTTCAACACCTGCCGGGATGACGAGTTGGAGATGCATCTGCAGACCCTGCTCACCGTCGTCACCGCGCGCGCGGCGGATCTGGTGCCCGCCATCGTCACGCTGGCCGGCACGGTGAAAGCCGACTGGGTGGCCATCCACAGCGCCAGTGAAAGCTCCACCGGCGCCAAAACGACCACGGAGGAGGGCAAGCGTCTGGCGCGTGAGAACCTGCAGCTCATGCTCTTCCTCAACCTCCTCAAACTGGCGGAGATGTTCCCCCGCCAGCCCGAGAAGCTGTCCCTCTACATGCAGCAGCACCTCCTGGAGATCCCCGGCTCCGGCGGCGACGATGAGGAAGAAGAGCCCCCCGCGCCCACGCCGCCGCCACCTCTGCCATGATCCAAAGGCGTGGCGTGGAATATTCCTACCGTAGAATATCACTCCTGGGTGCGTGCAAACCCACGTTTTTGTTGCCCTAGTACGGCATAGGAGTGTAAATCCACATCCATGAGCGCCGCAGTCCGGGATATTCCAACAAATTCGCCGCCCATAAAGCTGCTGACAAACCTCACGATCTGTTAACCATCTTCACTGTTAGGCATCGCTAGCCCTCTCCCGTAAACGAACGATGCATGAGTCCATTTTGCGAGACTTCTTCGTTGGCACAGTCGACATCGCGGCGCTGCGTGCCGACTTGCAGGGCGCGGTCACGCGAACCAGCCACGACGTATTTAGGCAGCACATCATCAGCATGGCCGCCGACTTTGATGTTTCCGGCGCGCATCTTGTCGGTCTATGCGACGCCGTTCTCGCGGAACAGCTTCCGGCAGCAGATCTCCGCTTTATCGCCTTCTGCCTCGTGGCATCGGATCGCTTCCAGTGGGACACCGACACCCCTGAAGGTGACCTCATCGGCGAGACGCTCTTCGATTGGGACTCACCCGAGATCAACTACCCCCTCAACCCCCAGACAGTCGCCAAGTTCCGTCATCGACTCCTCACGGGAGAGGACACTTTCAGTGATGCGGACACTTCCGCGCAACAACCGAGAACCCGCAATGCCTAACCCCCAAGTTAGCTTTGAATCGGGCGTCGAAGAGTGTGGATGAGGTCTTGAGTGTGCTGGCCCGACTTCAAAGGTAGCGGTTGTTGAACACTGCCGTGCCGCGAAGCGGCATCCTCCGGGCGAAGCCATACCGCAGAGCCTGCGTAGCAGGATAATCCCGTGGTGGAGTGGCCTGCGCGCATCGCCGAAGGGGTTGGCCTTTTGCGTTTTGCTTTGGCTGCCGTTCGGCTCGGAGGCTGCTGCTGAGGGCGTTTCACGCCGCCGCGCTGCTCGTGCCATGGCTGGTGCTGGGTGCCGTGGTTCTTTTGCGTTGCTGATTGGCGGACTGAACGGCTCTTGCGTGCTCTTTTGGAGCTTGCCGCGCTCTTCCATGGCATGGTGCGGCCTGCTCCGCTGGATGCGGAGTTGGCGCGGGGTGGTGGTGCGGTCATGCTCTGGATGGGCGGGTGATGATGAGATGTCGGTTTCCCACGCGAAAACCCAAGGCTGAGTCCTGCGCCCCGTTGGGGCACCTCATCCAATGAGACAGCCCTTCCGCACCTGCTTCCCGGATGAACCGGAAGCCTGATGCCTGAATCAGATTCATCCGTGTTGGATTAGTGCCCATGAGTGGTTCAAAATCTCTGCATGAATCCCGACCTGACCGACCCTGGGTATCGCGAGTCCTTGCGCAGGCTCTACCGTGACACGCTGCTCAACGATGTGATGCCGTTTTGGCTGAAACACGGCATGGATGCGGAGCATGACGGCATCATCACCTCGCTGGATCGTGACGGATCGATCCTGGACACGGACAAGAGCCTCTGGTTTCAGGGCCGGGCGGCGTGGACCTTTGCCACGCTGTACAACACGGTGGAGAAGCGCAGCGACTGGGCGGACGCGGCGGGTTCGTGCCTGGCGTTTCTGCAGAAGCACGGCTACGCGACGAATGGGAAGCTGTTTTTCTCCGTGACGCGGGAGGGGCGGCCGCTGCGGATGCGGCGCTACGTTTTCAGCGAGGCGTTCTCGGCGATCGCGAATGCGGCCTACGCGAAGGCGACGGGCGATGACAACTATGCGGAGCGGGCGCGGAGGGACTTCGCGACGTATCTGAAGCACTCTTTCGAGAAGGGGCTGATGCAGCCGAAGATCGAGCCGAACACGCGGCCGATGATGGGGATCGGCGCACTGATGATCGGGATCGTCACGGCGCAGGAGCTGCGGCTGAATCTGGGGGACGGGAAGATCTCCGGCCACTCGTGCACGGAGTGGGTGGACCGCTTCATCCTGGAGATTCAGCAGTTTTTTTGGAAACCGGAGCTGGGGGCGCTGATGGAGATCGTGGCGCCGGACGGGTCGATCATCGACGGCTTCGACGGCCGCACGCTGAATCCGGGGCATGCGCTGGAGTGCGCGTGGTTCATCCTGCATGAGGGGCGCTGCCGCAACGAGCCGAGCTACATCCGGCTGGGGCTGCAGATCCTCGACGGGATGTGGGAACGCGGCTGGGATGCGGAGCACGGCGGGCTGTTTTACTTCCGCGATGTCTTCCACAAGCCGGTGCAGGAGTACTGGCACGACATGAAGTTCTGGTGGCCGCACAACGAGGCGATCATCGCCACGCTGCTGGCCTGGAAGCTGACGGGCGAGGCGAAGTATGCGCAATGGCACCGGCAGGTGCATGACTGGAGCTTCCAGCACTTCCCGGACCCGGAGCACGGGGAGTGGTTCGGGTATCTGCACCGCGACGGCACGCCTTCGGTGACTTTGAAGGGGAATCTGTGGAAGGGGCCGTTTCACCTGCCGCGGATGCTGTGGTATTGCGGGGAGCTTCTGGCGGGTGAGTGAGGGGTTGAAAGGTCAAGGCTGCGCCAGTCAAGATCGTCAAGGCGTGGTCAAGCAAGTCACGGCACGACACTTGACCACTCCTTGACCCTTTGACGACTGCTTGACTGGAGCAGCCAGATTTCGAGTAACGAAAAACGCACTGCGGGGTTGAGCCGCGCACAAGCCACCGCTAGCGTTTTTCTCCCATGGCCATCTCCGTTGACGACATCCTGCAGGCAGCCGAAGAACATCAGGCGAGCGATATTTTCCTCCAGGAAGGGCAGGTGCCGCGGATGAAGATCAACGAGCAACTGATGCTGTTCGGCGACGAACCGATCCTGCTGCCGGACATGGCGGGCCTCTGGCAGATCTGCGGCGGGGACGGGCTGAAGGACATGGACGTGGACACCGGCATGGTCTCCCGCAGCGGCGTGCGCTTCCGCGTGAACCTGCACAAGGTGCTGGGACGGCTGGCGGCGACGCTGCGACGCATCCGCACGGACATGCCGAGCCTGGCGGCGCTGGGCGCACCGGACTGGCTGCTGACGCAATGGGCGGCGCACGAGCACGGCATGGTGCTGATCACCGGCTCCACGGGGCAGGGGAAATCGACCACGCTGGCGGGGCTGCTGCACTGGATGAACTCGAACGTGGCGCGGCACATCGTGACGATCGAGGACCCGGTGGAGTTCATTTTCTCGAACAACCGCTGCATGTTCACCCAGCGGGAGGTGGGGCGCGACACGCCCAGCTTCACACGCGGGCTGCGGGCGGCGATGCGGCAGGCGCCGGATGTGATTTTTGTCGGCGAAATTCGCGACCATGACACGGCCTTCACCGCGCTGCAGGCCTGCGAGACCGGGCACCTCGTGATCGCCTCGATGCACTCCGCCACGGTTTCGGACACGATAGAGCGCTTTGTGAATCTTTTCCCGGCGGATCAGGTGGGCATAGGCCTGCACCTGCTCTCCCACCAGCTTCGCGGCGTGCTCTGTCAGAAGCTGGTGCCCGACGTGAACGGTCGGCTGACGCTGCTGGTGGAGCATCTGCAAAATGGCGGCGCCGTGCGCGACTGGATCGCCCGCCGTGCGGTCTCGGAGATCAGCGACTACATGACACGCGCCGGGGACCAGACCTGCCGCACCTTTCTCCAGTCCATCGTGGCCGCCTACGAGGGCGGGGTGATCGACCAATCGACCGCCATCGCCGCCGCCGGCAACGAGGCCGAGTTCCGCCGCGCCGCCCGCGGTATTTCCTGAACCCACCCCTTTCCACAATTCCGACTGCCATGCGCGAGCACGACCTCATCGAGTATCTTTTCATGGTCATCGACCGTGCCGGGTCGGACCTGCACCTCAGCGCGGGCAGTCCGCCGATGGGGCGTATCAACGGCATCCTGCGGCCGGTGGCGGACGAGGTGCTGGACATCGCCGATTTGCGCGAGCTGATCTTTGGCGTGCTGAAGGAAAACCAGCGTGCCAAGCTGGAACAGGAGTGGGAGCTGGATTTCGCCATCCAGGTGGAAAATCTCGGCCGCTTCCGCGGGAACGCCTGCTACGTGCTGGGCCGCATCGAGGCGTCCTTCCGCTACATCCCGGCGCAGATTCCCGATCTGCGGGATCTCGGGCACGGACCCACGGTCATCGGATTCAGCGAGCTGCGAGACGGGCTGGTGCTCGTCACCGGCACCAGCAACAGCGGCAAGACGACCACGCTGGCCTCCCTGACGCAGCACATCACGCGGCACCGGCAGGCCAACATCGTCAGCATCGAGGACCCGATCGAGTATCTCTTCACCCACGAGCGCAGCCTCGTGCGCCAGCGCCAGGTGGGCGCGGACACGCACAGCTTTGCCGCTGCGATCAAAAGCGCCCTGCGGCAGGATGCGGACGTCATTGTCGTGAGTGAATTGCGCGACCTGGAGACGATGCGCGTCGCGCTGACGGCGGCGGAGACGGGGCATCTCGTCATCAGTACGCTGCACACGCACGATGCGCCGAGCACGATCCTGCGCGTCATGGACGCCTTTCCGGATGAGCAGCAGGATTTTGTGGCCTCGCAGCTCGCCAGCTCGCTGAAAGGCGTGATCTGCCAGTCGCTCATTCCGCGCATCGACCAGGAAGGGCGCGTGATGGCCTCCGAGGTCATGGTGTGCAATCAGGGCATCGCCTCCAGCATCCGGGCCCGGCGTCTCACCCAGCTCTCGAACCTCATTCAAATCGGCGGCGGGGAGGGTATGCACACCATTGATGACAGCCTCGTGCATCTGGCCTGCCATGGATTCATCAACCTGGACGATGCGCTGATCCGGGCGCGTGATCCCGAGTTTGTGCAGCTCGGATTCCAGAAGTTCCTGCAGGAGCGCCGGGGCAAGAAGCGCTAAAAAAAGCGGAACCGGTTTCCCGGTTCCGCTCGTCGAGGCACTGACGGTGTCAGTGCGGAGGCGCTTACTTGTTCTTGGCGTCGAACTTCGCTTTGCACTTCTCGCAGCAGAAGGAGACGGTTTTGCCGTCCTTGCCGGTGCTGGTGATGCTGGAGTCAGCGGGCTTGCCGCTGATGGGGCACTTGTCAGCGGCGAGAGCCACGGAAGCGAGGGAGAGGAAGGCGACGGAGAGCAGAGTTTTCATCGTTTTGTCTTGTTTTGGTTTTGAAGCATCCCGGCGGAATTGCCGGGATGTGTGCGATGAACGTATGAAACGGTCGGTTTCTTGTCGATTCGAAACTTTCCTTGCCATTTCGCCCGCCGCCCGCCTAAAACAGACGGCTCAACCGTTTTTTCCGACCCAACCATGAGTTTTCTCTCCCGCGAAGCCACCGTCGCGAAGCCCGGTTTCAGCCGCTGGCTCGTCCCTCCCGCCGCCGTCGCGGTGCACATGTGCATCGGTCAGGTGTATGCCTTCAGTGTCTTTAACAAGCCGCTGAGCACCGAGCTCGGCGTGACGATCTCCAGCGTGCAGTGGGCCTACATGATCGCCCTTGTGATGCTGGGCCTGTCGGCGGCCACCTTCGGAAAATGGGTGGAGCGCAGCGGTCCGCGGAAGACGATGCTGGCGGCCTGCCTGTGCTTTTGTGGGGGGCTGCTGCTGACCGCGCTGGGCGTGAAGCTGAAGATGCTCTGGCTGATCCTCGGCGGCTACGGATTCGTCGGTGGGATCGGTTTGGGGCTCGGCTACATCGCGCCGGTCTCGACGCTGGTGAAGTGGTTTCCCGACCGGCCCGGCATGGCCACCGGCATGGCGATCATGGGCTTCGGCGGCGGTGCGCTCATCGCCTCGCCCCTGTCGCAGGAGCTGATGAAGCACTTTGCCAGCGGCTCCGACAGCGGCGCCATCGGGGCGCTGCTCGTCATGGCCGGGATCTACGCCTTCTTCATGATCTTCGGCTCCGTCATCGTGCGCGTGCCTGCACCCGGCTGGAAACCCGAAGGTTACGAGCCGAAGGCGGCTGCGGTGAACCACATGATCACCACCGCCAGCGTGTCGGTGGACACCGCGTGGAAGACGCCGCAGTTCTGGCTGCTGTGGACGGTGCTGTGCATGAACGTCAGCGCCGGCATCGGCGTGCTCGGACGCGCGGCGGACATGTGCCAGGACATGTTCGGCGTCAGCGTGGCCATCGGCGCCGGATTCACCGGCCTGCTCAGTATTTCGAACATGGGCGGCCGCTTCATCTGGTCGTCCATCTCCGACTTCACCGGGCGGAAGACGGTTTACTGCATCTACTTCATTCTCGGAGCCGCGCTTTACGCGCTGCTGCCCTACACGCAGGAGACTCAAAATCGCACGCTCTTTGTCATCTGCACCGCCGTCATCATCAGCATGTATGGCGGCGGCTTTGCCACCATCCCGGCTTACTTGAAGGACATGTTCGGCACCTACCAGGTCGGTGCCATTCACGGGCGCCTCATCACGGCCTGGAGCATGGCCGCCGTGATCGGCCCTTCGCTCATCAATGGCTTCTATGACAACCGCGTCGCCTCCGGCGTGGCCAAGGCGCAGGCCTACAACGGCACTTTCTACCTCATGTGCGGCCTGCTCGGCGTCGGCCTCGTCGCCAACCTGCTCGTCCGTCCGGTCGATCCCAAGCATCACGTCAAAGAAACGCCCAACGCCTGATCTCACGCCATGAAAGCCGTCCTCATCTGGATCATCGTCGCCGCCCCGCTCGCCTGGGGCGTCACCAAGTCCGTGCAGAAATCGCTGCCGTTGTTTGGCATCGAAGCTCCGGCCAAAAAGTGAGCTTCGTGTCGGACGAGCAAATCACGAGGCTCCCTGGCATCATGGGCGGAAAAGCCTGTGTGCGGGGTACGCGAGTCACCGTGAGCATGATCACCGGCATGCTGGCATCAGGTTGCCGTGAGGATGAACTGCTCACCCTCTATCCTTACCTGAAGATGGATGACATCCGAGCCGCTCTGAGGCATGCGACATCCCTGGTTCAAGAAAGATTTTCTCAGTGATTCGATCCCGAAGGGATCGGAGAAGGTAGCCGGGGGTCGAGCGAGGAACGAGCGAACACCCCCGGACACGAAAACAAACGACCTCAAGCTCAAGGACGCACCCCGGCAGGGGTGCAAGAGCCCTGCGGAGACTCCTCGCTCACGCTGGGTTCACGCACATTTCTCGCCTACCTCCGGCATGCGCCCTTGGGGAAACGATTTGGGTTTCGAGGTCCAGGGGCGGCGTCCGCTGCGCAGACTTGCGCCTAGCTACCTTCGTTGATCCCTCCGGGATCACAATTCGCCAGGCAAGACATCATCCAATGACGCCATTCCTCACTTTCTCCTCGAAACTCCTCCGCGCATCGCTTTGGTGCGCTCCATGTCTGCGAACGCCACGCTCTTCCTCGCCCGCCGCTACCTGCGTGCGAAGCGTTCGTTCGTCTCCGTCATCACGGTCATCTCCATTCTCGGCGTCATGGTCGGTGTCACGGCGATGATCGTGATCAGCTCCGTGATGAAGGGCTTCGAGGGCGAGTTCCGCAAAACGCTCATCGGCTCGGAACCGCACATGCTGCTGCATCCGGAAGGCGGAAAGCCCGCCGCGCCTGCGACCGCCGCCGAAATCCTCGCCCAAGTGAAAGCGCAGCCGGACACGCTCGCCGCCAGCACCTACGTCAGCGGCGTCATGTATGCCGAGCGCGAGGGCTTGCAGTCCGGCATGGATGTCATCGGCCTGCCGGCGGACGGAGGGAAGTTTTACATGGAGAAGGTCTCGCAGCACCACATCGAGGGCGAAATGGTGCTGCGTCATGGCGGCGTCGTTTGCGCCGACTACGTCGCCGGTCAGCTCGACGCGCATCCGGGGGACAAGATCAGTGTCTATGCCTCCGCGAACGTCACCAGCGCGGTGCAGCGCTTTCGCATCGCGTCGGATGAAGAGAATGAGGAAAAACGCCACGCGGCCTACAAAGACATCAAGCTGCACGCTCAGGAGGTCATTCACACCGGCAGCCTCCGCTCGGACACCGCCGGAGCTTACGGCTACATGACGCTCGAGACTGCGCAGCAGATCTTCGGCTTCGGTGAGAACGTCAGCGGGGTGCTGATCGAGTTAAAGCAGCCCGGAGATGTGAAGAATGTCCGCGATCGATTCGTGGCCGCGGGTATCATCCCGAGCGGCTGGACCGCCTCCCTTTGGACCGACGCGGGGGATGCGCGGCTCGCCGCCATGAGCAACGAGCGTGTGATGATGGGCATCGTTCTGATGATCATCTTCGTGGTCGCGGCCTTTTCCGTCATGAACACCACGATCACCGTCACCACGCAGAAGCGGCGGGAGATCGGCGTGCTCACCGCGCTGGGATCGCGGCAGAGCCAGATCATCGGCATTTTTGTCTCCCAGGCCGCTTTCGTCGGCACTCTCGGCACGGTGAGCGGCCTCGTCCTCAGCGGTCTCGTGCTGCGTTTTCGCGATGACCTTCGTGCGGGCATCGCCCTGCTCAGTGGTGGCAATGCCGATTCGTCCTCCGGCATGTTCCTTTCCACCATTCCAGCGCAGATCGAGCCCTGGTTCATCACCGCCACCTGCCTCGGCGCCATCGGCCTCTGCCTGCTGGCCGCGCTGCCTCCGGCTTGGCTGGCGGCGCGGGTGGATCCGGCGGTGGCGCTGCGGGACTGACCTCGGCGGAATGACGAAACCAGAATCACGAATGACGAATCAAATCCCAATGTCGAAGGCCCAAATCGTCCGCGCACTGCGGTCCTGCGGTGCTTCGTCATTCGCCCTTCGTCATTCATTCGTCATTCGTCATTCCGCATTCGTCATTTTCCTGCCGGTCTTCGCAATCGCCTGAAACCACCCGCCATGTCCGCCCCCCTCTTCCTCGCTCTGCGCTACTTGCGGCCCACGCGTTCGTTCATCTCGGTCATCACCGTGATCTCGATGCTCGGCGTCATGCTCGGCGTCGGCGTGCTGGTTTTTGTGATGTCGGTGTTCAGCGGCTGGCAGCGGGAGTTCCGGCAGATGCTCATCGGCTTCGAGCCGCACGCCATGGTCCAGCCCATGACCTCCCGCGATGATGCGCCGCAGACGAACTGGCGCGAGCTGCGCCAGACCCTCGCCGCACTTCCTGAAGTCGCCTCCGCCGTGCCCGTGGCGGAGGGCGTGGTCGTTGTTGAGAACGAGGGGAACCTGAAAGGCGTCAGCGTCATCGGCATGGCCGACGATCCGGACAACGGACTGCTGAAAAAGCTCAGCAAACACCTCAAGGAGGGAAAGTTCGACCTCAATGGCGACTCCATCATCCTCAGCGACAAATTCGCCCGCGAGATCGGGGCGAAGATCGGCGACACGCTCGTCGTGCACGCCGCAGACAGCGTGAACCAGTTCATCCAGCAGGTGCGCGAGATCCCGGAGGATGAGGAGGACACCAAGCGCGCCGAGGCACTCGACAACGTCACCGTGCTTTCCAAGGACCTCACCCTCGTCGGCACGCTCCGCGCCGACACCGCCGGTCTGCGCGGCTATGTGCCGCTGAACATCGCCCAGGAGTTTTTCGATCTCGAAAGCGGCATCACCGGGATCGAGCTGGAACTGAAGGACCCGGATGC